>DDWY01000022.1:635-4540 GCA_002347705.1 Anaerolineaceae bacterium UBA2274 | reverse complement strand
ACTCCTGACGGGGGTCGGCTTCAAGGCGCAACCCGCTTCAGCCGCTTAACCCAGGGTGTATTGTCGGTGGTGGTCAAAAGGCAGGTAAAAAGAACCAAAATAAGGTGAATTATGAACAGCCCTGAGGCATGATTGCCCCTGTTTTCGATGAAATTCCAGCTTATGAGCAGGCATTTTCACCTAATCTCCTCTTTTTTCAACACCCTCATTGGTAAAGTAAGTGTGAGGGTCGGAAAACCCTGAATTCCTGAAGACTCCGCGCTTTTAATGACGCTCGCGAAAGTAATTATATTATTAGTTTGACAAACCAGCGAGACAGCACACATCTGAGTTTCTCATTTTTCGATATTTTTTGAATATTCTTTCGTTGGGGAGCTGTTTTCAGGGCACTAAAATGAGAAACTCCGGTATTAGTTTGACAAACCAGCGAGACAGCACACATCCAGATTTTATATTACAATTTTGGTAATAAATAACACTCCGGAGGAATTCTATTGAGCAATACAATCGATGATCTAAAAACGGCCTTTGCCGGCGAGAGCCAGGCCTTTCAGAAGTACACAGCCTATGCCAAAAAGGCAGCCGCTGATGGTTTACCCAATATCGCCAAACTCTTTGAAGCTACCGCGCAGGCCGAACTGACCCATGCCGTCGGTCACCTCAAAGCGCTCGACAAAATCCAGAGCACCCAGGATAACCTGCAGGACGCCATCGATGGCGAGACCTATGAATTTACTGAAATGTATCCTCCCATGCTGGAAGAAGCCACTACTACCAACCATAGAGCAAGAGTAATGTTTGGTTATGCTGTGGCTGCGGAAGAAGTGCACGCCAATCTGTACACGAAAGCGCTTGAAGCCGTCCGCGAAGGCAAAGACCTGGAGGTTTCCGACTTCTATCTCTGCCCCACCTGCGGCTATATCGAGCTGGGCACACGCCCGGAACGCTGCCCGATCTGCAACCTTAAAGGTGAGAAGTTCCTGCACTACCAGGCATAAATCAGCCTGATATTTGCTAGTTAAGCGCGCCTGCCGTCTTTGCGATGGGCGCGCATGATGACGATCTTGGTGGGGTGATTAAACGGGGCAGGATCAGCCGGGGCTTTTGCGGTAATTGTTTGCGCGTAGCCAGTGACATCCTGCGGCACTGATATAATCTCTGAAATTTCCAGGTATCCATCAGCGGTTAATCTCCTGACGCTTTCCATCAATTCAGCCCCAGGCAAAAACAGGGCGTTATTAATTGCCACCAGCCAGCCTTCGTGACCGACCAGTGGCCGCACTTTGTTGACCAAGCCATGCCAGTTCTGCAGCAGGTCCACTCTGCCACGCCGTGTTTTCGAAAACAACGGCGCATCCAGAATGACGCAGTCGAAAAGCTGCGACTGGTTCTTGAAACCGGCAACCATCGGATAGAAATCCTGGTTGAGAGTCTTCATCTCCCCGCTGAAGTTGTTCAGAGCTTGCGAACGTTTCGCCACCGCGAGAAAATGGGGATTCAGATCGGTCTGAACGACTTCCCTCGCACCGCCAGCCATAGCGGCAATGCCGAGGACGCCGGTGTAGGCAAAGCAATTCAAAATGCGCGCGTCTGCCATCTGCTGGCTGAGCCACAGGCGCAGGTTGCGCGTGTCGGGATAGAAGCTGGAGTCCTGGTTGAGCCTGAGATCCAGCGCGTAATTCACACCATTTTCTTCGATCGAGGTGGAAACTTGCTCGCCGTGAATTAGCATGCCCTGGCGCAGTTTAACATCCTGAGCGTGGCGCTGTTTTAGCAGAACGCACTGCACCTCGGGCAAGGCTTCGGTATAGAATTGGGCTATTGCCTGGTGCAATTCGTGCCGGGATGCCAAGTCCCGATCATGGTCCGAGATCACCAGGGTGTTGGCATAGAGGTCAACCGTCAGTCGCGGCAAGCCTTCATAGAAGCCATTAAACAGTCGCAGGGCATTGGTGGTGCTGAGAGAAGGATCTTTAAACCTGAGATCCAGGCAGATCTCAAGTGTTCTCTGCAAATCGGCAGGGATATTCTTTGTGTCACTGTCCAATAATTTCCTCATCGTTTACAATAACTCTCGAACTAATCTTATCATCAGAGAGAAAACATGATTATCGAAAAACTTGCCCAATTCAATCCCATCATTCAAGCTCTGCTGGGCACTACCTTCACCTACGCCATGACTGCATTTGGCGCTGCGGGGGTCTTTATTAGCAAGGAGATCAACCGCAAGTGGTTGGATGCCATGCTTGGTTTTGCGGCGGGGGTCATGATTGCTGCAAGTTATTTTTCTTTGCTTGCTCCTGCCATCGATATGTCCGAAAGCATTGGTGTGCCAGCCTGGTTTCCTGCAGTAATGGGCTTTTTGGCTGGCGGTGCTTTTCTTTTCCTGGTGGACAAGCTCCTGCCTCACCTTCACCCTGGGGAAAAACACCCTGAAGGCGTTAAAAGCACATGGCAAAGGAGTGTTTTGCTGGTTGTGGCTATTACTCTTCACAACATCCCTGAAGGTCTGGCGGTGGGCGTGGCTTTTGGTGCCGCGGCAGCCGGTATTGATGGGGCAACGATTAACTCAGCGGTTGCGTTGGCACTGGGTATTGGCATCCAAAACTTCCCTGAAGGCATGGCGGTCTCGATGCCGCTGCGCAGTGAAAATGTCAGCCGCAAGAAAGCGTTCTTACTGGGGCAATACTCTGGCGTGGTGGAACCGATCGCGGCTGTGATTGGCGCTTGGGCAGTGTTGACCATACGGGGCTTGCTGCCCTATGCGCTGGCATTTGCCGCCGGCGCGATGATATATGTGGTAGCTGAAGAGTTGATCCCCGAAGCGAAGCACTCGGCAGGCGACCACTCGGACGTGCCAACTATTGCGGTTATGCTGGGGTTTGCTATCATGATGCTGCTGGACGTTGCTTTAGGTTAAAGATCAGGTTTTTGCCAGACCTGGTACAAGCCTAAATTACCTTCCTTGCCGTCCGAAAAGAACTCATCCTGAAGGATCAACCTCTGAGATTCCCCCAAAGCGCGTAATTCTGAGGGAGAAAAGTGATGGACATAGCGCAGCTTTGCCGGCTTGCCAGGGTCAGCCCGCCAATCCATCAATAAATCAGCTTCACCCAAAGATTCAATTTTGATTCCCATCGGGCCCCACGGCACGAGGCGTTTTTCAAGACGGCTATTTCCCAGCACTTGCCAGCAGGAGAGGAAAAAGTGACCCTTGGGGCTGAGTTTGGCTGTGACTGAGGCAAACAATTGCTGGTGCAGTTCGGCTCCGGGCAGGTGATGGAGCGTCGCGAATGAGCAGATGGCATCTGCCTCATCAACCAAATCCAACCAGTTGAAGCTTGCCAATGAGCCTTGCCTGAAGGAGTAACTGCCGCAAGCGGCATCTTGGGTGGAAGCTGCTGCCTGCTCGAGGAAATAGGCGTTTTCATCGACACCAACGTAACTACCGCAAAACCCTTCGCTTTTCAGCAGTTCTGCCAGGTTTCCGTTGCCGCAGCCCAGGTCCAGC
Source organism: Anaerolineaceae bacterium UBA2274 (assembly GCA_002347705.1). Taxonomy (GTDB): domain Bacteria; phylum Chloroflexota; class Anaerolineae; order Anaerolineales; family Anaerolineaceae; genus Mesolinea. The sequence continues at coordinate 1,029 of DDWY01000022.1, read as the reverse complement.
ACCACTTCGGCTTGCATAATCTGTGGAAGCAAACGCTGCACGCCGGGTTGGACGCTGTGGCGTGTGGCAGCAAAAGACTGCGCGTAGGTAGCGTAGAAATCCTGGTTCAGACGCAGGAGCTTTTCGACTAATTCGGGTTGCATGTGCTGATTTTATCAGTAAGTCGGGCAATCAGAATCGGGTGACTGTAGACCGGTGCCTTAATCAGTTTCAGCAATTGAAATCTTCCACAGAGGAAAGGTAATAAATTGTAGACTTGCCATGAAACCAACACCAATACCATAGGGTAGAATTGAAATCCATGACTAACTTAACTGAACGTGAACGCTGGCAAAAAAAGCGCCAGTATTCTCCCCAGGAGCTCGAGCTTGCTCTCGAAGTGCTTGAAGCAGTG
>DDWY01000022.1:0-617 GCA_002347705.1 Anaerolineaceae bacterium UBA2274 | reverse complement strand
GGATTTCTGGCAAAGCACACTTTGGTGGCTGCATACCGGCGTATGGTGGAGGCGGGAGAGTGGGAAGAGGATCCGGTTTTGCTGGCGAAAATCCGCATGAAGCCCATCCGAACCCTTTCGGGTGTGACCACCATCACCGTTCTCACAAAGCCGTATCCATGCCCGGGTGAGTGTATCTTTTGCCCCAGTGAAGCGGGGCTGCCTCAATCCTATCTTTCAGACGAACCAGGCGCGAGGCGAGGCGTTGAAAACCATTTTGACCCCTATTTGCAGGTAGGCTCAAGACTGAAAGCGCTGCACGAGGTCGGTCATCCGACTGATAAGATCGAGCTGCTCATCCTGGGAGGGTCCTGGTCGGCATATCCTTCAGACTACCGGGAGTGGTTCATTCGCCGTTGCTTTGAGGCGCTTAACGAGGAAAACCCCCTGGACGACAATGGTGCTGTTTCTTTGGCTGAGGTGCAGGCACGCAACGTAAATGGGGTCCATCGCAATGTTGGGCTGGTTGTTGAGACCCGACCTGACCTGATCACGCTCGAGGGTTTGCTGGAGTGCCGCCGGCAAGGTGTTACCAAAATCCAGATCGGTGTGCAGAGCATGGATGACGAGATCCTGCT
>DDWY01000069.1 GCA_002347705.1 Anaerolineaceae bacterium UBA2274 | reverse complement strand
GGGGACTTCGTGCGCTATGGGCCCTCATTTTTGAAAGTATACTAACTTTCTCTCGAATGGACCTGGAGGGATTCGAACCCTCGACCTCTTCAGTGCGATTGAAGCGCGCTCCCAACTGCGCTACAGGCCCGTACTCCATCCAGATTTCAAGATTCAATATTCTAACGGTTTGAACCGGGAATGTCAAGGCATTTTTGGGACAGGCATTTCGGCATTTTTGGATTCTCTCAACAGATCCACATTTGTCATGGTTGAATAAAAAAGCCAGCCCTGTTTCAGGCTGGCTTTTGGCTAATTTGGATAGTATCAAGCGCCGGTGTTGACGACAGACGAGGTTTTCTTCTTGTCCTCTTTCACTTTGCGCTTTTCTTTAATGGACAGTTTGGGTTTCTTACGTTCTTCTTTCCCAGCTTTATCTTTTGTTGCCATGATGGACCTCCGTTCACGATTGAGATTGCCACCTAATTATAGCCGATTTCAGCGAAACCGGATTCGACCTGCATAGCCCTGCAGCTGTCTTCGATAAAGAAAAACTTACGCGCTTTAAAGCACAGATATTTCTGCAACTCTTGTAAAAATCATTGTTCTTTTAGGAATAGCCGGTTGAGCACTTCAAGCAGCTCTGCTTCACTGCTCTGGCTGTGCGGACCGCGGGCGCGCCACAATTCCTCACCCTGCCGGTCGATCAGCAGGGCGAAAATGTGCTCTTCATCTCCCAGGTCCAGTGCTGATCGAAACTCATCTTTGTCGAGGTAAAGCGTAATCGTGCGTTCGCGCGATTTTGGGTTTGGGATGCCCGCCCGCATGCCCTCGTTGATGAAAAACTTTGAAAAAGCGTTCAAAGCGCGAATGGTGGGCAATTCGTAGTAGACAAGTCCCGGGAACTGGGCTTCACAGGACTCTGCCAGGGGTATCCAGGTGTTCACTTCCTCCTGGTGCCACTGCTGGAAGGCGATGAATAGCAGGTTGTACTTGCCCGCGAAATCCTGGGGAAGAGTGAGTTTCTCTCTGAGCAAATTTGAACCATTAACTATAGGAAAAGTCATGTAAACACTTGTTCGTTACTCTCATAATTATGGATATAAAATCAGCCACCTTGGTCGGACCCACTGCGATAGGCAAGCAAAACACGCTCACGTGCCAACTTGTGGTCCACGATCGGGCTTGGATAATCGCTGTCGATCTGGCAGCGTGTCTGTTTCTGCACTTCCGTGGGCATCTCCCACGGGGTATGGATGTATTTGTTGGCCACAAGATCCAGCTCTGGCACCCAGCGGCGCACATAATCGCCCTGCGGGTCAAACTTAAGCCCCTGCAAAATGGGGTTAAAGACCCTGAAATACGGCGCGGCATCCGTGCCTGTGCCGGCGGTCCACTGCCAGCCGCCGTTATTGGAGGCTGGATCGCCATCCAACAGGCTCTCCATGAAATATCGTTCACCTTCCTGCCAGTTGATCAGTAAGTCCTTGGTCAGGAAGGACGCGGAGATCATGCGGGCGCGGTTGTGCATCCAGCCGGTGGCGTTTAGCTGCCGCATAGCCGCATCCACTACTGGGTAGCCAGTGAGACCTGCTTTCCAGGCAGCCAAGCCGCACGGGTCATTTCGCCAGGGGATATTCCGCAGTTCAGCCCGAAAGGCCTGTTGGCGCACATGCGGAAAGTGATAAAGGATTGCGGCATAAAACTCCCGCCAGATGAGCTCATTGAGCCAGGCTTCCGCGCCTTTCTGAGCGGTAGTGGTTGTGGCTGATTGGGATGCTTGCCGGGCAGCCCAAACTGCCTGGCGGGCTGAGAGCATGCCCAGGCGCAGGTAGGGGGAAAGCTGCGAAGTGCCTTCCAGGTCCATGCGATTGCGCATGTCGGTGTAGTCTTCAATGGCGGAGTCTGTGAAGGCGGAAAGCCTGCGCTCTGCCTCCTGCTCACCTGCCTTAAACGAACTCTCATCCGGGTGGGAGGGTTTTTCGGGCATTGCCAGGCAGGCAAGGGCGGGCAGGGGGTTGAGGTGGTTTGGTGCGGGCAGGGGGCTGCCGCTTGCCGGCAAACTGCGCCAATTGCGGCTGAAGGGGGTAAAGACCGTGTAGGGGCTGCCGTCGGTTTTGAGCAGCATATCCGGGTGGAAAACAGTTACCCCAGGTGAAAGCTTTAAAGGGAGGGAAAGCGCAACCTGTTCGTCGCGTTGGCGGGCATAGGGGGAATAATCTTCCTCGGCAAAGATACCTTCCGCGCCTGTTTCGCGCAATAGACCTATGAGGACCTCAAGCGGATCACCTCTCCGCAAAATGAGCTGGCTGCCGCGCCGCTTTAGGTTATTATCCAGTTCGCGCAGACCATCAAGCAGGAAAGCCAGGCGCGCCTGACCGGCATACTCCGAAGCCAGCAGTTTTGGATCCAGAATAAAAACCGGCACAACAGTGTCTGTCTGGCGCAGTGCTTCAGTCAGTGCCTGATTGTCACTCAGACGCAGGTCGCGCCTGATCCACCAGATGGCAGTTTTCATGGTCTTAACCTTTGCTTTTTGTATCCTCGATTCTACCATCGCTCTGCTGTATGGTCTGATTACACATATCTACGTTACTCATCACACAGCTTCGCCGGTACTTTGCCCGACTTACGCCCTGGCACCTCATTTTTGCCCCAGTTTTGTTCTATGTTTGTCATAGCCGGGATTTTAACGATCATGTTTCATCAATCCTCTTGATGTACAATAACAGAAAGTGCGAAAAGGTTCCTGAGGAGTGAGTTCATGTTGAAAATCATTGTTCCAATCAAACAAGTGCCTGAAACGGGGAATGTCAAAATGGATCCCGAAACCGGCACAATGGTCCGCGATGGGGTGGTCAGCATCGTGAACCCCCTGGATCTCTATTCCATTGAAACCGCCCTGATGCTCAAGGAAAAGTATGGCGCAACGGTGACCGTCCTCACGATGGGTCCTCTCAACGCGGTCAAAGGCTTGAAGGAGGCGATTGCCATGGGTTGTGACGATGGCTACATCCTTTCTGACCGGGCTTTTGCCGGGGCAGACACCTGGTCAACAGCTTACGCCCTGGTCAACGCCATCAAGCGCATAGGGGATTATGATCTGATCCTGGCGGGTGAACGGGCTACCGATGGCGATACCGGCCAGGTGGGTCCAAACATCGCTTCCGGATTGGATATTCCCCTGGCGACCTATGTGCGAAAAGTAAACGATCTGGACCTGGAGCACAAAACAATCACGGTTGAGCGCTCGGTGGAAGAAGGCATCGAAACCCTCCAGCTGCCCCTGCCCTGCCTGTTGACGGTGGTGAAGGAGATCAGTTATCCGCGCCTGCCTACCTTACGCGGCAAGAAGAAAGCAAAAACCGTTGAGATCCCGGTGCTGACTGCAGAAGACCTTGGGCTCAACCGGGAATTTCTTGGGCTGAAAGGCTCGCCAACCAGGGTGGTCTCCACCAAATCGCCAAAGGTGACCAGGAATGGTCAAATGGTGACGATCAAAGATGATCAGGATGTGATTGAAGCCGTGGATGCCCTGATTGCTTTTCTGGAAGAGAGGCAATTGATATGAGTGAGAAAAATACCAAGGTCTGGACCATTGCTGAAGCAGCCAACGGCAAGCTGAAGTCTGTTTCGTACGAATTATTGGCAAGGGGCAGAAGCCTGGCAGATGCCTGCAGTGAGCAGCTGGTGTCGGTTTTGATTGGGGCGAACGTCAGCAAAGCAGAACTAACCACCCTGATCCAGCACGGGGCAGATCTGGTGATCAGCGTGCAGGATCCTGCTTTGGAAGCCTTCATCGTGGAGACCTACAGCAACGTGTTGATTGATTTGGTTCAGCAAATGAAGCCCAACATCATCCTGGCGGCTGCCACCAACAACGGGCGCACTCTGATGCCGCACGTGGCGATGCGCCTGCACACCGGTCTGACGGCAGACTGCACCGATTTACAGATAGACCTGACCACGGGCGACCTGCTGCAAACCCGCCCCGCCATCGGAGGAAATATTCTCGCCACCATCAAGACCCCCAACCACCGCCCCCAGATGGCAACCGTCAGACCGCGTTCTACCCAACCGCTGCCCGCAGACCCTTCCCGCACTGGTCACATCCTGCAAATATCGCTGAAGCCCGAGCTGGTGGACAAAAGAGTGAAACTGCTTTCCTTCGAGGCTGAAACCGCCGATGAAAGCAACCTGCAGGATAGCGATGTAATCGTGTCGGGCGGCAGGGGCATGAAAAAAGCCGACAATTTCCAACTCCTGCACGATCTGGCAAGCTTATTGGGCGGCAAGGTTGGCGCCTCGCGCGACGCGGTCGACCGCGGCTGGGCGAGATACCCGCAGCAGGTTGGCCTGAGCGGAAAGACGGTGCTGCCAAAGCTCTATATCGCTTTGGGCATCTCAGGCGCCATTCAGCACCTGGCGGGGATGAAAACTGCCGAAACCATTGTGGCTGTCAACACGGACCCCAACGCGGCTATCTTCCAGGTGGTAGATTTTGGGATCGTCGGGGATGCCTTCCAGGTTTTGCCTGAATTAATTTCCCGGCTTGAGGAGAGAAAGTCATGACCAACTACAACTCCATTACGCCTGAAATTGTCGCAAAAATCGCGCAGATAGTTGGAGCGGCAAACGTTATCCTGGACGAAGAAAAGCTTGAAGCCTACTCCCACGACGAGACTCCTAAGGACCAGTTTTCGGCTATGCCGGAGGTGATCGTGACCCCCACCAGCACGCAGCAGGTGGCGGAGATCATGAAGCTGGCGAACGAGCTCCTCGTCCCGGTCACCCCGCGCGGAGCCGGTTCGGGACTTTCCGGGGGAGCAATCCCGCTGCATGGCGGCATCCTTATGGCCTTCGAAAAAATGAACAAGGTGCTCGATATTGACCTGCAGAACATGATGATCGAAGTGCAGGCAGGCATTGTGACCAACGAAATCAACGCGGTCGTAGCGGATGACGGCTTATTCTTTGCCGGTTATCCTATGAGCCTTGAGTCCTGCCAAATTGGCGGGAATATCGCCGAGAATGCTGGCGGTGGCAAGGCGATCAAATATGGTGTGACAGAGCGTTACATCACCGGAATGGAGGTCGTTACCCCGGCTGGTGAGATCCTCAAAATTGGCGGAAAGATCGTCAAGGACGTTTCGGGCTATGACCTCAAGCGCATCTATATCGGCTCAGAAGGCACTCTGGGGATCGTGACCAGCGCGACCATCAGGCTCACGCCCCTGCCAAAAGCCAAGACAGACCTGCTGGTGTTGTTCCCGGACGTGCAGAGCGCGATAGAGATCGTGCCGATGATCGTCAGCCAGCTGGGGATTATCCCGACATCCATCGAGTTTATGGACCGCCTTGCGGTTGAGACTTCCTGCAAGTATCTGAACGAACACCTCGACTATGAGAGCTGCGGTTCGATGCTGCTGATCGAGGTCGATGGCACCACGCAAGACCAGGTGGATGGGGAAGCCGAGATGATCGGCGACCTGTGCATGGAACACCACGCGATTGAAGTCTACGTGGCGGATAATTACACCACCCAGGAGCGTGTTTGGGCGGTTCGGCGCAACATCGCCGAAGCATTCAAGGTGTACTCACCCCACCAAAGCCTGGAAGATATCGTGGTGCCGATCGCGCAGATCCCGGCACTGACCCGGGAGATCGCCAAAATCGCGGCTGAGTTTGACCTTTCCATGCCTTCCTACGGGCATGCTGGCGACGGCAACCTGCATACAACCCTGATCAAACCGCCCGATATGCCGCTGGATCAGTGGTACATTTTGGAGGATCAGGTCGTAAGGCGCTTGTATGAGGTGGTGATGGCACTCGGCGGCAAACTGAGCGGCGAACACGGCATTGGCATCAAACGCAAAGCGTACTTTCAGGAGATTGTTGATCCTCACGAGCTGGAACTGATGCGCACGCTTAAGCAAGCCCTGGACCCCAACAACATCCTGAACCCGGGCAAAATATTTGACCTGGATTGAGGCACTCTTATTAGTAAATTTGTGCCAGCGGGTATACAAAAGCGATTACGGGTCGCTCCATTTCCCAGGAAAGACCCACCCCCCCTGCCCCCTCCCTCCGCTTCGCTGGAGGGGGCCGGACTGGTGTATAGGTACCGTTCTCGCAATATTCTCCTAATATTTAAAGTTGGGGAATGAGAAACCAACCAGAAACCAACCAGATGCGATTGCACTATGCGCGGTGGGCTATAATTGACTAAATTTGCCGGGTGATATAGCTGGTGATAAGATAAACTGCAGACGGAGCTCTGGTGGACGAAATTTCTAATCGCACACGCACGCGATACATGCTGACGCTGATCATTCTCATAACGATTCCCTGCTACCTGCTGGGAGTCCTCCTTCTGCGCTTCAACCGCGGTCCGTTGCAGCCAACCGCTACGCCGACCCTCACCAGCACGGTAACGCTCATCCCCAGCGCAACGCTGACCCCTTACCTCACCCGTACAGCCAGCATTACCCCTACGGTTACGAATACACTGCCCCCGACTGCAACAACCACAGCCACGTGGACCCCGACGATTACTTTCACCCCTACGGAAACACCACTGCCAACAGATACCCCTGTTACTGTGCCGACGGAAATCCCCACTGAAATACCAACTGAGAATTCGGCTGAACCCACGCCAAACCCATGAGAGAGGCTTATGAAACTTGATCTGAAACAACACTTAAAGGAAATGATCTCCGCACCGGGTCTGAGCGGCTATGAAGCGCCGATCCGAGAGATCATCCGGGCTGCCTGGCAGCCGCTTGCTGACGAGATCCGCGTCAATAATCTCGGCAGCCTGCAGGCCATCCAGCGCGGAGAAGGCGCGGGGTCCCGCCCCAGCGTGATGATCGCGGCGCACATGGACGCAATTGGTCTGATGGTGACCGGCATTGATGAAGGCTTTTTGCGCTTCATGCAGGTTGGCGGGGTTGATCCGCGCATCCTGCCCGGGCAGATGGTGACTGTGCACGCCACCAACTCGGAAGTTGCCCGCGATCTGCCAGCCATGGTAGTCATGCCGCCAGCAGCTTTGCTGCCCAAGGACGGAAAATCCGGACCCCTTCCCCAGAAATATCTGCTGGTAGACACCGGCTTGTTGCCGGACGAAGTCAAAAAGCTGGTGCGTGTGGGAGATGTTATATCTTTCGCAACGGAGCCGATGGAACTCAGCAGCGAGTGCCTCAGCGGACACACCCTCGATAACCGTGCCTCCGTGGCAGCAGTCACGATTGCGTTGGAGATGCTGTCCAAGCGGAAGCACCTTTGGGATGTGATGGCTGTGGCAACCTCGCAGGAGGAAGTTGGAGGGATCGGCGCAAAGACCGATGCGTTTGCTATCAAACCGGATTTCGCGATCGTAATTGACGTTACCTTCGCCAAGGCACCCGGCGGAGCAGGCATTGGGAATTTCGAGATAGGCAAGGTAACCCCCCTCACCTGGGGCTCCTGCAACCACCCGGCTTTACACAAAGCCATGATGGCTACCGCTGAAGAATACGAGATCAACGTGGCAAAGGAACTCGCGCCAACCGGTTCGGGTACCGATGCTTATGATATCCAAGTGGCAGAAGCTGGCATACCTGTGATTGAACTTAGCATACCGCTGCGCTACATGCACACCCCGGTTGAGGTCGTTTCGCTGAAAGACGTCCGACGCGCGGGAAGGTTGATGGCTGAGTTTATCGCCGGTCTTCCGCTCGATTTTATGAAAACCGTGATCTGGGAGTAAAACAAGATGGCAAAAAATGACATTTCCACCAAGTTTAATCCCCGTCTGGGAAAAAAAGAATTAGATTTACTGACACGCCTATGCAACGCTGTCAGCGTTTCTGGCGATGAGCAAGAAGTGCGCGCGATCGTGCTTGAGGAACTGCGCGACTTTGCTGACGTCACTAAAGTGGACGCGATGGGTAACGTCCTGGTGCGAAGAGAGGGCACCGGTGAGGATCGCGTCAGGGTGATGATCGCCGCCCACATGGACGAAGTTGGCTTTATGATCGTCAAAGATGAAGACGATGGCGTGTTTGAATTTCGCGTCATCGGGGGGGTTGACCCACGGCAGTTAGTGGGTAAACCGGTGATTATTGGCCGGGACCATGTTCCGGGCGTGATCGGCGCCAAAGCAATCCACCTGACCACCCCCGAAGAGCGCAAGCAGGTCCTGAAAGTCGACCAGCTGCGCATCGACGTTGGACCGGGAGGAGACTCCAAGGTCAAAGTGGGCGACAGAGCTACCTTTGCGACAAAACTGGCTGTGTTGGGTCCAAGCATCCGCTCGAAGGCGCTGGATGACAGGCTGGGTGTCTTTAACCTCATCCAACTGGTCAAACACGCGCCAGAGAATGTTGATCTGCTGGCGGCATTTACCGTCCAGGAGGAGCTGGGCTTGCGCGGCGCAAAAACCGCTGCCTACGCCTTTGATCCGGAAATCGGCATAGCCATGGATTCAACCCCCGCCAATGACCTGCCCCATTATGATGGCTTACCAAACACCAGCCACAACACCAGGCTGGGAAATGGGCCGGCGATTTACATCATGGATCGCGGCACCATCGGGGATCAGCGATTGATCAAATGGCTGGTCGATTCGGCCAAAGCCGGGAAAATCCCCTGGCAATTCCGCCAGCCCGGTTTGGGGGGAACCGATGCCGGAGAAATCCATAAAACCCGCGCGGGTGTGCCGAGCGTCTCAGTTTCGGTCCCGCAGCGCTATCTTCACTCGGCTGCTGGTCTGATCCGCATTGAAGACGAACTGAACACCCTGAAACTGATCCACACGGCTTTAACACGCCTTGATAGAAGCATCCTAAATCTGCAGGAGAAAAAGTAATGGAAAAGAAAAACAATTCATTATGGACTGTTCTACAAATGCTGGTTGAGACGCCTGGTCCTTCCGGTTCGGAACACGTGATTCGCGAAAAGATCAAAGCGGAAATCCAGGAACACGCTGATGAGATCTATACGGATGCGCTCGGGAACCTGATTGCCCGTAAAGGCACTTTGAAAGAAGGCGGCAAGCGGATCATGATTTCGGCGCATATCGACGAAATTGGTTTGATGGTGACGCATGTGGATGATAATGGCTTTGCGCGATTCATGCCGATCGGCGGCATCAGCCCCCTGACCTGCCTGGGCGGCAGGGTCTTGTTCATGAATGGCACCCAGGGTGTGATTGGGATGGAACGCTTGGAGAAAGACGAACACCCCGAACTGGCGAAGCTGTTTATCGACACTGGCGCAACGTCCAGGGCAGACAGCAAAATCGGGGTGGGCGATGTTTGTGGTTTTGAGCGTCCATTCTTGGACCTGGGAAAACGCATGGTCGCGAAATCCATGGATGACCGGGTGGCTGCAGCCATTGCGATGGAAGCCTTGAAAGAGGTAAGGCCAGTTGCAAACGAGCTCTATTTTGTGTTCAGCGTCCAGGAAGAGGTCGGCATTCGCGGCGCGATCACCGCGGCTTATGGCGTAGACCCGGAAGTCGGGCTGGCTGTGGACGTGACGCGCACCGGCGATACCCCCCTGGGTGTCAAGATGGAGGTTGCGCTGGGGAATGGTCCCGCGATCAAGGTCCGGGATTCCTCATTTATTGCTGATCCACGCGTGGTTAAGTGGATGGTGAACGAAGCGAAGGCGCAAAAACTGCCCTACCAGATGGAAGTGCTCGAGGCAGGCGGCACTGATGGCGCGGCCATGCAGCGCACCCGTGCCGGCGTGCCGGCGGGTTGTCTTTCGATCCCCTGCCGCTACATCCACAGCCCCTCTGAAATGGTCGACCGGGACGACGTGGAAAATTCGGTCAAACTATTGGTTGGGCTGCTTGGCAAGCCAGTAAGCCTGGGATAACCTCTCTGGCAAGATGCTTTACAATTGCATAGATGGCTGATAGTGTGAAAAAGATCAAGATTTTACTGGTGGTGCTGATTGTCAGCAGCTTGTTAGGGCTGACAGGATGTGAGTTGCTGCCTGATAGTTGGGAAATTCCCTGGCAGCAAAACGCAACCGCCACTCCTGAGCAGACCGATATTCCAGTGTCTACCAGTGTCACAGAAGAAGCGACCGAGCCAGTGGCTGAACAAACCCCCACACCAGCGCCGCCTCCCGGGAAATTGATCCTTTGGCTGCCTCCTGAGTTGGATCCCAACGCGGAGACTGAGTCGGCTGCTATCCTCAAAGCCCGTCTGGATGAGTTTGCCTCCCAAAACAGCATTGAGATTGAGGTGCGCGTCAAAGCAGTCTCGGGTGGTGGGGGGCTTCTGGACGCGCTCCGCACCACCCACACAGCCGCACCGGCTTCCTCTCCGGACGTCGTTGCTCTTTCCCGGGAACATCTCACCAGGGCTTTCCAGGATGAGGTCGTTTTCTGGAACGAGGGTCTGCAGACGGTGATGAGCGATCTCGACTGGTACAACTTTGGCAGAGATGCGGGCATGGTCCAGGGAGAGGTCATTGCGGTACCCTTCAAGGGTGTGCCAATGGGTTTGGTCTACGACAGCGTTACCCAGTTAGTTCCCGGCAACGAGTGGGTGGATACCAAGTCAAATTTTGGCTATTTTGGTTTCGCGGCTGATGATCCCAAGGGGACCTTTTTATTGCTGCTCTACATGAGCCTGGGTGGGCAGGTGCAAAATGAGCAAGGCCTGACAATTCTGCAAGAAGCCCCTCTTACTGCGGCTCTGCAAACCTTGAAAGACGGTTTGAACGAGCGTCTTTTTAGTGACCAGTCAGTCACAATTCAGAATACTGAGCAGGTTTGGCAGGCTTTTAGTAACCGCAGCATTAACACGGCTTTCCTGCCGGTGGATGTGGTGCTGCGCGGAATGGAAACGACAGCTGAGGCACCAGATCCGGCTTTTACCTCTCCAAGCATGACCCTGACCGATGCCTGGGTATGGGCTTTGGGCAGCCAGGAGCCCCAAAGGCAGGAACTCGCGCTGGACTTGATCGCGCACCTGTCTGAGACGCAGTTTTTGGCAGAGTGGAGTGAAGCCCTTAAAGCACTTCCAGCCCGCCCTACCGCACTGGAGGCCTGGGGGGAGATCCCCTTCAAATCGGCCCTGGAGAACATGGCCAGTGGGGCAGTTCTTTATCCGCCAGACGCGGTCATGAATGACCTTGGACCAATTCTGCGCAATGCGACCTTGTTGATTTTGCGGGATAATGCTGACGCGGCTGAAACAGCCAAACAAGCTGTGGAGAGTGTCAAATGAGCGTGCACCAGGAATCAAAACAGAGCAGCGCTTTGCCGATTGTGCTGATCGTGCTTGGAATTTTGGTGATCAGCCTGCTGGCATTAGTAATCTTTGTCGATCCGATCCGGGTTCAGCCTGACCAGACTCTGACCGCAACGCTTGCTACCGGGACGCCTGAGGCAACCCCAATTGGGGAGGAAGCGATTCCTTCGCCCGTAGTAAACGTGAACGGCATTGCCATCTTCGGCGGAGTGATGGTGCTGATCGTGCTGGCAGCTGTCTATCGGGAAATCCTGATCCATAAGCGAACAAAATAATCCAATTTCGTTAGGGGGGATAGCATGGTTTAATTGTACAGCAGTGCTCATGGTTGGGTGGCTTCGCCCCTACCGGTGATGATCAAAATACCGTGATCGACACCACCGATTTTACAACAACTGAAGCGACATTTTGTATGCCGAAAAAATATTTGGAACAACTGACCGAACAAAGGTTGGAGGGATTCCCCGAGTTGATCAGAGTAGTGGCGAATGAAGCCTTGCGGATTGAGCGGGAGAACTATTTGCAAGCCAGGTTATCTGAGCACAATGAGTACAGACAGGGACATGCCAACGGTTATAAGCCGAAAACAATCAAGACCAGAGTGGGAGAAGTTACCTTTGAGAGAAAGCAAGATATCAGGGCAGGGTTTTGATGTAACCGTCCAACAGATCCTGCTTGATGCGTTCAAAAAGGATCATGCGTCCATCCGAAAACAAATCGCGGTTGACCTGCTTCAGTTCGATGCCGGCTTTGACCACGCCCACAGATTCCCCGAGCAGCAGCCGCCCCAAGGCTGGCTCCAGGTCAATCCCGCTGCTCAGCACGCCCAGCAATTTCTGGATGCTTTCCAGATTGGATTGACCCTCGACGCCGATCAGGGTGATGTTCTTGCTGTTCAAGTAGGCGATCAGTTCGGGTGTGCTCAACTCGGGCTGAACGAAGATGCCGGTCACAGATTTTGCCAACAGGGTATCCGCTGCAGCCTGCCAATCCGCAGGGTTGGCCGGGTCGCTCACCTCGGCAGTGAAGGGATAATATTCCACAGGAGCAAAGCGGGCATTGCAGAGTCCGCAGTGGAAACGTGCGCCGGTGACAAACGCGTCGCGCGTGGTTTGCCCTTCTGGTGTAGCAGCCTGGCTGAGCACCCCCACCCGAAAGTCAGGAACGCTCAGCGCCAGGGCGTAACCAGCCAAAAAACTCAGCTGATCGCGGCTGGATTCGGTTGTGATGACCAGGCTCAGATTTTCAGTTGGGACGAGATCCGGGGCATTCAGCGCCAAAAATTGCACTTGCGAGAGTGCCGAAGCCAGCATTTCAACCTCACTCGGCGAGGCAAGGCTTACCACCACCCGCACATTTGGGCTTAATTGGGCTGCATTGAGAGAGGTAGTGAAGGCAAAGCTGTGCCCGTTGGCATCTGCGTAGGCAATCAGTTCATTTTCAAGTTGTTCCGCCAGATCCGGGTCCGCGTTTTCGGGTGCCCACAGCAGCAAATCCGCATCCAGCAAAACAATCGGAGTGGCGGTTGGCAGTTCAGTTGGCTCTGTTTCTGTTGGTATCTCAATTGCAGTCGGCTGGGTTACTTCCACAGTTGCGGTGGGCTGCGTGGGAGGGTTGCAGGCGGAAAGCAAGAGAGCAATTGCCAGCAGGATCAGTGGAAGGTGGAATCGCTTATCAAACATGCCCCAATTCTACCTTAAGGCTGCTGGGCGCAAGGATGCCTGTCTAACACCACCACCGCAGTTAACAGAAAGCCGGAGACGTTTTTTTACTATTGGGCATATTATAATTTCTGAGGTAATAATTTAGGCACGGATAGTGCAACTATACCGGAAGTACAATCGATTTTTAATTTTACGAACCGGATAGCATAATGAGCATACCAAAAACAGAAACCAAACCAGACGGCCTGCACAATCTTCCGCCCAAACAAAGGCGTTCGATGCGGAAGTACATCGAAACCGCCAGCACGCATGACAAAAATGAGCTCCTGCGCGACATTGCGCAGCACTCTCTCCCCCACATGCAGCATTATGGGCAGCTTTTGATCTGTTTATTTCTGCTGGTGATTGGATATCTGCTGGGGTCGAACCTGATCTTCCTGGCTGGCATTATCGCCATCCCGATGGCAAAACCACTGCTGAGCCTGGTCTATGCCGGCGCGCTGCCTTCAGCCAGGCATTTCTGGCAAGCGCTGTTAGGTTTAATTGTTACAATTGCAGGTTTCTTTTTCGCCGGTTGGATTGTTCGCAATGCCAACCCTGTGCAGATGGACAGCTTTTTATCTGGAGTGGACCTCTCAGGACTAACTGAAGGGGGTTTGTTTTGGGCTATCCTGATCATTACAGCCGCGTTATCAGCCTATTGGTTCACCTATCACGACGCCCTTTCCAGACTCTCTTCCATCTTGCTGGGATTCCTGGTGTTCATGCCGTTTTTTGCTGCAGG
>DDWY01000014.1 GCA_002347705.1 Anaerolineaceae bacterium UBA2274 | reverse complement strand
GGACATTATCACTTTGCTCTTACATTGCAGCCCCAGCTTGAAACTTGCCCATCCGCAAAGTATACTTAGATGAATAATAAACATAACTAATGAGGAAAATATGAAGATTGATTTTCAAGAAACCACCGACGACCTTGCCAAACGGATTGACATTCACAGTCGCTTCGGCTCAAAAGATATTGACGCCTGGATGCTGGATGTGCTCAACCTGCAGCCCGGGATCAAAATTCTGGATGTTGGCTGCGGCTCTGGCAAGCAGTGCTTCTCCTTTTTTCACCATCTGAATGGAAACGCTGAGATCACCGGCACAGATGTTTCCGAGTCGCTGCTTGCTGACGCCCGTGAAAAGAACAAGGCGATTGATAACGCCGTGGATTTCAGAAACCTTGACTTCAACCAGAAGTTCGACCTGCCCTCAGATCACTTTGATCTGATCTCTGCCTGCTTTGCTATTTACTACGCGCAAGACATTCCCTTCACCCTGGGCGAGATGCACCGCGTGCTCAAGCCAGGGGGGCGCCTCTTCACCACCGGTCCTATGCCCAGCAACAAACAGATCTTTTACGACATCATTCGCGAAGCCACCGGCAAGCCCATCCCCCCCATGCCCGGCAGCTCGCGTTACGCGTCTGCCATTTATTACACCATGCAGGATCTCTTCAGCAATACTGAACAGCACATCTTCGAGAACCCCCTGACCTTCGAATCGGTCGAACCCTTCATGGTTTACACCCGCGCTTCAATGTCGGAAGATCGCCGCCTGTGGAACTCACTCTTTGAGACCCACGATGAGTTCGAAACAGTCATGAACCAGATTGAATCAGTCGCTCAGAAACGCCTTGAGGCTGATGGCAGTCTTGTGATGACCAAAGTCGTTGGCGGCTTTATCGCCACAAAGTAGGCAATATGAAAAACATGACCTTTTATGGCGCGTCGCTGCTTTTCCTGGGAGCCCATCCGGACGATATTGAGCTGGGCTGCGGTGCTTTTATTTCCGACATGGTTGGCAAAGCCGACATCCACTGCATGACATTCTCAGATAACCAGAAAAATCCTGAACTACTGCATCTTGTCGGCGAACACTACGACAGCATGCACCAGCTTGGACTAACGGATGACCAGATCGAGCTTGGGCAGTTCGAAACCCGACGTTTTCCAGACTTCAGGCAGGAAATCCTCGAGAAAATGCTGGCACTTCGGCGCCTATACCAGCCCGAGATCGTCTTTGTCCCCACCGCGCAGGATATCCACCAGGATCACCAAACCGTCACCCAGGAAGCCACGCGTGCCTTCCGCGGTACCACTGTTTTAGGCTTTGATGTCCTTCGCAGTAGCTATGGCTTCTTCCCGCACTTTTTAGCAGAAGTTTCAGAGCAGGCTGTGGAAAACAAAATAGCGGCGTTGAACAAGTACGCAACCTATTCAAGCCGCTACTATTTTTCTCCCGATATCATGCGTGCCACCGCCATCCGTCACGGCGCGCTCGCTGAGCGTCCCTTCGCTGAAGGCTTCGACATCATTCGTATTGTCGGCGCATTTGGAAAAATCTAAAGAAATATAAAATCCAAAAAGAGGTTGATTCTATTAAATCAACCTCTTTTTTAATTGTAAATCCGATTACATTGCTGCTTTACAAAATCACTACAAGTTAGCCACTTTGGCATTAATGTCCGATTTTTTCGACCGCGGTGACTTGTATGGACGTACATTGGCTGAGTCGTACGGAAACCAGAGGATCTTATCGGGCACCATCCAACCATCAGTCAGATAGATGCTTTCTTTAAACTGCACAGCCAGGAGTTTGTTTTCAACCTGTACCACAGTTCCTCTCAACCAACCCCGAATACGCTGACCCGTTTTGTCCTCATGATCGCAATTGACTTCCACACGATCACCAACTTCGTATACCCTTTCCTCTTCTGGAGGTCGCATGTAGTTCCCGCTTTTCATCATAATTAGCTCCTTCAATTCTTTCACTTTTTAGCTTGCCTCAAACTTCTTAATCAGACGTTCGCCTAATTTATTTTTGGTCTTCTGATCAGGAATTTGCTCGATTATCTCGGCAAAAAATCCCTCCACGATCAGCCTCTCTGCTTCAGCAATCGGTATTCCCCGGGTTTGCAGGTAAAACAACTCAGTCGCATCGATGCTTCCAACTGTGGCGCCATGCGAGCAGCTGACATCATCAGCGCAAATCTCAAGCCCGGGTATGGATTTGATCTCAGATTGCTCCCCCAAGAGCAGGTTCTGATTTGACTGATAGCCATCCGACTTTTGTGCGGCAGGATCCACGTAGATCATCCCGCGCCAGATTGCTTGGCCATCGCCGATGGCAGCCCCCCTGAAAAGCAAATTGCTCTTGGTATGCGGTGCCAGGTGATTCTGGACTGTGTCCACGTTGACCTTCTGCCCATCGGCAGGAAAATAAACGCCCTTCACCTCAGCCTCTGCGCCTTCACCCTCAAGGTTCACTTCCAGACTTTGCTTAACCTTCGCAGTCGCGCAGGCATCATAAATCCAGTCCAACTTTGCCCCACGCCCAAGCCTTGCCTGGTTGTAGCACAGATTGGTCACTTCTTGCTCGAAGATGGAGATATCCGTAAAGTGCAACAGCGCGTCTTCTTCGAGCACCAGGTCAGTCTTTGCCAGGTGAAACAAGTTCATCGTCATTGATTTTGACTTACTCTGCACATTCAAAACGAGCTTAAGTTCCGCGCCGGGTTCGAGCCATATAAGCGAGCGTAATACGTTCATCCCCGGTTTTATCTCGCCTTGCAGGTTCGCCACGGCAAGCTTCTCCAGCTTTACTCCTCGTGGAACAAACACAAACAGACCTTCTCTTGCCAATGCTTCGGCTAAGGCTTGAAATTTGTCTGTTGAGGGCTGATTTAATCGCTGCAGCAGGCGGGCAACCAGCTCAGGATAGCGCTGCAGAGCCTCTCTGAATGTGGTGATCACCAACCCTTGCGGCAATAAAAACTCTTGCTCGCCCTCTTCTTTTCCATTTGAAATAAAATCGACTTCCAGCTTAAATTCTGGCTCAGTCCAGACCTGAGCATCTGCAAGCCCAATTTCAGAAAAGTCCAGCCAGCGCCATTTTTCGAGCTTAACATGAGGCATTGGCAACTCTGATGCCTTCTGCCAGGCTGGTTCCAAAGCTTCCACCAACTCGTTTTGGAGACCAACGTTTGCTCGCTCAAATGCGGCTTTCCACTGCGGTGGGTTTTGCTCGATGCCAAAAACAGAACGGTAAGTCACTTGAGGATTATGCATCTGCTTACCCCACCGATCCGACCATCTGCAATTGAACCAGGCGGTTCATTTCGACAGCGTATTCCATGGGTAACTCTTTTACCAATGGTTCAATGAAACCCGAAACTACCATGGTCGTGGCTTCTTCATTGCTGAGTCCCCGGCTATTGAGATAGAAAAGCTGCTCCTCACCAATCTTGCTGACCGTAGCTTCGTGACCGATCGTCACATCTTTCGATCCGCTTTCAATCGTCGGATAGGTATCCGATCGCGAAGTGGGGTCGAGCAAAAGCGCGTCACAGACCACGTTTGATTTAATATTCTTGAGACCCCGGGCTACCTTTACCAAGCCCCGATATGAGGACTGTCCATCCCCTCTCGAAATGGACTTGGAAGTGATCTTGCTGCTGGTGTTATCGGCGAAGTGGACCATCTTCGCGCCGGCATCCTGAACCTGCCCCGGTCCCGCAAATGCTACTGAGAGCATTTCACCATGGGCACCTTCCCCACGCAGGAAGCAGGCCGGATATTTCATGGTCACTTTTGAGCCCAGATTGGCATCCACCCACTCCATCGTCGCGTTCTCCCAAACCGAAGCACGCTGCGTGACCAGGTTATAGACATTGGAAGACCAGTTTTGGATGGTGGTATAACGCACCCTGGCATCTCTTTTAACCACGATCTCAATCACACCGCTGTGGAAGGATTCCGTTGAATATAAAGGCGCCGTGCAGCCTTCCACGTAATGGACCTGCGCGCCTTCATCCGCTATGATCAGCGATCGTTCAAACTGCCCCATGCTGGCATTGTTCAGCCGGAAATAAGCCTGGAGCGGTAAATCTACTTTTACGCCTTTAGGTACATAAACGAACGAACC
>DDWY01000058.1:788-14026 GCA_002347705.1 Anaerolineaceae bacterium UBA2274 | reverse complement strand
CTCTGTACGCAAGCAGTCGCAATAACAGATAACGAATGACCCTGAGGCAGGGCTTTTCCTGATCCCCTACCCTGACGGGCACTTCGTCGAGGGAGGGGGATAAAGGGGGTGGGTCTTGGCATCATATTCTGGTCACTAATAATCAGATTCTTCGCAAAAGAATCTCAGAATGCCAATTACTACATTCGGTGGGTTGGCTATCGCGAGGCGCAGGTTGGTATGGATTCCATGACGACGACCCATCCTACGATTACATTTTCCGATATTTTTTGAATATTCTCTCGTTGGGAAGCTGTTTTCAAGGCACTAAAATGAGAAACTCCAGTCGTAGGGAATAGGCCTGCCTATTCCTTGGCTTGGATACCGGCACGTAGGGATTAGATCTGCCTATTCCTTGGCAATGTGTGTTCCGTTTTACGCTATCTGAGGCAAACCTCTTGCCCACGTAGGCTTCAACCTTATTCAGTTCCGAATAAACTCAACAGACTGCTCCCGATTGTTTGCGCAAGGCCAGGATCGTTTGATTCTATTGCCACGGCGATCGCCAAAGGTGTGGCAACCCAATCCTCCGTGGTTCCGCCAATGTACCAAGTCAGAATTTGGCCGTCCCGGGTTAGGGCGTGTCCGCTTTGAAACCAAAAAGCCTCATCATTTCCAATCAGACTTGCTCGCACGCGATCCATTGCCCCCGATTCAATCACCCGAACTGGAAGAACACCTTCCCTGAAGGGCGTCCATTGACCATCTTCTGAAAGATATGTATTTCGCAATCGTGGAGAGGGAAGCAAGCCATCATTGGTGATACTTGCCGCGACCAATGCCATCTGAAGAGGCGTTACCCGAGTTTCAAGCACGCTCAGGGGCTTGGTTACAAAGATAGCTGGGTCTGGTTTTGCGTCAGGCTCTATGGTGCGCAAGGAAAAATCTGGCGCGTCAAACAGTCCGAACGCTTCCAATTGGTCCAGGAATACGACTGGATCCAGGTTTTGGACCAATGCCAATGCCGCGGCTTCGCAGCCGCCCTGGTAACCACCCAATTCTTCACCAAAAGCATCGCTGGCTGCCTGGCAAAACTCATCCTCTCCACTGGCTACTTTTGGCAGCACATCTGCAGCGGATTGGGGTTGGTTGTAATAAGTGGCAAGTCCCAGGCTGTTTACCAAGGTTCCCAAGGGGTAAGCCGCCTGGGTCGTTCGGTTGACCATCGGAGCATCCGCATCCTGGCGCAGTTGCTCCCAGTTTTCTGTGAGGGTGTTCGCATCAAAGTAGGGGTGCGAAGCCAGGGCGTAGATTTCACCCGTGCTGGCGTTTAATAGCACAATTGCGCCTTTCTCATCACCCAGCAGGGCATCCGCAGTCGTTTGCAGGGAAACATTGATGTTCAGTTTGATGTCCACCCCCGGAGGTGGTTGATTGTAGAACAATTGATACTTCCAGAGCGTGTCATAGCTTGTTCCTGAATATCCTCTCAGCCATTCATATTGGCTCAATTCCAAGCCATCCTGCCCATACAAACCGCTCGTATAACCAATCGTATTGCTCAAGGAGGGTATCAAAACTTCGCGTTTATAATTGCCGATTTCGCCCGTTGTAATTGCCAGCTCCTTTCCCGATTGGCTCAGGATCTTGCCCCTTGGGGAATAGCGGTCATAAACCGCCCAGCGTGGGTTTTCGGGCTTTGCCAGAAGCTCCTTCTGCTGGAAGATCGCCAGCCAACTGCTGGCAGCGATGAGCAAGCTGAACAAGATGAGGAAGATGGCCGCTACCCAGCGATAGGGACGGCGAACGGGTTCGGGCAGCGGTTCAGCCGCCTGTTCAGAACTGATTTTGAGCAGCAGCATAACCGCGATCAGATTTGTTACAAGCGACGAGCCGCCGTAAGAAAGAAATGGGAAGGTCACGCCGGTCAATGGCATCAATCCCAAATTCCCGGCGACAATGAAGAAGGTTTGCAGCCCAAGATATGCTGCTATGCCAAAGGCCAGATAGCGGCCAAAAGTCGTCTTGGTTGCCTGGGCGATACTTATGCCGCGCACAACCAATATCATCATCAGGAGGATCAATGCCGAGCTGCCCAGCAAGCCCGTTTCTTCGGCAATTGCCGGAAAGATGAAATCTGAGACTGCCACAGGGATGAACAGTGGACTGCCCAGGCCAGGGCCTGTTCCTGCCAGTCCGCCTGCTGCGATCGCGATTTGGGCTTGCACCAGTTGGTAAGCGTTTCCTGATGCCTGCGCCCAGGGGTCTAGCCAGATATCTATCCGCGCTCTGACGACATCAAACACAAAGTAGCCGACCAATCCGGCTGCGATGCCAGCCAGGGGAATTAACCACAAAAAGCGCCGCTTTTGCGTGGTCACCGTCAGCATCAGTGCGTAAAGGCAGACAAATAAACTGGCAGTGCCGAGATCCCTCTGACCTATCAGCAATAATCCCGCCATGGCTGTCACAATTAGGGTAGGAAATACTGAGCCCAGCAGCGTGATGTTCGGTTTGATCTGGTCTGCGAAAAAGGCCGCCAGGTAAACAATCATCAAGAGCTTGAGCGGCTCAGAGGGCTGGAAGTAAAACCCAAAGGCTTCCAGCCACAACTGCGGACCTGCCCCGGTTGGATTTACCCCAACAAGGAAAGTCAGCCCGATCAGCAGCAAACCGATCAGCAGCCATACATATTTGTAGCGTTTCAACAAACGGCTCAGGCGCCTGGTGTTGAGGCCCAGCCAAAACAAAACACAACCCACCAGGAACCAGCCAAGCTGCTTCTGCCCCAGGCTCGGGGACAATCGCCAAACAGTCAGTAAACCCCAGCCAACCAAAGCCGCGAAAGTTGGGAAGATCCAGGGATCACGGTTAGGCAGTTTGCGCTTTACTGCTTTATGAAGCAGCAGAATGCCGCCCAACCAGACAAAAAACGGCACAAAAACCAGCCAGTCCGGCTGCAGGGTTTCAGAGTGCAGGCGTGTTCCATTCGCCAGCGAAAGGGCAGCGGTTTGGAAAAACAGAAACAACACCGCCAGCGCGAGCAGTTTGGGCTGTTTGGAATGCAATCGGGCAGCGGCTTTAGCAGACAAAATTATCCTAAGTACTTATCGACCAGCAGGTGCAGTTTGGATTTTGTTTCTGGGTTGATCTTGGCTGGGTTGGTCATGATAGCGTTTTTGAGGGCGTCACCACACTCGCAGGAGACAGCACCATCATCCTCTGCCAGCAAATCAACCAGACGGATCAGCGTGTTTTGTGCCACACTGGTATTATGGTTGAGCGTATTGATCACCATTTCCACCGTTACCGGTTCCTCTGAAACGTGCCAACAATCGTAATCTGTCACATGCGCCATCGTGGCATAGCAGATTTCCGCTTCGCGAGCGAGGAAAACCTCCGGAGAGGCAGTCATCCCCACCAAAGACATACCCCACGACCGGAAGGTATTTGACTCACCCCGCGTGGAGAAGCGCGGGCCTTCAATCGTGATATAAGTGCCGCCATTGTGCACCACCACATCCTGCTCCTGCAGCGCTTTCAACAGCTGCGCGCTCAATTTGGGGCAGAATGGCTCAGCAGTGCTGATGTGGGCGACAATCCCATCGCCAAAGAAACTGCGTTTTCGGTCTTTGGTGAAGTCAAAGATCTGGTCTGGCACTACGATGTGTCCCGGTGCGTAATCCGCCCTCAGGGAGCCCACGGCGCTGACGCTGATGATCTTGCTGATGCCCAGTTCTTTAAAAGCATAGATGTTTGCGCGGTAGTTCACTTCAGAAGGTAAAAGGACATGTCCATATCCGTGGCGTGCCAGAAAAGCCAGCTTTTTGCCCTTCACTTCGCCGATCACGATCGGTGAGGATGGCTTGCCGAAAGGCGTGTCCACTTCAACGCTTTCCACATTCTCTAATCCACTAAAGCCATATAGTCCTGACCCTCCGATGATTCCAAATGCAAACTCTTCTGTCATTTTCGCCTCTCTTCTTGTTCAATTGGTTTGATGGAAATGCTAAAAATTGCGTCACCGCAATAAAATTCGTCGTTATCTTTCACAACAATCGGTTCCTCAACCCGGATCCCATCCAGATAAGAACCATTGGTCGACTTAAGATCCTCGAACCACCATTGGTTCAGGTTGTAAAACAAACGCGCGTGCCTGGAAGAAACCGTCGAATCCTCCAAAATAAAGTCACAATCCAGGCTCCGACCAATCAACACTTCGGTGCCGGCAAAGGTCTGCGCCTTCGGTTCCAAGCCGAATTTTGTCGATAGTGTAAGGCCGGGGATCGCCAGATTTCCCTTGTGAACTTGTGTCGAGACCACGCTGCGCCACAACATCCACATCGCGAGCGCTAAAAACCCATAAAGAAAAGCAAGAAATATTACACGCAGGATCAGACCAACTGTGGCAGACATTTCACTCCTTTGTGGCTATTATTGTGGTCGGATTTAACCCCGTTCCCGGCACGTCCTGGTTATAAATCAGGAGTGTTTTGCCAATCCGAATCACATCCCCAGGCTTGAGCGTAGCAGTTTTCACCGGCTGATTATTGACGAAGGTCCCACCAGTCGAGCTGAGATCAAAGAGCAAATAATGCCCATGTTGTGCCCTCAACAGCAGGTGATCCCGCGAGATCATCGGGTCATCAAGCTGGATATCACTGCTGCTCCTGCGTCCGATCTTGACAATCGTCTGGTTTAGATAAACCTGCTCCTTGCCGTTAATGATGAAATAGGCACGCTCAGGTTTGATGGGTTCCACCGAAGCTTCCGGAGCCAGGATTTGCAGTTCAGTTTTTGAGGTGGCGGAGGAGGGGAGCGTGAGAGCCATCGATACTTCAATCGCGTCCACCGCCAGGCTGGGATTCTGCGCCAGCTGGATGCGCAGCGGCACTCTGAATTGATAGCCCTGTTCAAGCCAGTTCGCTTCCACCTCGCTGGCAACCTGGTTCAGGATGGGCATGGCTTCCTGCCAGGCATCCCACTTTTCCGGCGACACATGCAGTGTGATCAAATCCGGCACGAATTTTTCCCTCGTGTCCGTCTGAGCCTGGATCTTCTCATCAATGATCCGCACCAGCTGGCCGCTCAGCGACGACGCGGCGCCGGGGTACAGCAGCCGGTCCATAGTCCCTTCGAGCAGGGCTTGAATTTTGCTTTCGATCAACGCTAAAAAATTATGCATGGCAGCCACGCTAAAATTATACCAACGAACTACCAGGCTCTGGTTTGCCTGTGCGATTTATTCTGTCACATCGTGCCCACTGGGGATTGCAAGTTTCTGTCATTGCGAGGAACGAAGCAATCTAAACTGTTTATTATCAAGCAGTGTGAGCGGTTCACAGCACTGCGCGAATTTTGACTGAGATCCTGCTACATTCACGCTTCTGGTTCCCCGGCAATTTAGATTGCTTGCGAAATAGCACACTACGTGTCACAAAAGAAGTTCGCAATACCCAAAGGGCACGATGTGACAGATCAAAGATTTACACCGCATAAATCGGATTACTGAAAATCCAGCCTCGATGCCGGCCGCGGTAATCAATATACACCTCGGCGCGGTAAATCCCGGGCTCCTTCGTCAGGTACGTCAACACCTCCCGCTCCCGCACCTCAAGCACCACCTCCCCATCCTTCAGCAGCCGTATGTGCGCCCGCAGAGGCACCCGCACCTGGAAGGTCAGCCCCGCATCCGCGCCCACCCTATCCCCCATCCAAAAAGTCCCGTCATTATTGTTGCACGTGAACCGAAACCCCCGGGTCGGATGCGGCAGGTCATTCGCGCAAAAACAATGCCCCGCAGCCAGCGCTTCATACACCATCCGCCGGTCCGAGTTGATCTCCCCGCTGAGCGCTTTGGGCGTGATGATGTGGGTCGTGATCGCCCGAAAATGCGTCTCGTATGGGTAAACCTGCACCCTGAAAGGGCCAGCCGGGTAGGTATGCGCGTGCGCGTCCACCCCAGCCACAGCCACCACCGGATGCCTGCGCGTCAGCAGCAGCTCATCCCACAGCTTCAGCGTCCTTTCCAAAGGGCTGAGCATCATAAACCCCGGAAAAAGAGCGTGCAGGGCAGCCTTCGGCAGCGTCTGCGAGCGGGTCTTAAACTCACTCATCAGATTCCACAATTCAATCCCCGTGAACCCCCTCACATCCCAATCCGTCCAGTTGAAAGACTCTTCGTGGAAAAGCGTCAGGGCGTCATCCACAGGATGCGCCAGGAACGTTATTGCGCCAGCCGAGCGCGCCTGGTCGATCAACTGCTGCCGGTTCGCGGCAAAGCGCGCGAGCTCAAGATTGTGCCCAAAGATCAGCATGTGATTGCCGCCCTCAGCGGAGGTGCGGTCGTGCACTTCTTCGCCCGAGAGCAGCAGCAGCCGGCGTTTGCCTTCCTGCGTGTAGCCCTCGATGTCGCTCACCAGCACGTTGTGATCCGTCACGATCAACACGTCCACGCCAGCCCTCAAACCCGCGGCAGCCAGCTCGGCGTGCGTGCCGGTTCCGTCCGAATAGACGGTGTGCATGTGCAGCGCAACGATCAGTTCTTCCATAATAGCAAGATTATACCGCCTGCCTGAGCCTGGTGAGGGATTGTTGGAGATTTGAATCGTGGGCTGGTCACATCACAGAGGGGGAGAAAGTGCAAAAGTGCAATGTTTTTTGCTGTGTCATTTTTGCACTTTCTCGAGCTGCCTGTAACCCTTGGCTCTACCCGAAATTACGATTAGAAAAATATAGATCATTGATCATTGATCAGGCAGTCCAATAATCAGCTAACTTTCCTGCCTGGTCAAGCACCTTGTTGACCGAGACCGTGTACTCACGAGTGGCAGGATCGTCGGGTGGGTATTTGTACTTCCTCAACAAACGTTTGACCAACACGCGCAGTTTTGCCTGAACACTTTCTTTCAATTGCCAGTCGATGGTTGCGTTTTTCCGGACGCTTTCGGTCAATTCCACCGCAATCTGACGCAAGATATCATCACCCAACAATGCTTCCGCGTTTGGGTTGTCCGCCAGGGCATCATAAAATGCCAGTTCATCCGGAGCCAGCCCCAAATCTTCGCCGCGCTTGTCTGCCTGGCGGATTTCCTGTGCCAACTGGATCAGTTCTTCGATCATTTTGACCGAATCAATCAGCCCATTCTGATAGCGTTTCACTGCCTCTGCCAGCATTTCGGAAAACTTGCGTTCCTGGGTGGCGTTCAACCTGCCGCGGGTTTTGATCTCATCTGCCAGGAGTTTTCTGAGCAGTTCCAGCGCGAGGTTTTTGCGTTCCATATCCTTGATTTCTGCCAAAAACTCATCCGAAAGGATGGAGATGTCGGGTTTTCGGATACCAGCCGCATCAAAAATATCCACCACCTCGTCTGAGATAATGGCGTCGTTGACAATGCGGCGTATTTCCTCTTCGATCTGGGAGTAGGTGCGCTTCTGCCCCCGTCGTTCAAACTTCTCAAACCGGGCTTTGATTGCCAGGAAGAAAGCCAGATCGTCCCTGATTTCAAGCGCTTTAGGGTGCGGCACTGCCAGCCCATAAGCTTTACGCAGACGCAGCAGGTTTTCTTTGAAGCGGTCAGTGCCCGTAAGCAGTTTATCGCCTTGCTGGATCTCACTCAGAGATGCGATGTGGTTGGCAGCATCAAGAATAAAATTGAGTTTTTGCGCGGGTGGCAGGCTGAAGTATTGGCGGTAGTCGAACCTGCCAAACATATCCCGCACAATTTCGAATTCACGCAGCATAATATTCACAGCTGCTTCCTGATCCAGCGCGATATCCCCTCTGCCCTGCCCTTCCGTGTAAATCGCCAGCGCCTGTTTCAGGTCCTGGGCAATGCCGATATAGTCCACAATTAAACCGCCGGTTTTCTCCCCAAAGACGCGGTTAACCCGTGCTATTGCCTGCATCAGGGTATGCCCGTTCATGGGCTTGTCGAGATACATGGTGTCCAATGGTGGGGCATCAAAGCCGGTCAGAAACATATCGCGCACGATCAGCAGCTGCAGGTCATCCTGGTCGTTGCGCAGCCGATCGCCAATCTGCTTTCGGCGTTCCTTGTTCCGAATATGCTCCTGCCATCTCAGCGGGTCACTCGCAGAACCAGTCATCACAATTTTGATCTTGCCTTCAGCATCCGCCGGATGGTGCCAATTCGGGCGCAGGCGCACGATTTCGGCGTAAAGTTCCACGCAGATGCGCCGGCTCATGCAAACGATCATGCCCTTGCCGCCGGTGGAACTTCGCCGGGCTTCAAAGTGCTCCACGAGGTCCTTGGCTACCTGGCGTAAACGCGGCGCGGACCCCCACCACAGCTTCCTTACCCGTCCACCTGGCATAGTTTTTCTGCTTTTCAGTCAGCTCTTCATCTTCGGTGATCTCATCAATCCGTTCGTCCAGCAACTTCTGATCTTCTTCGGATAGCGAGATTTTCGCCAGGCGGCTTTCGTAATAAATCGGCACAGTCGCGCCGTCTTCAACTGCTTGCTGAATGTCATACACATCCACGTAATTGCCAAAGACCGCCTGGGTGTTTTTATCTGCCTTCTCAATGGGCGTGCCGGTGAAGCCGATGAAAGTGGCGTTGGGCAGGGCGTCGCGCATATGGCGGGCAAAGCCATCGATAAAATCGTACTGGCTGCGGTGAGCTTCATCGGCAATCACGACCACGTTGCGCCTGAGTGTCAACGCGGGAAGAGTCTCAAATCCATTTTCGGGGAAGAACTTTTGAATGGTGGTGAAGACAATCCCGCCCGAAACCACCTGCAGCAGCTGTCTCAGGTGTTCACGGTTTTCAGCCTGCACTGGTGTTTGGCGCAGCAATTGCTGGCAGCCAGCGAAGGTGTCAAAAAGTTGTTGGTCAAGGTCGTTGCGGTCGGTCAGCACCACGATGGTGGGGTTGCTCATGGCGGGTTCCAACACCAGCTTGCCGGCATAAAAGACCATCGAGAGGCTCTTGCCGCTGCCCTGCGTGTGCCAGACCACACCACCGCGTTTATCGCCGCTTTCTTGCTCAGCCACTGAAGACAGGTGAAATCTCGCCGGATGTTCGCGTGCGTACAATTTGCCGCTGTCTTGCGCGGAAGCACGCAGAGTCGATTCGATCGCTTTATTGACCGCGAAGTATTGGTGATAGGCAGCCAGTTTTTTAACCGTACCTTCCCGCGTTCGTTCAAACACCAAAAAATGACGGATCAAGTCCAGCAGCCTGCTCTTGCTGAGCATGCCCTGGATCAGGGGCTGCAGCTCAGATTGGGTGCGCGAGTCGACCACCGAGTTGCCATCCACGCTTTTCCACTGCATAAAGCGGCTGTATTCGCTGCTGATCGTGCCGGCGGCTGCCGACCAGCCGTCGCTGATGACCTCGAAGGCGTTATAAGGAAAGAGCGAGGGGATCACGGTGTGATAAGTGAGCAGTTGGTTGAAAGCTTTTTCGAGGTTGGCTTGTTCGTCCACTGCGTTTTTCAGTTCAAAAACCACCAGGGGTAATCCATTGACGAACAAAACGATGTCCGGCCGGCGGTTTTCCTGGATGGAGGTGTGGATACCGGACGTATCCAGCAAAGTGTACTGGCTGACCGCCAGGAATTCGTTGTTGGAGCCGGCGGGGTTATGCCAGTCAACCAGCCAGACCTTGTCAGTGCGGCTTTTGCCCTCACCAATGCCAAATTTAACATCGACGCCATTGATCAGCAGGTTGTGAAAGTGTTCGTTCTTGTCGATCAGCTGACCAAAAGGCAGGCGCAGCACCTCTTTGAACGCGTCCTCGCGGGCTGATGCCGGGATGTGAGGGTTGATGCGGTCAATGGCATCTTTGACCCGCCTGGTGAGCAGAACGTCTGTCAGCTCGCGTTCTTTGAAGATGCCGTCAGCCAGGTCAGGTCCATACGCGACCTGGTAGCCATTCAATTCTTTCAGCAAATCAAGCGCGCTTTGTTCGATGTCGGATTCGTTCAGGATCATGGTTTACCCCCTGGGTAATAGCTTCCTAAGGATTGGCATTGTAGGGGCGGGTTCGGAACCCGCCCGTACGGAACTTGCTCCAACCAGATATGGTCGGACGATTTGCTCGAATTTAGATAAAATCATGGTGTACCCCCGGAATAATAGCGATCGTTTTCCCATTGGATGGGGTTTGTAAGAATGTATTCACCGATTTTCTGGTAGGACTCATTGTTGCGGATGATGTGTTCGTAGTAATTCCGTTGCCAGACAGGCTCGCCAGTTGATTTACGAAGTAAATTAATGCGTTTTGCAGAAAAGGTCTTTAATTGCCGCACAATTTCAGAAAGAGGTGTTTGCTTGCGTGCTGATGTACGGGCGGGTTCTGTGCGGGCGGGTTCTGTACGGGCGGGTTCTGAACCCGCCCCTACCGATGCCCCATTATCTGAACCCGCCCCTACCGATGCATTTATACCTGAACCCGCCCCTACCGATGCCCCATTATCTGAACCCGCCCCTACTGTGTTTGCCGGTGCGATGATGTGAATAATGGCGTGGATGTGATTGGGCATGATCACAAATGGACCTAATTCGATCCCATCAACGTGATTGACCAGATCATTCCATGTGAATTCCACAACCTTCCCAAAATCGTTCAATTGCATTTCACCATCCACAATTTTCCCAAAAAGTGACTGTTTGCCGTGCGTGCATATGGTTACAAAGTAAGCGCCTGGTTGGGAATAATCATACCCCTTCATGCGAATAGAGCGGCGATGATGACGATCTTGGAGATTTTCTGAATTATCCTGAGACATATTATCCTACCATGGCATACCCAATGATGATCCTATTCCTGATGAGTCCAATTTGATTATATTAGCAAATGTAGCGGCATGTTCCGGATATTCGTCGATTACCGCCGTAGGGGCAGGTTCCGAATAGGCGTGGATCGCCGTTGTAGGGGCAGGTTCCGGATAGTCGTGGGTCGCCGCCGTAGGGGCAGGTTCCGAACCTGCCCCTACAGATTCCGCCCGTACCAAACCCGCCCAATTGGATAATGGTAGATATGATCCATCCTGGTTTATTGGATTGGAACACATCGTCGCAGGTTCCAGATAATCGCGAATTTCAGCCGTAGGGGCAGGTTCCAGATAGTCGTGGATCGCCGCCGTAGGGGCAGGTTCTGAACCTGCCCCTACAGATTTCGCCCGTACCAAACCCGCCCGTATCAAACCCACCCGTACCAAACCCGCCCGTACCGAACCTGCCCGTACCGAACCTGCCCGTACAGATTCTGCCCGTTCCAAACCCGCCCGTTCCAAACCCGCCCGTTCCAAACCCGCCCAATTGGATAGTGGTAGATTTGATCCATCCTGGTTTATTGGATTGGAACACATCGTAGCAGGTTCCAGATAATCGCGAATTTCAGATTTTCGTGAATTTTCGCCGTAGGGGCAGGTTCCAGATAGTCGTGGATCGCCGCCGTAGGGGCAGGTTCCAGATAGTCGTGGGTCGCCGTCGTAGGGGCAGGTTCCAGATAATCGCGAATTTCCACCGTAGGGGCAGGTTCCGGATAGTCGTGGATCGCCGCCGTAGGGGCAGGTTCCACGCATTCGCCGATTGCCATCGTCGGGGCAGATTCTGAACCTGCCCCTACCGAATTTACCCGTACCGAACCTGCCGGTACCTGACCCGTGGAAACAGATTGCGCATCAGAGCATCCAGGTGTAGGTGCGGATATAGATTCTACGTGCATCACAATTCCTCGATCACCTTCCACATATTTTCAACACTATTTACTCGCCAGTCGTCCGTTTCCTTTTCATACTTTTTGTATACCTCATAAATCCGATCCTTTTCATCCTCGTGGAACAAAGGTTGGTCCCAATGGCTGTAAAAGGAATAAGATTCAACAGCTAACAACATTGTATCGACTAAAAACAAACTTGCCCTAAGAAAATTGGCGATTTCGTAGAGAATCCTCTGGGCTTCCCAGACCTGTGAAAATGTAATCCTTGAGTCGAGAATTTTTGATCGGCTTTCTGGTGTAGAGGAATGGGCAATAAACTTATCTACATGCTTCACAACAGGATCGCACTTGCTTAATTGCGCACGCAGGCCATCAAATACCGATTGTTTGATGCGATCATCAGGACTTCTTTTTTCCTGCGAAACACCACTCATTCGGTCAAATTGCACATGGGCATCCTCTATTCTTTGCCAATCCAGATCTCGTGGAATGATGGTTCCATTCTCATCAAAAAACCTGGCAAATATAAATTCCCACTTCCTCTTTTGGACATCAGAATAATCGTACGGCATTTCATGCAATTCTAAGAAGGCACTTCGAGTTAATTCAGAATGGTGATTCTCTATATCTTTTATAAGGGCACCGATTGAATAAACCCCATAATCACCGTAAATCTTTGATTTTTTCGTGTTGTCAACTAATCTTCTTACGGTTGCGCACTGAGACTGGAAATAATTGCGGTCAATAAAATTATGTAATTCAGCGTTGACTCGAGGTTTTTCAGGGTTTTCTTCCCACCTGAGTTCTCTTCCTTTGAGTATCACCCGGTATATGGCTGTGTCCCAAACCATTAATCTCAATTGATTGAAGATGGGATTGAAGTCATCATCTCTAGCAAGGCAGTCTTTCCAATTAACCCAAGATTCATCTAAGGAGGTTTTCATTGCATTAAATCTCAAATTCTCCACTCATTAGGTACGGTATTAATTTGTCACGAATTACCATGAGGGTTCGGTTTTGCTTATTATTCTCTAAGATACTCTGACGAATAGGAGTTATCAAATGATCAAACTCCTGCAACAGTTTTTCTCTGGGTATGACCATTTCGTAATTAGGGATTTCTGATGTACGTAAATGCAAAACCGTAGATCCATTTGTTTGACTAAGGCAATAATCCTTAAATTCCTGTCGTTCTAAGAAATGATACAACGTATTACTGCTTGGCATCTCATTTATTGGTTCACATTTTGCCAGGTCAAGAGATGTTACAAGAGTTTCATATTCAAATGGGTTTTCGACGATCGCAGGACTGCCTACAACTTCGGCTTTCTGCGTCATGTCGGTTTGAGCCAATACAAGGTCCCCTTCATCTAGTGTCTGGTCGGGTTTGTATTTACCGACATATTCTTTAAACCCATTATTATTAAATCCACCACCTCGATTGATTGATTTTAAAGTTACGAGCGCAGTTCTTGATGGCGCCAACTCGCTGCTCATATATGAGGTACCTTTGATTACATTACAAAGATCTCCTAATACTCCTACCCGCCAGCCTTTGGGGATGGG
>DDWY01000058.1:0-780 GCA_002347705.1 Anaerolineaceae bacterium UBA2274 | reverse complement strand
AACCACTCCTTAAAAATTGCCTGGGCGATGGCTTCGAGGGTGGCGTTGGTCTGGCGGTTGAGTTCGATCTTGTCATCCAACGTTGATAGGATGTCAGAAACATCTCGTTGTTTTTCATCAGAGTCAATGACCAGCACCTCCAAATTGCTTATGTCATTTCGATTAATCGAGCCGAATACAGTACCACTTTCTTGACTTAATAACTTGTCAATATTTGCCCTTAACAAATAATACAAATAATCGTTGTTTTCATTTTTCATGCTTAGGCTTGCTAGACCTCGACCGATGCAAATGTGTTCTTTCGTAATATTTAAGTCTCCTACTGGGGCTCTGACACTAAGCAACACATCGTTCGGTTTAGCGAACTTATTACCGTTAGTGCAATAAGTGTCATAAGTAGGATACTTAAATCCAAACGTACGGTTTCCCTGCAAAAAAGGTAGCCCTTTACCATGTTTGTTGTAATATTTGGATTCAGGAGATTGCCCCATAATAATATCGGCAATATCACCAAGTCTAACTTTTCTCCAAAGATCAGAACTCATAACCGATCCCCTTCAAGTTCTCGCGGATGCGTTCCTGAAGCTCATTTCCTTTAGCAAACTGTTCAGCCAATTGCTCGGTTAGTGTTGCCATCTTCTCTTCAAAAGGGATGCCATCATCTTCGGCTTCTTCGGTTCCCACGTAGCGTCCGGGCATGAGCACGTAGCCGTTATGACGGACCTCATCGAGCGTGGCGGCTTTGCAGAAACCAGGGGTATCTTCGTAAACGCCGCCCTC
>DDWY01000046.1 GCA_002347705.1 Anaerolineaceae bacterium UBA2274 | reverse complement strand
TTACAAATTCAGTTTTGACAGGGTAGTAGGGTGTGATTACAGCTATATCAATAAAGACCCCCATGATCTTTCCCCGGGTCAATCGAGTTCTTTTGAAATTACGACCTCCCTCCCGGACCCATCCTCCGTTGTACGATACGCGATTCAAACCAAAAGTTCGTTGTTAGGAACAGCTTCAGAACAGGCAACAACGGGTTATGAGCACATTGTCAGCTTATCTAAAATCTATCATCTAATGGATTTTCAATTGTTGATGGAGGAAGCTGAGGCTATGGTTGGTGAGAGAGTTCTCGGAGAGTAATATTTCTTGACTATGCTATAACCTGATTTTCTAACCCCCTAATCATTTTACAACTTAGAGAATGACCTGTTATTTGTTATGATGGCAGGATGGATTACTACCAACGTTCCCCTCAACTCTCGATGATACTTAAATTGCCTATCCTATTCACTGCTGGCTCGGGCTGGGTTTGCAGTATTTGGTCAGGGCGTAAATTAATCGCCAGGGGCATATCCCCTTTTGTATTCCTAACTTCTCTGCCATCAGGGTCGACCCGAAGCCTTTCATGATCGACTGCTTGATGAATTCCCTTGCCTTATCCCCTATCTCAATATCCATTCGCCGGTTTCTTGGTTTTCTGCGCTTTCTTGAAACCAGTCCCTTGTCTCCTTCCTGTCGATAGCGCTGCAGGATGCGTCTGAATTGACGCTCAGTTATTCCAAGCTTATTGGCTGCTTCTCTTTGTGTGATCCGATGATCTAACGCCCGTTCTACTTCTGTCTTGCGGGCTAACTCGTTACTGCTCATTGCGATTACGCAGTACACTATGTGTGTCCATGTCATAGCTCCTAATCATAATTAGGACATTTCTATTTTGCTACTTTAGGACATTATCACTTTGCTCTTACATGACCCAGTTTAATGCCTAAACAACAGATAATGGTGATATAATTAAATATCAAAGTACAACTCAATCTGGACAATCATTTACAAAAAAAGGAGTGGTAACGATGAAATTTCACAGGGCTTTTATTGTATTAATGATCATTGTGTTGTTGTCCCAGGGATTCGCAGCGGGTTTGAATCCCACCAGCGCGGATAGTCTTTCTGAGCAAGGATTGGAACTGTCCAAAACCTATAGTATTCTAGCTTATCAGAACGCGGAGACTGAAGGTGCGACCCAACTGGAAGGCAGCTTGGGGATAGCCGCTGAAGGCGCGGAAGCTGTTGGTGACTGGGAGGTGGCGGGCGAGATATACCTGGGGCCTGACAGTCCGGCAAAGACAGCCTTGGATGAGGCCAGTACTTATTATGACCTTTTATCGGAGAAAGCGTGCGATACAAAAGTGGTTAGCGAAGATGAAACGCTAACTACTTTTGTTTTAACCCCTGGTGTGACATGTTTTGAGGGAGACACGATATTTCCTGAAGAGATCCGTGTGGAAGCTGTTGCGGAGTATTTGATCCGCGTCGAGGGCAACGCCGAATTCCTGCCAAATAGCAAAGTTACTTTGGCAGACCCCAATCAGGTTGAAGCAATCACCTGGCAGGTTGAGGGGGCAGTGATCATAGGGGAGCAGAGTCAGTTGGCAGGCACAGTGCTGAGCAAGTCCGAGATTCGCCTGGGAGCACATGCGCAAGTGGTTGGTCGGCTCATCTCTTTGGAGGGCTCAATCTTTGCGAATGAGAACAAAATAAGCTTTCAGTTAATGCAAGAAGAAGAACCTGAACCGGTTGATCCGATTGAAGAACCCACACCCGAGCCGACTGAAGAACCTACCCCCGAGCCAATCGAGGAACCCACCCCGGAGCCAACTCCGGAGCCCACACCCGATCCGACTGAAGAGCCAACACCCGATCCGACTGAAGAGCCCACACCCGATCCGACTGAAGAGCCGAACCCGGAACCAAGCCCGGAACCAACCCCGGAGCCGACACCGGAACCAACCCCGGAGCCGACACCGGAACCAACCCCGGAACCAACTGAGGAACCTACACCAGAGCCGACCGAAGAGCCGACTACCACTCCGACACCTACAATAGAACCCACGCCTCTTCCCACAAAAGAGCTGACCGTTACCCCAACTGTTGAGTTCAATGAACTAGAGAGCGTTGAAGTCATTAGTATGCCTTACCCTGAACACGGCAAAGCACCTTCGTTTGACAAGAACAGCTTGTCGAATGAAGCCACGGCGTTGTCGGCTGTCCCTTCATACAATTGGGTATATGGCTGTTCTGCAGTTTCCGCGGGAATCGTTACAGCATATTATGATCGCAATGGATATCCAAATTTGTATACCGGTTCAACTAACGGAGGGGTTGCTCCTCTCACCGATACAGTATGGCCAAGATGGGCTGACGTGTCAGGACAGACTTATCCTTCTAACCCGATCATTGCCTCAAGAATAGGTACTGACGGTCGCACAACAAAGGGATCGATTGAAGATTATTGGATCCAGTATGGTAATTCTGGCCCCGACCCATTTATCGCCGGTGGATGGACGGAACACACCTATGGGTCAGCAGTTGGTGATTACATGAGAACAAGTCAGTCCAGCTATGGAATTAGCGACGGCGGAACCAGATTTTATTATGGAAGTGGCTCAAGGGTTACATGTGACGTTCTTGATAGCAATAATCTTACAGATGGAACTGCTGGGATGAGGAAATTCATCAAGGCAAGAGGCTATGGAGTGAGTGATTGTTATAACCAACTCACTGACAATTATACATCTGGTGGATTCACATTTGCTCAATACAAAGCAGAGATTGATGCTGGTTTTCCTGTATTAATTCATGTATTCCGGGGAGATCGCGGACACACAATGGTTGGTTATGGTTATAGCGGTAACTACATTCTGCTCCGTGATACTTGGTCATCGGATCCTAACTATACGCCATACATGACGTGGGGTGGTGCGTATGATGAGATGGACTTGACAGCTGTGTCGGTGTTGAGGGTTTATGGCGGAAAAATATATACACCGGTACCAATCAGCCCATCTGGCACTATCTATCTTAAGTATCCAACTTTTACTTGGACAAAAGTGCCGGGGGCAACAAGTTATAACGTTCAGGTATACGTCAGTAGTGGACGGGTATTAAATGAATATGTCTCCTCTGATGTCTGCGGCACGAGCACATGTTCTGCTGCGCTTGGACCCCTGCTCTATAACTCCCAGTATTATTGGAAGGTGAATGCCTACTTGGATGGAGCATGGCAGGCATATAGTGCGAATAAATACTTTACCAGATTAAATCCAGTTCCGACGCTGATCGCCCCATCTGGCACGATCGGTGTGATCGACCCACAATTCCAATGGAAACCGATCTCGGGAGCGACGAATTACAACATTGAACTTTATCGCAATTCAGCTCTTTACACATCGACGACTGTAACTAATAGTGCTTGTAGCTCGACAATTTGCCAGGTCAGACTTTCCAATAATCTTCCTTTTGGTAGTTATTACTGGCGGGTAAAAGTCTACATTGAAGGAAGTTGGAATACTTTCAGTTCTTACATGTATTTTACGAGAGTAGCCCCACCACCTGTTTTGATAAGCCCCTCAGGAATTACTTACTTTGTGTATCCGACGTTCACTTGGAGCAGAATAGAAGGAGCAACCAGTTACTCTGTTCAGGTGTATACAAATAACAGCCTTGTTATCAACAAGACGGTTACCTCCAGTGTTTGCGGTACAACTTACTGTTCAGTTGTGATTGGACCATTGCCCTATATTTCACAATACACCTGGAGAGTAAATTCTTATGTTGGTGGTTGGCAAACCTGGAGTAACTATAAGAACTTTACACGGTTAAATCCAATACCAACTCTTATTGCCCCCTCGGGGCAGATAACGATACCGAATCCGCAATTTCAGTGGAAGCCAATAACGGGAGCAACGAATTATAACATTGAGCTTTATCGCAGTTCAGCTCTCCACACATCGATGACCCTAACTAACAGCGCTTGCAGCTCAACAATTTGCCAGGTCAGACTCTCCAACGACCTCCCTGTGGGCAGTTATTTTTGGAGGGTCAAGGTGTATATTGAGGGCAGCTGGAAACCCTTCAGTCCTTTCACTTACTTCACGAGACCACAGCCAGCACCAGTATTAGTCTCACCCTCTGGAACAATCTCAGTTGTCAACCCTCTATTCCGATGGTATCCATCACCTGAGGCTACGAATTACAATATCGAGTTGTATCGTAACAGTTCACTCTATACATATATGACCTTGCCAAAAACTGCATGCAGTTCAGCAATTTGCCAGGTAAGGCTTTCCGACAATCTTCCTTTAGGAAATTATCTTTGGCGAGTGAAAGCGTACGGTAGTGGTTCTTGGGGTCCTTTCAGCCCTTATAAGAGGTTTACTCTGTTATTACCAACAAATCTTCTCAACAATGAGCCGAAAGGTTACATAACTTCGTCTAATCTAAAGGACAACTGATCCAAGATAGAAGTTCCCGTTAGGAATAGGGGTTTGTTTTTTTTGAGACTTATACTACATCCTTACACATATAGTCATCGAGAATGGAAAAAAGCTTCTTTGCCAGGTATAAAACGTTGCTTTTTATTATCACTTCAAACAGAAGTTAAATTTTATTTATACTACTTTGAGTTGTCATTTTTATTGTCTGTAAATAGGGTTCAAAACCCCTGCCTTTAGGCAGGCCGTTTTAACACCAGTCGTTATTGCAAGTACAGGAAATGTGACAGATGCAATCATTGCTGAGTATATGGAGAAACAAGGACAACAAGACCTCGATGCTGGAGAGCAAGACTTCAGTGTGGAAGGATGACTTTAGGCGAATTTCCTTCGCTCATCAAACCTATCGCCTAAAGGCGATAGTAGTTTAGTTTTGTTGATACTGAGAACCATCATAGTTTCATGTTTTCTTATTAGGTAAATTTAAAATAGGCGGCTAATGATATAATGTTGCAGGAAAAAAGTAATCTGATAATGTAATACAAGAATTTTGAGGTAAACCATAAAGCCAACAAAAGTTATCACTAAAAACCGATTCACATTGCTTGCCTTGCTTGTAGTAATCTTGATGATCGAGCTTTTTGGTTTTAACCGTAATTTTCTGTTCAATGCCATTGGCTCTGCTCCGCAAGAGTTAGATATAAGAAACGGGAGTCTAAACGGGTTTGTTTTGAGTGAGAATCAACTTGTCTCTACCAACAATGACCCAAGGGTGGTGTTCAGCGAGATTGACTATCCTATAACTTCAATTTTACTAAGATGCGAAGATAATATTCCAGGCTCCAGCCAGAGCCAATTGTTTTATCGTGGACTTAATCAGGAATTTACTGAAACTCGATCAATACGGTTTGCATTGGAAAGTGAGGATCCAATTTATTTTCCGATACCAACCGAAGTAGATGTTTTACGACTTGATTTGGTTGGACAACCAGATGTTGGTGTAATTTGTGAAAACATTGTAATAAACCCAAAAATGCCGTTTGAGATCAGTTGGTTTCGCGGGATAGGGTACATATTGTTATTAATCCTGACCGTTCTATGGTTCAGATATGTCCCGGCGCATTTGCAGAAGAACGCGTCAATTTGGCTTTACAAATACGGTCACTGGATCTTGTGTGCTGCTTTAATCATTATTGGTATTATATATGAGATTACCCTTACATATGACTCAGCTCATTACCTTTGGTTGGCTAATTTGTTTACGTCTGGGGAATGGGCTTCCTGGGATGTGATAAGAAATCCGGGCTTTCCATTTCAAATTTATTTATCACAACTCATTTTCGGCAATTCAATCAATGGTCTTCGATGGTCCATGGTTTTGTTTAATGTTTTGTTTTACTTAATCATTTCTGAATTGGCAATCGAAGCTCTACAACTCAAAAATCTTCGTGATCGATACATACTGAGAATCCTTGTATTTCTGTTTATTGCGCTTGACCCAATAATCTTTGGTTACTTTCATAGTCTGTTGACCGAATTTGATGCAGCGATATTTGTTGCTCTATCAACATTGTTGGCAATCAAGTTGATCAAAGAGCAACCATTTTCGAAGAAGTTTTGGCTTCTAATTTTCTATTTCACGGTATTAGCTGTCATGGCGTGGTTCTTAAAACAACCCTATGTAGGTTCAGTGTTATTCCCACTAGTTATAAGTTTGTTCATAATTCTTTTTACCAAATACACGTGGAAAAAGCTTTTATATTTTACTGGAATAGGCTTAGTTTTGATTGCAATTGTGTTGGCGGGGCAGATGTTGTGGACAAATTTCCTGATTTCAGAAGGAAATCCTATCGTCAAGGAGCGTCAGTTTTCAACTTGGCTAAGCTCTTCGGTAGAAAATAAGCAAACTGAAATCGCGGAGAGCAGTTTCATTAAGACGACAGCTAAGAATTATCTTATTAGCATAAATTTATTTCCTTACTTAGGAAAGGGCGCCCAAACTAACACAAAAGAGTTTTCACTTGTGTCTGGTTATCAAAATGTGGCTATTGCTCAACGGATATACAACACAGGGCTATCCACCCACTTTACTGCAGATTCCTTTGTCCAAGGAGTTGCTTTTCCAGACGAAGTGTATGATCATCCACTTTGGTTGAATCGGATGTTTCAATCACGCACCACACTCAGCAATTTCCTCTTTACGGTGACCGGATTACTTCTTCCTTTTGCTTGTATAATCTGCCTTATAAATTGGATCAGGAAAAAGAATTACCTTAATGCGGTGTTGCTTATTATGTTAGGATCATCTGCTCTTAATGCTTTTGCTCATAACATTTCTGGTGCCGGACCAATTGATAGATATCTGTTCTTAGGTTACCCACTGCATCTACTCTCGA
This sequence comes from Anaerolineaceae bacterium UBA2274, assembly GCA_002347705.1. Classification (GTDB taxonomy): domain Bacteria; phylum Chloroflexota; class Anaerolineae; order Anaerolineales; family Anaerolineaceae; genus Mesolinea. The sequence continues at coordinate 14,637 of DDWY01000046.1, read as the reverse complement.
TCCTTATCGTTATTTATCATCTTCAAAAAAGGGTCAGATTGGACCACGATGATCCAACACCGCCAAATTGACAAATGAGCAGGACTAAAGATTCTCCTGAGTTATGAGCAGATCTTAACAATAATGAAATGACGGTGTTTTCAAAATGAAATTAATAATCCTCATCCCCGCATTAAACGAAGCCGCTTCGATCGCCGGTGTTGTGCAGTCTATGCCCAAACAAATCGAGGGCGTGGACCAAATCGAAGTTCTGGTTGTAGACGATGGTTCCAAAGATGACACGGCGCAATTAGCCCAAAGTGCAGGCGCGACGGTCATTTCTCACCCCTTTAATCAGGGGGTTGGTAAGGCGTTTAATACTGGTTTGGCTGCAGCATTAGAAATGGGGGCGGATATCATGGTCAACATTGATGCAGATGGTCAATTTTCCCCTGCGGATATACCGCTCTTGATTGCCCCAATCGTTGAAGGAAAAGCAGATTTTGTTTCCGGAGACCGCTTCCGATCAGCAAATGGAGAATTAGTGCGGCCGGACTACATGTCAAAAATCAAATTTTGGGGAAACCAACGCATGGCTGATCTGGTTGGTTTTGTCACAGGCAAACGTTATGATGACGTCTCCTGCGGTTTTAGGGCTTACTCCAAAGAAGCTTTGATGAGATTAAACCTGACTGGAAAGTTCACCTATACTCAGGAATCATTCCTGGACCTGGCGAATAAAGGGATGGGGATCAAGACAATACCCGTGAATGTTACTTATTTTCCGAACAGGAAATCCAGGGTGGCTGGCAGCATATTGAAATATATGTTTCAAACTGCAAAAATCATCTTTCGGGCATATCGCGATTACAACCCCTTGAAGTTTTTTGGGCTTTTAGGTTTGATTCCATTTGTAATCAGTCTTATTGCTGGCATTTTTGTGTTGATCCATTACTTCACGACCGGCGCTTTTTCACCTTACATTTTTGTTGCCTTCGCGTCGGTATACTTGTTTACCTTTGGCATCTTGCTCTGGATCGTTGGCATATTGGCTGACATGTTTATCAGAATCCGCTTGAACCAGGAACAACTACTTTACGCTGAAAAGAATCGTCGTTACGATTGGAAAAAATAGGGGATCTGAATGGCTTTTGAAAACCTGCTCGATAAATTGTTAAAGACCTCCTGGTCTGAAGATCAAATAGCAAAATTTGTTGGTCCATTCAACGGATCATATTTTACCTATTCGAAAGATCATTTAGTGCGCAGTAATGCTGCCTCTGGCGGAACGGTTACAACCCTGCTTGAGAGCATGCTCAACAGAAATGAGATCGATGCTGCTTTGGTATGCTTTTTGGATGTTGTTGATGGTGTGGTTTCTGCAAATTTTCGGTTAGCTAAAACACGTGAAGAATTGCTCCATGCTCAGGGCAGCAAGTATATATCGACCCGTTTTAGCTCTCAGGCGATGGAAATTATCAGAAACTTTGATGGACGACTCGCGGTTGTGTGTTTACCTTGCGATGCAAAGCTGCTCAATAAAGCGTCTGCAACCATGCCAGAACTAAAGGATAAAATTCGATGTATCATCACTCTTTTCTGCGGGCATCTATCCAAACCAGAACTGACCCAATTAGTTGTGGATCGTCTCCGACCGACGAATAGCTCTACACTTCAAGGCTTTCGTTATCGGTCTGGGCATTGGCGCGGACGTTTAACTGCAGAATATGACGAGGGTCAGGTAATTTCCAAGAAGTTCTCTGCATTTAGCAAATATCAGAATTTATATTATTTTTCTGAAACGAAATGCATGCATTGTTATGATCATACGGGATATTTCAGTGATATAGCCATCGGAGATATTTGGCTTCAGCGGATGAAAAACGATCCAATCAAACATTCTTCGGTAATCACAAAAACTGAACGAGGAAAAAGAATTCTTGAACAAGCCGGGGATTCCGGGATGCTGCATATTGAATCTCAACCAATTGCGGAAATTATCGAAGCCCAATCACGATCTTTCAAGATCCACTATAACATTTCGGCTCGCGCAAAAGCTAGTGAAAAATTAGGCTTAAAGATCAAAGACGAAGTAAATGAGCGTGTTCGTTGGTCTGACTATCAGGTAGCCAAAATTATTCTGAAGAATTACATGCTTACCCAAACCAATGAGGGCACTTTGCGGGTCCGCAATATGTCCCGAATATGGATAACTTTACAGCTCTACCTCCTCAAAGCCTTGGAGGTCTTGTAAATGACCGGTCATAAATTTGCCTTAATGGGGGGTTCAGTATGGGGCAACCGAGGTGCTGAAGCGATGTTGATGACTGTTATCGCAAAGATTAGAGAGGTTGATCCTGAAGCGGTTTTTAATGTATACACGATCTATCCTCAAAAGGATAAATTATTAATTCAGGATCCAAAAATTCGTTTCCTCAGTGGAGAACCCCTTTCTGTTGCTTTGGTCCATTTCCCTTTTGCTTTGTTGGCAGCCCCCTTTCGTTTATTAAAAATAAAAATTCCTTTGCCAAAACCCGTAAAGATATTAAGGGACTCCGATTATTTGCTTGATCTTGGTGGAATCACCTTTTCTGATGGACGCGTTATGCAATTGTTTTATAACGTTTTTACCATTTGGCCGGCAATGTTATTAGGAGTGCCAGTTATCAAACTCTCGCAGGCCATGGGTCCGTTTAACACGACTCTCAACAGAAAATTGGCTACTCATTTTTTGCCCAAATGCCATAAGATTTTTACCCGCGGAAGTATGACTGATAGCTATACCAATCAGCTAATGGGAACGAATAATACAGAACAGGCTGCAGATATTGCCTTTCTATATGAACCCGAATATAGCCTTTCACAAGAAAACGAAGGGCAGATTGAAGAGCTAAAATCAAAAATCAAAGCTTGGAAACAGGCTGGCGAAAAGGTAATCAGTGTTGTTCCCAGCAGCCTTGTCTTGAAACGATCAGTAAAACAAGGAGGAGACTATCCGGGAAAATTACTGAACTTGTTCCTTTCAACAAAAGATGAATCAGTACGGTATGTTTTCTTACCAAATGGCACCCGAGAAGGCTCTGATAAATTGATGAACAACGACATTATTGCCATCAATGTGATCCAGGAAAAATTTAAGCAAGAACTGGATCAAGATTCTTTTGAAAAAATTGAATGGGTGAATTATGACATCAACACCCGTGGTGTGCGCCAAATCATCGGTCTGACAGATGGATTAGTAGCATCCCGTTTTCATGCGATGGTTGCCGGGCTTTCGCTCTGTGTGCCGACCATGGTGATTGGGTGGTCCCACAAATACAGGGAAACTCTGGCGGATTTTGGTATGCAGAGTTACGCCATAGACTTTAAAAACACAGATTTAAAAATATTAGCAACCTATCGGAAATTTTTATATAACCTGAGCGAGATTAAGTCCCAATTAGACAATAATATCCTAAGAGTAAAAGCTTCTTCTAACAGGCAATTCGAGAATCTGAGGCAGATAATCGGTGGATAAGAAGAAGATATTAGGTATCGTCAAGTGGCTTTGGCTGATCCTCGTTTTGGCGGCGGCAGGATACTATTTTTACCGCCATCAAGAGGAAGTAATCAATTTACTTAAACAGATCGATTATTGGCGTATTATCCTTTCCCTTATTTTGTTGTTGATCGGCAAAGCGTTTCTCGTGATTTTAGTAAAATATTCGGTGAATTGCGAGGGGTGGTACCCAACATATCCTGAAATTTTAGGGGTGTATGGTCTGTCTTCGCTTGGGAAGTATTTACCCGGAGGGATTTGGCACTTCGTCGGACGCTTTGGAGTCTACAAAATGAATGGGCTTTCCGCTAAAGCTTCCACCCGGGCAATGGTCCTTGAAAATATTTGGCTATTGAGTTCTGCTCTCGCTACTGGTGTGATCGGAGTGTTTCTATTTCGCTTCGATCTGATAGCCAATTTACTCAACATCCCTGATGAAAACTGGTTGGCTGTAACACTTACGATGGTTATTCTTACATTATGGATAATTGCATTAATTATTGTCCACAAAATTATGCAAAAATACACATCCCGACAGATTCCGAATGTTGTACGTGTTACGTTAATAGGCTTATTGCTTTGGACATTTATTGGTGGAAGTTTCTTTGCCATGTTTAAGGAATTTTCATTTTCTTCTGCGCCATTGTTTATTGGTGGATATGCGGTTAGCTGGGCAGTAGGATATATCGCAGTTTTTGCTCCAGGAGGCTTGGGCGTCCGGGAAGCTGTGCTTGCCTTTGTTTTTTCGAGCATTACATCAGTGGAACTTATCGCGGTTTATGCCGCGATGAACCGTATTATTTGGGTAATTGCGGAAGTGCTTTTTGGTCTTTTCGGTATGTCTCAGAAGAGAATTTTGTCTGCTTCCCCGGAATTGACAAGTGAAGAAACTGACCAAGCGTTTAAAGAATCCATCATCGAATCAAACCCGAAAGATTAATTATCAGAAATCCAAGTGATAAGTTGCCGAGAGTCCTCAACCTTCATTGAGTATTTTGGCCGACAATTAGAGGGTAAACGCAGGCTTTTCGAAAAAATCACTGTCTTCCACTTTGCTTATGAGACTGCTTGTAAACAAGATAAACCGCCACTCCAACGGCAGCACCTGCCAGAATCAAGAGCCAGTTGTTTGGGTTTTCTTCCAGATCCATTTCTGCCGCAGTTTCGCTGGCGGTGGATGTTGGCAAGAAGAGCCGCGTCGCCGTGGGTGAAGGGCTGGGCGTGGCTGTGGGGCTTGGCAATGGCGTCTCAGTTGCTGGTGCAGGCGTGGGTGTGTTGGTTGCCGGCGGGGTGACTTGCAATAAAAGCCTGTCGCCGGGATAGAGTACCCGCGTGGGGGTGAGGCCGTTCCAGCCCAACAGGTCATTCAATGTCACACCGTACAAATCGGCGATCCATTGCGCATTTTCGCCTTCTGAAACGGTATGGTAATACTTGCCGTCCGATGCCGGGGTGAGCTTCTGTAGTGGGCTAAGCGGCAAGGGCGTGGGGGTGGAGGTCTGATCCGGACCTTTTATCAGCAGCCTTTGCCCGATCTGTAGAGGGGTTTCTTCGGTCAAATAGTTGAGTCTAAGCAGATCTGGAACGCTGACACCATAAGCCTCACTGATTCGAGATAAATTCTGGTAGACCTCCACGACGTGCACAATCCGCCCCTGATTGTCCGGGGTGGCGATGATCACATTCCCCAGTGGCGTTGGGGTAACCAGTGCGCGCGAATTCGGTCCGGCGATCAGCAGCTCGTCTCCAGTTTGCAGTACGTAACTTTCGGGCAGGTTATTCCAGCGTAGAATGTCTATGATGGTTACCCCATACGCCACCGCGATCGACCAAAAGCTCTGCCCGGGCTTGACGACATGCAGATAATTGCCGTTTTCATCAGGCTCCACCAATTCGACCGGGGTAATAATGCCGGGGACGATCGGGGTTTGCCCTGGTATGGGGGTCCATCCGCCGGGAGGGGCAGCTTCGCAAGGTGCCCCAGAGATGTAGGCGGCCTGCAGAATGAAATAGGTCATGCCGTTGCTGGCTCTGGCAGTGCCCGCGCCGACATGGCAGTAGTAAGGCTGGGTGGCGGGGCGCATGTGGTCGTAATCCGCCCACATCAGCATGATCTGATCGATCGTGGCACTATCACCGGCGACAGCGAAGTTCTCCGTGGCGAAGACAGTCCCGCCTCCTCCATATCCTGCCGCTGCCAGGCGCCCTTTCACATCGCCGATGTGCCACGAGAGCAACCCGTCCGCCATAATTTGGGCAGTGCCCTGCGCCACCGCATTGATGATGGGGTGTTCGATCAAAGCCGGCAGCCCGTTGGACATGCGCAGCACGTTCATTGCAGCGATCAACTCATAAGCGCTGACGCTCTGAAGTGGTGCCAGGGCCTCCTTTGCCTCAGTTGCCAGATTCGGCTTGGCGGCACTTACCGCCAGGAGCAGCAGGCAGAGGAGAAAGAGGGCGATCTTTCGCAGCTTTTGCATGTGTTTTATATACCATAAATTTGGGAAGGCAGTCTTTTAGCAGACGTTGAAGTCCAATTGTCGAGTAAGACGAGGGAATTTTAGGGCGATTTGGCTGTTCTTATACCGCACTTTTGATCGCCCTATATATTCCATGATTTTTCCATTTGCTTAGCACGCCAACCCCCTCCAGCGAAGCGGAAGGAGGGGGATAAAGGGGGTGGGGTGTTTATCTCGCCCAACGAATTACATCGGATTGAAAATCACCACCCAACCTGCAAAATCTATCGTACAATTGATAATCATGAAACTTGTGGTCCAGATCCCTGCCTACAACGAAGCTGGGCATTTGCCTGTGATGATTTCCGATATCCCGCGGCAATTCCCCGGGGTTGACGAAGTGATAATACTGGTGATCGATGACGGTTCGACCGATAACACTTCCAACGTGGCGCTGGAAAGCGGCGCTGATTACGTCTTACGGCACCGCCGAAACCGCGGTCTCTCGCGGGCTTTCATCAGCGGTGTGCAATTTGCGCTCGCGCTCGGGGCGGACATCATCGTCAACACCGACGCGGACAACCAGTACCCTGGCAGCGAAATCAGCAAGCTGATCGCCCCCATCCTTGCCGACCAGGCAGACCTGGTCATTGGCGACCGTCAGACGTTGGCTAACGAAAACTTTACCAAAAGCAAGCGCCTGATGGAACACCTTGGCAGTTTCTTTATGCGCCGGGTCTCGAAAACTGATGTGCCGGACGCGGTCAGCGGCTTCAGGGCTTTCTCGCGCTATGCCGCCCTGCGGCTGCAGGTTTACAACCCCTACTCCTACACCCTTGAAACACTCGTGCAAGCTGGCAAAGGGCAAATGAAACTGGTAAACGTGCCCATTCGCACCAACCCTGCGCTGCGTGAGTCGCGCCTGCATAAAGGCATTTTCAACTTTATCTGGCGGCAGGGCGGCGCGATTATCCGCTCCTACGTACTCTACCAGCCCCTGCGCACCTTCGTCAGCACGGGTTCGCTGTTTCTTTTAGCCGGATTGATCCTCCTGGGGCGCTTCCTGGTCAGTTATGTCTTCTTCGACGAGGGCTCCCGTTACATTCAGTCGGTTTCTATTGGCGGCACGCTGCTGACCGCTGGTATCACATTGATCATGTTTGGTTTCCTGGGGGATTCCATGCGTGCTAATCGCCAGGTGGCAGAAGAAACCATGATCAGCCAGCGGGACCAAGCGCGCCTTAAGCAGCCCGAAAACCTGCGCGAGTTCCAAGGGCATCCAATTTACTCGTCATTCAACCCCCCTGCTTTTGACTCTGTCGAGTGAAGCAATCTTAAATCTTTAAAATTTCCCCAGTCAGCCAAATCGCTGTGCTATACTCATATTCCACACGGCGTTTTGACGCGCCCGGGACAACATAAATGTCATTTGTTCATCTTCATGTTCACTCCGCTTACTCTGTGCTCGACGGCTTTGGCAGCCCGTCGGCCTTAGTCAAACGCGCCAAAGAACTGGGCATGCCCGCCCTCGCCCTGACCGACCACGGTACCATGTTTGGCACGCTGGATTTTTTCCAGGCAGCCACCGCTGAAGGCATCAAACCGATCATCGGGCTCGAGACTTACCTTGCTCCGCGCAGCATGCACGATAAGGACGTCTCGCGCGATAAATATTCCTCTCACCTCGTTCTCCTGGCTGAGAACATGACTGGCTACCGCAATCTGCTTTCCATCGCGTCAGCTTCGCAGCTTGAGGGCTTCTATTACCATCCCCGCATCGATAAGCCCTACCTTGCCGCTCATTCTGAGGGGCTGATTGCCTCCTCCGCCTGCCTGTCCGGAGAGCTTCCCCGCGCCTTGTTGGATAACGACCCGGAGCGTGCTGAACGCAGCCTTGCTTGGTATCTAGAAGTATTTGGCAAGGACCGGTTCTATCTTGAGCTGCAGGATCACGATATTTCCGAACTCTATCGCGTCAACCGCGGATTGATCGAACTATCGCAAAAGACAGGCGCTCGCTTGGTGGCAACCAATGATGTGCACTATGTGCTGCGTGATGATGCCGAACTGCAGGATATCCTGCTTTGCGTCCAGACCGGAAAATTGCTCAGCGATCGCAACCGCATGCGCATGAATAACGACACCTACTACCTGCGCAGCCCCGAAGAGATGCAAAATCTTTTCTCCCAGGTGCCCGAAGCTATCAGCAACACCCTCGAAATTGCCGAAAGATGTAACGTGGATCTGACGCGCAAGGGCTATCACCTGCCCCAGTTTGAGGTGCCAGACGGCCAGACCGCCTCCAGCTTCCTGCGCGAGCTTTGCCAGGAGGGTCTAAGGCGCAACGTTCCGGATCAGGCGGACAGCGAGGAGTTTCAAAAGCGCCTGGATTATGAACTAAAAGTCATAAATCAGATGGGTTTTGCGGAATACTTCCTGATTGTGTGGGATTTGTGCCGCTTCTCACGCGAGAAAAAGATCTGGTACAACGTACGCGGCTCGGGCAATGGCTCACTGGTGGCGTTCGCGTTGGATATCACTTCCGTAGAGCCTCTCAGCCACGCCCTGCTGTTTGAACGCTTCCTGAACCCGGACCGTGTCACCATGCCGGATATCGACCTCGATTACCAGGATGATCGCCGCGCCGAGGTGATGGAATACTGCAATCAAAAATACGGCGCCGATCGTGTGGCTCAGATCATCACCTTCGGCACCATGGCAGCCCGCGGCGCTGTGCGCGACGTGGGGCGGGTGATGGCTATCCCGCTGGCGGACGTGGACCGGGTCGCAAAGCTGGTTCCTGGTCCGGTGCAGGGCAAAAACGTGCCCATCAAGGAATCCCTCAAATCTTCCCCCGAATTGCGGGCAGTGTATGAATCCTCTGACCAGATGAAAACGCTGTTGGATACTGCTGGAAGGATGGAAGGAAGCCTGCGCAACGTGGGCACACACGCGGCGGGCGTGATCATCAGCGATCAACCGCTGACAGAATACCTCCCGCTGCACCGACCAACAAGCAGCAGCGTTGAGCTGCCAATCAAATCTGTGGCGCAGTATGACATGGACGGCATCAACTACCTCGGCTTGCTCAAAGTCGATTTCCTGGGCCTCGTGACTCTCACGATCATGTCCAAAGCCTGCGAATATATTGCCCAACGTCACGGCATTCAGCTTACGCTCGGCAGCATCCCCATAGATGATCCCGAAGTTTATCAATTCATCAGCGAAGGTCACACAGTCGGTCTCTTCCAATTAGAAGGCAACGGCATGACCCGCTACCTGGTGCAGATGCAGCCCAAAACGATCCATCATGTGATTGCCATGGTTGCGCTTTTCAGACCGGGTCCGATGGAAAGCATCCCTGAATATATCGCCAACATGCACGGCGAGAAGCCAGTGGTCTACCAGCACGAAAAACTGGAACCAATCCTGCGCGAGACTTACGGGCATGCGGTTTACCAGGAACAGATCATGATTGCCGCCACGCAGCTGGCGGGTTACAGCCCGGGCGAATCGGATGACTTGCGTTCGGCCATCTCGAAAAAGAAGGTCAAGGAAGTCAAAAAACACCGCGAAAAGTTCCTCAAAGGCGCGGTCAGGAACGGCATTGAGCGAAAAACCGCTGAAGAAATTTTTGCCCACTGGGAGGCCTTCGCGCATTACGGCTTCAACAAAAGCCATGCCACCAACTATGGCATGATCGCGATCAAAACCGGATATCTCAAGGTTCACTATCCGGTTGAGTATATGACGGCACTGCTCTCCGCGTGGAAAAACGACAACGATAAATGCTCCACGTATGTTTCGGAATGCCACAACATGGGTATTGAAGTGCTCCCGCCGGATGTTAATCACAGCGGCTATGATTTCACTATTGAGGAGCAAACCGAAGGCAAAGCCAGTATTCGCTTTGGGCTTGGTGCTGTCAAAAATGTGGGTCAGGGATCGGTGGAAACGATCATCCAGGCTCGCGGTCACCAGGCTTTTTCGGATCTGAACGACTTCATCAGGCGGGTTGACTTGCGCCAGGTGGGCAAACGTCCCCTGGAATGCCTGATCAAGGTGGGCGCCTTGGACTCCTTTGGTCCACGAAAAGCACTGCTTCGCTCAATTGACCAGATGGTCAACGTCTCTGTCAGCAATATGAAGGCAATCGAAATGGGTCAGCTCGACCTTTTTGGCGCCGGAACGATAGCTTTGCCCCATGTGATCCTCCCCAGCAACGTGCATGTGGATAGCAACGAGCAACTTGGTTGGGAGAAAGAATTACTTGGGCTCTATGTTTCCGATCACCCACTGAGTTCATACATGACCCAGATCGCCGATAAGATCAGCCACAGTTCAAATCAACTGGCTGAGGTCGAGACTAACAGCAAGATTGCGATCGGCGGGTTGGTAAAACGCGTACAGCCTTTCCTGACGAAAAAGAATCAGAACATGGCTTTTGTCACCCTTGAGGATCAGTTTGGCGAAGTAGACCTGGTTATGTTCCCCTCGGTGTGGGAACGCGACAACCGCATGGTGGAACTGGGCGGTTTGCTCGTGGTGGAGGGCAAGCTGCAGCATCAGGAACGCGGGACTTCTGTTCTGGTTGATAATGTCAGGCGCATTGAAGTGGATGACGCCGTCGGAGAGCTATTTAACCAAAATAGCGGTAAACAATACGAACGTTTACTCGAAAACTACCTGCCCGATATCCGGCTCTTGTCGCGTTATCGCGTTGGTGAAGCTGGGGAACCGGATCTCGAAGAGGAGCTGGAACCACTTGAAGAGTTCGACGAGCCGGAAGATGAACTTTGGGGTGACAGCTTGGATTTGGACCAGGAACCACCAGCAGAAATATTTTTGGTTGATGAACCCGAAACGCCTGAAGATGCCCCCCATCTTGAAGCTGAGACCCTGCACCACATCCCCGAAACCACAGCGCAAACAGCGGCTCCAACGCCATCTTCAGAAAACCACCCACCAGCGTTTAAGGAAATGCGCGTAGTTGAAAGGCGGGTTTTGGTGGTGCAGATTGCCAAGGATGAAACCCCGGACCGCATCACCCGTAAAATCCACCATCTGCACGGTTGGCTGGGTTCTCATCCGGGCGAAGACCAGTTTGCTTTTCAGTTTTTTGCTGAGGGAAGGTGGCGCGAGTATGTCTTCCCAAATGAAAGCGTCCAAATCAGTCAACATCTGCTGGACCAGCTGAATGGATTTCTGGAGAAGGACAGTTTCTCCATTCGCAAAGAAAGGTTTGAAATCCAGGATGACTGAGCATCAACTAATTTTTCAGCCAGCCACAATCCTGCGCGTCAACACAATTGGTGCGCCAGGAGAGCGCACCTTCTTTCTGCAGGGTGGTGATGCGGATAAACTCGTAACGCTCCTGATCGAAAAGGTTCAGGTTCAGGTAATGGCGGTTGGGGCGATCAAGTTGCTCGATGGAATTGAAGATGAGCAAACGGAGATTGAAAAAACCCGCGCTGATTTCGACGAAGCAGAGATGCAACTTGCCTTGCCAGTGGACCCGCTTTTCAGGGTGGATGGAATTGCCCTGGGCTACGATCAGGAAAAGGATCTACTTCTGCTGCAAGTGACAGAGGACGGGGCTAACGATGACAGGCAGCAAGTGATGTTCTGGGTTACCCGCGAACGGATGCGTGGATTAGCGTTCTGGGCGCTCGAACTGGCAAATCGCGGCAGACCTGACCCCCTGGAGCCAAAGAAAACCAGCGGTAACGGCTTCCGGCACAGCAACAACGGTCACAAATCCTGATTTAGCCCTTTGGACCTCTATGGAGAGTCAAGCCGTTATGCGCATTTTGGAGAAGGGGGAAGTAAAACTGCAGGGGCAGTTCCTGGAAAGTTCCAACGCCACTTTTTTTGTCAAATGTCTGCTTGGGGAGGAGCAGCTCCAGGCTGTATACAAACCAGAAGCTGGGCAAACCGAACTTTATGACTTTGCGCCTGACAGTCTGCCCCGCCGGGAAGTAGCCGCCTGGTTGGTTTGTAGGGCAGCAGACTGGGATTTTGTGCCGCCAACTGTGTACCGCAAAGACAGGCTGCCTTTTGGCGCAGGATCACTGCAGGTGTTCATTGAACATAACCCCCAAATGCATTACCTTGCTCTCGAGGAAAATGAGAGGGATCTATTCCGTAAGGTTGCCCTGTTTGACCTTGTTGCCAACAATGCCGATCGTAAGTCTGGGCATCTGCTTTTAGGAAAAGATGGGCGCTGGTGGGCGATTGACCAGGCGCTGTGCTTTAATGTTGAGCCAAAATTGCGCACTGTTATCTGGGATTTCATTGGCGAACCCTTTAGTGAAGAAGAAAAGAGTGCATTGTGCAAGCTGGAACTGGCGCTTGAGCCAATCAGTGATTTGAGCCATAGCCTGCGAGGTTTGCTGCGGGAGCACGAAATCGACGCAATACGCAAAAGGCTGCTGGTCTTGCTTGAGCAAGGCGCGTTTCCCGAGCCTGACTCTGGTCACCGCCCAGTCCCCTGGCCGTTGGTTTGAGGTTCTATTGCGTCATCCTCAATGGCTGCTGAGCCGCAAGGTACTGCGCGCGCAAGGACAAACGCGCGGATTGGAATTGGCTATAATTGAAATTCAAAGGAATTGCAGGTGTAACATGAGAGAAATTCGTTTGGCACTGGTAGGATTTGGTAACGTTGGGCAGGCATTTACCCGTTTGTTGATCGAAAAACAGCTCGAGCTGGAAACAGATTACGGCATCACACCCGTGGTCACCGGCATCATGACCGGCCGCCACGCCTCGTGCATCAATCCGGCAGGCATCGACCTGGAACAGGCTTTGTCGAATATTCGCCAGGGGCGTCCCCTCACCGAGCTTGACACCTTCAGCTTTTCGGGGGATACCTTGGAGTTCATCCAATCCTGCCCGGCGGACGTGATGGTTGAGACCACACCCGTCAACCCTATCAGCGGACAACCGGCGCTGAACCATCTGCGCCGCGCCCTCGAGCATGGCATGCACGTCATCACTGCCAACAAGGGCCCTGTGGTTTATGGCTACCGCGAGCTCAAAGAACTTGCTGCCAGGCAGAGGCTTGGTTTTCGCTTCGAGTCAGCTGTGATGGACGGCGCGCCGATCTTCTCGCTCTTCCGTCATCCGCTGCGAGGTGCCCGTCTGATTGGCTTCAGCGGCATCCTAAATTCCTGCACTAATCTCTTGCTCGAACGCATGGGGCAGGGCGAGAGCCTCGAAGAAGCCATCGCTTATGGAGCCTCCATCGGCATCACCGAAACTGACCCCAGCAACGATGTAGACGGCTGGGACGCGTCAATTAAAGTGGCAGCCCTTTCTACCGTGCTGATGGATCACCCTCTCACACCCGTGGAAGTCGACCGGGAGGGCATCCGCGGCATTACAAGGGAAATGATTGCTGAGGCAGAAGCTGCCGGCGAACGCTGGAAGCTGGTCTGCAAGGCATACTGGCAGGATGGAGGCTTCGTTGCCCGGGTACGACCCGAGCGGGTTGGACCAGAATCGCCCTTGTACAGCGTGGGCGGCACATCTTCATTCGTCAACTTTGAACTCGACGTGCTGCCCGGACTGGGAGTGCTCGAATCAAACCCCAGCCCAAAAACCACTGCCTACGGAATGCTTGCTGATCTGATCGATCTGGAGGGTGAACAGGCATGATCCGCGTTTTTCTCGGCGTAGGCACCAATCTGGGTGACCGCCAGCGCAACCTTCAGGAGGCGCTGTCGGCTTTGAGCCAAAGATTGGAGATCCTCAGAGAGTCCTCCGTCTACCAGACCGCCCCCTGGGGATATCTGGACCAGCCTGCCTTCCTCAACCAGGTGATTGAAGCTCATACTACTTTGAGCTCGTTGAACCTGCTGGATTTTCTCAAACACACAGAAAAAGAATTGGGGCGGCAGGCAAACTTCCGCTACGGTCCGAGGCTGATCGACCTGGACATCCTGTTTTATGGCAACAGGATCATCCAAACCCCACGTCTGCAGGTGCCGCATCCGCGTTTGACGGAGCGTGCTTTTGTATTGGTGCCAATGGCAGAGATCGCGCCGGACTTTGTGCATCCGCAAAAAAAACAGACCATCGCTCAATTGCTTGCAGCTCTACCGGACCTGGGAGGGGTGCAGAAGTGCGAATAGGCCTGGCGTTTGCGGCTCTGCTCTTGCCGGGTCTGGCGTGGTGGCTGTGGTTTGGCGACCGCCGCAAGGACGGCGCGCAGGCGTTGGCTGAGATCATTGCCATCAGCGCCAGTTTCATTGCGCTTGGCACGCTTGGCTTTTATACTGTTCGGCTGAAGTTCACTCCCCTTTTGCTCGGGATCCTGTTGGGTCTGTGCTTCGGGGTCGCCTTTGCCGGGCTCATTCGCAGAGGCAAAGGCGCGTTCAACAAGACCTGGCTGTTTGCGCTGCTTGGCTTTGCGGTTGCGCTGGTTTGGCGCTTTTGGCAGGCAAGAGATCTGGTTTTCCCTAATTGGGTGGATTCACAGCACCACGTCCTGATCATTCGGAAAATGATCGAATTTGGCGGGCTGCCGAGCACGCTCGAGCCTTACCTGCCCGGACCGTTCTACTATCACTTCGGCTTTCATTCTGTGACGGCTCTGTTTTCTGTGCTCAGCGGGCTGGACCCCGCCGCGAGTGTTCTGATGCTGGGGCAGGTGATCAGCGC
>DDWY01000061.1 GCA_002347705.1 Anaerolineaceae bacterium UBA2274 | reverse complement strand
AGATAACGAATGACCCCAAGGCAGTACTTTTCCTGATCCCCTACCCTGACGGGCACTTCGTCGAGGGAGGGGGATAAAGGGGGTGGGTCTTGGCATCATATTCTGGTCACTAATAATCAGATTCTTCGCAAAAGAGTCTCAGAATGCCAATTACTACATTCAGTGGGTTGGCTATCGCGAGGCGCAGGTTGGTATGGATCCCATGACGACGACCCATTCTACGATTGCATTTTCCGATATTTTTTGAATATTCATTTGTTGGGAAGCTTTTTTCAGGGCACTAAAATGAGAAACTCCGGTGAAAAGTCCTAACGAAAGCAATAAAGGTTTAGTTTTTAAAATAATTGGAGACAATGGCTGTCAGGTCCACCTGGCTGTGGCGCGCCATAATATCAAAGAAATCCTGCCGGGTGGCAATGCGCCAGGTGTTGCTATAGGCGTAATCCTTGAGAGCAGCAAAAAAAGCTTCCTCTCCGACTGCCAGCCGGACTTCGTTCAGGAACTGAACCCCCCGCAGGTAAACGGCGTTGCGGTAAGGCACATAACCGCCCTCGAGATGGATGGTAGAGTCAACAAATCCCTGGGGGTTTTGCTCGTGGATGCGAATTGCCCACCACCATTCCACGTCCGCGGGATGATAGGTTTGGTAGTAAAGCAGCTCGGCGTAGGTGGCAAAGGCTTCATCCAGCCAGGGTTCCAGGGCGTGATTGCTGCCTATGGTGTAATAAAACCACATATGCATGAGCTCGTGCGCGGTCATGATCACGAGGTCTGTCTGCGGCATCCCGTTGTAGAAGTCAAAGATCCCATAACTGATCATGACCATGCCATCCATTTCCATGTTGTGCAGGAAATCTCCGACCACAATCGAGACCATTTCGTGCGGATAGGGGTAGAGAAGCTCGCCATAAAGTTTCATCGCGTTCGCGCCGATCTGCGTGACGGCTTTGCCGGTTTCGATGTTGTTCATAAAGACGTAAGAGCGAATCCGAACCCCGTCCTGCACGATCTCATGCTCAAAGTAGCTGTCGCTCACCGAGAACGAAAAACCACGCGCGCCTTCCAGGTGATAGGAAAACTTACCATTCGTACCACTGGCAGGGGAACTGGCGGCGACTTCGATCAGTTCAGCGCGGTCTGTCAGCGCCAGGGTTACGTCAAAATCGCTGAATTCGTTGACGATTGACTCGCCCACGATAATATTGTCCTGATCCACCACGCGGTCGTATGCCAGCCAGCCTTGTTCTTCGTCATAAGGCGGGATGAAAGGGTACCAATCCGAAATGTTGGTTTGGCGGTTGGTATAGCCATAAATGCCCTGATGCAGTGGGAAGTAAAGCCTGAAGCTGAAGGTAAAGGTGGTCGTCTCTCCGGGCAATAGGGGAGAGGAAAGGCTGACCAGGGTGTGGATGCCTTCTTCCCTGAAGCCCGCCACACGCTCGCCGCGCAGGTCAGACTGCTCGTAACTATTTTCAAAATTGCGAGGTGGCACCACAAAATGGATCTCCTCCAGGCTGTAGCTGCTGCGATTGGTGTAGGTGATCACTTCCGTCACCGCGCCGAAATGCGAATAATAATTAAGGATCAGGTCCAGCTTGTAGTGGGTGCGATTTTCAGGCAGGGGTGGAAGCTGCCGCTCGACCGGCGCAAAAGTCGGGCTGGGGCTGGGCTCAAGTGTTGGTTTGGGTTCAGGAGTTGGGTTTAATTCAGGGGTTGCCGTTGGTTCGGGCATGGCAGTCTCGGTCGCTTGCCCTGTGCAACCAGCGGTGAGAGAGAAAAGGATCAGCACCAAGAGCAACTTTCGGACTTTCATACCCAGCAATTTTACCAGTAAACCGAATTTGCGAGCTAATCGCCATCCGCCTTCTTAAGTGAAGCGAAGTATTTGATGTGAATGGTAAGGTTCTTTGCAAAAACGTCTCAGAATGACAGCTTTTACGCTCAGCATGACAATGTGTGGGTCATCCTGAGGAACGAAGGATCTGGCCTTTTTTACCATAAGATTCTTCGCAAGAGAGGCTCAGAATGACAGCTTCTACGATCAGCATGACAATGTGTGTGTCATCCTGAGGGACGAAAGATCTGGTTTTTGCACAATCACATTCTTCGCAAAAAATGCTCAGAATGACAGATTAGCATTCAGAATGACAATGTGTGTCATCCTGAGGAACGAAGGATTGTGTTTTTGCCATCCTAAGATTCTTCGCAAAAGAGACTCAGCATGACAGAAAATGTCGGCTTTGACCCTCGCGGCTTCGCTGTGAGGGCAGGAACGCAAACTCTTCGAGCACGTTGACCAGTCCTGCAACAAACCTGACCCCCCTCGAGGAGGGGGAAGTAAAGGGGGTGGGGGTTTCTCCGCAGTGACCTGCGAAGGATTTGGCTTTTGCCCACTAAGATTCTTCGCAAAAGAGGCTAGGATGACAAACTCCACCCCCTTTAGTTCCTTTTCAAAAAGGAGGGCTCTAACAGCCTGGACGCAAAAAAATCAGGCTCAAGGCAGGCTCAAGGCAGCTCGGCCCAGGTGTTTTAGTGATATTATTGAGCCAGATTGAGAGAACTGCCGGAAAGACCCTGAGTCTGCCGGGAGTTCCCGAAGCAGATTGAAAAAAACAATAAGAAATCACAAGGACGATTTATGAACCCTGCTACTTACATTTTTGGATGGATATTGGCAACCATGCTTGGGGCTGTATTCCACCTTTGGAAAGACGGGGGTTTTTGGAAGCTTATAATTTACATTCTCGTCAGCTGGATTGGTTTCTACCTTGGTCATGTCATCGCGAAAAGTGCAGGTTTCGACTTGATGAATGTTGGTTCACTCTATCTTGGCGGCGGCATCATCGGCAGCATCATCGCGCTATTTGCCGGACACTGGCTCACTCGGATCGATTCCTTTCCCGGGCAGAATAAATAGGGATGATCACTTCGCAAATCGAGTCAAGCAATTTCGCCCGCGAGGGGGATCTGGTGCAGTTGCAGGGCGCTGGACACAAGAGCCATTTGCTGCGCCTTGAGGCAGGCGGCGTGCTGCAAACCCACCGCGGAGTCATCCGTCATGACGACATCATCGGTCAAAAATGGGGCAGCCGCTTGGAGTCTCACCAGGGCAACCCCTTCTACCTGTTGCAGCCAGGCATTGCTGACCTGATCAAAAACATTAAACGCAGCACCCAGATCATGTATCCAAAGGAGATCGGTCAAATCCTCATTACCATGGGGATTGGTCCGGGCATGCGGGTGCTGGAGTGCGGCAGTGGTTCTGGGGGGCTGACTACGGCTTTTGCCTACATGGTCGGCGAGAGCGGGCAGGTCTATTCCTATGAAAGAAAGCCGGATGTCCAGGCGCTTGCCATCAAAAACCTGACCCGCGTCGGTCTGCTCGACCGTGTGACCTTTAAAATCGGAGATGCATCAGAAGGCTTCTCAGAAGAAAATATTGACGCGCTTTTCCTGGATCTGCCCAATCCATATGACTACCTGGAGCAGGCGCGCAAAAGCCTTAAACCGGGAGGTTATCTCGGCATGCTCGTGCCGACGGTGAACCAGGTGCAGCTTTGCCTCCGTTCGCTTATGCATCATAATTTTGCTTTTGTGGAAGTAATTGAAGTACTCGTGCGCTACTATAAAACTGACTGGGAACATCTGCGACCGGTGGATCGAATGATCGCCCATACCGGTTTTTTGCTGTTTGGAAGAGCCGTTGAACGTTTGGGTCTCGAAAAAACAGAAGAAGTCAGTCAGACTAAAGATGAAGAGGCTGAGGAATTGCTTTGAACGGGATTTTGAGCTTACCGCACGACATTGGCGTCCGCCTTCAGGCGCACGCTGAACAGTCTGACCTCAGGGATAACGGTTGGCTGCATATGGACCCAAATCAACTGCATCCGGCGGCAGTACTTGTTCCGCTGGTTTGGCAAGCAGAGCAGTGGCATCTGCTCTTTACCCGTCGCGCGCTCGAGTTGGAAGACCACAGCGGTCAGGTTTCTTTTCCGGGTGGCGCCTGGGAGGAGCAAGACGGCGATCTTGGGCGCACAGCCCTGCGTGAAGCCTGGGAGGAAGTTGGGATCGACCCAGCCTCAGTGGCAGTGCTGGGGAAGATGGCGCGGTTCGACATGGTTTCGTATTTCCAGGTTACGCCCGTGGTTGGAGTGGTCGCCTGGCCTTTTGACATGAAGATCAATTCAAAAGAGGTGGCGCGCGCTTTCATCGTTCCAATTGATTGGCTCGCTGACCCTGGAAATTTTCAGATTAAACTGCGCCAGTTTGCGGGTCAAACCTTTAAGATCCCGTACTACAACGATTTTGACGGCGAGATGATCTGGGGCGCCACAGCGCAGATGACCCAGGAATTCCTGCATATTATCCAAAAATGATCAACCGAGTGCTTGAGCGGATTTAAACCTGCGCGATCTGAATTCCGCTTAAACCAAAACAACCGCCTTGCAGCGGTTGTTTTTGATTCTGATGAGTATTGACTTACTCGACTTCTTCTTCGCCTTCGGTCTTCTTGCCTTTTTCAAGAACTTCAGGTTCTTCGACACCAATTTCGGGTTCGGCTACTTCCTCAGTCTCTTCAACTGCAACGTAGCTAACCGAAACAATCACATCTGAGTTGTCAGTAAGAATGGAAACATCCTCACCCAGGTCAAGATCTGCGACTGTGATGGTATCTTCAGGGGTTTTGATGCCGCTGACGTCCACCATAACACGCTCGGGCATATCCTGAGGCAAACATTCGATTTCAAGTTCGTTCAGGTTTTGGTTGAGCAGATAAATTGCATCGTCAAGCACAGGAGCTTCACCTGTGAGTTCAAGGGCAACTGATGCGCGCATTTTCTCGGTCATTGAGATAGCCAGGAAATCCAGGTGTGTCAAAACGCCGTGCAGCACGTCGCGCTGGCGATCGCGCACAAAGGCTTTGATTTTATTCCCGTCGACATCGACTGTTACCAAGGTGGTGGGGGTGATTCTGGACATCTGCAGTGAAACCGTGTGGCGATCCATCTGGATAGCCTGGGGTTCAATTTTGTGTCCGTAAATAACGCCGGGCAGGATCCCGACGCGGCGCAATTGGGAAACCTGTTTCCCTATTAAGGTGCGCTTTTCAGCTTTGATGATGGTTTCTTCTTGTGTAGACATATTTCCTCCGAGCGCCTCTCACCATTTTTCAGGTTACCCTCGCTCATAAATTTACCGGGTAAACCGGCGACTCTCAAGTTTACTCAGTCCTCGGTCAGACGTCAAGTTTTTCGCATTAGCTTGTGTTATTAGTCAGCGAATATGTCACCCCCATAAGTAACCAGCGAATAAGTCACCCTTTACCCTTGCTGTGGGGGTGCCTGCGGAGATTGTATAATATCAGCAGTTGATATTTTTTACGATTGGAGAAACTATGTGTGGAAGATTTACCATGGCGATTGATTCAGACGATGTGCGCATGCAGCTCGCGCTTGGGCAAATGCCGCTCGATTGGGCGCCGCGTTATAACATCGCCCCCTTGCAGGAAATCGCCTGTGTGCCCTTTGCAGAAGCACGCTCAGTCCACTGGTTTCGCTGGGGGTTAGTTCCTTTTTGGGCAAAGGATCCCTCGATTGGAAACGGAATGATCAACGCGCGCGCCGAGTCGGTGGCAGAAAAACCCGCCTTTCGCAATTCCTTCAAAAACAAACGCTGCCTGATCCTGGCCGATGGTTTTTACGAGTGGCGAAAGGCTGGAAAACTGTCGGTTCCCTTCTACTTCAGCTTACGCAGCGGCGAAGCCTTTGCTTTTGCGGGGCTGTGGGATGACTGGGAACCAAAAGGCGTCAATTCGGAGCCCGGCCTGCCTGGACTGACCACTTGCACCATCATTACCACCGAGGCAAATTCCCTGGTAGCTGAGGTGCATCCGCGCATGCCGGTCATGCTCAAAGGGCAGGCAATGTGGGATTGGCTTTTGGAACCCGATTCCAAGAAAAGGCTGAGCCTGCTGCAGCCATTTGATCCCCAACAGATGCGCAGTTGGGAAGTCAGCCGTTCGGTCAACAGCCCCGCGCAGGACGATGCCTCCCTCATTCAGCCTGCAGCAAGTGGTCTGTTCGATTAGGCCAGTGCAATTTTTGAGCGGCTGAGCCTTATATTCCTGCCTGCGAATCGGTTCTTGAATCGTGTAAAATTATTCATACAATCTGACGGGGGCAATGCTCCCTGCCATGGTGATCATCCTGGAGATGCAATGAAAAAACGTGCCTTGCCGATAATCGTGATAGTAATAGTTTGCCTGGTGTTGGCTGCGTGCAAAGCTGAACCCATCGCAACCGAATCTGCTGCCACTGAAAGTCAACCCGCTGCCACAGCGAGCCCAAAAGTGGTGACAGAAGAAATTCCAGAACCTGATCTTAGCCAGGGATGGTGGAACGACGTGGTTTTCTATGAAATCTTTGTGCGCTCCTTCAAGGACAGTGACGGTGATGGCATTGGTGACTTCCGCGGCATCATTGAGATGCTCGATTATCTGAATGATGGCGACCCTGATACCGACACCGACCTTGGAATTGGCGGTATTTGGCTGATGCCAATCATGCCTTCGCCTTCCTATCACGGCTATGATGTCACCGATTACCAGGCGGTGAACCCGGACTACGGCACTCTCGAGGATTTTCAGGAGATGCTGCAAGCCTGTCACGAACGCGGCATCCGTGTGATCATCGATTTTGTAGTCAATCACACCTCTTCGGAACACCCATGGTTCTTAAGTTCGAAGGAAAAAGACAGCGAGTACCGGGACTGGTATGTTTGGTCGGATACCAGGCCTGCCCAGGCAGGCCCCTGGGGGCAAAATGCCTGGTATGAATCAGGAGGGAGCTATTATTACGCAATTTTCTGGAGCGGCATGCCTGATCTCAATTACGAACAGCCGAAGGTGACCGAAGCAATGTATGATGCCACCAAATTCTGGCTGGACTTGGGCGTGGATGGCTTCAGGGTGGATGCGGCACGCTACCTGGTGGAAGATGGAGCCACGCTCCAGGATTCAAAAGGTTCCATTGAGTGGTTCCAAAATTGGCGCGAGTATTACACCGGCATCAATCCTGAAGCCTATACTGTCGGGGAGGTGTGGACCGACACACAGGTCATCGCCAAGTATGGTGAACCGACGCGCGGTATGCAAGAATACTTTATGTTCGACCTGGCAGGGGACATCCTGGGCGGCTTGTACTCTCCGGATCCCTCGCGCATCATGGCATCCTATCTGGAAACGCTGGAATATTTCCCGGATCAGCAATTTGCCACTTTTTTGGCCAATCACGACCAGCAGCGTGTGGCGTCTTACTTCAGTAGCAAGCTTGATCGGCAAAAACTTGCCGCTTTTGTGTATCTTACCGGTCCCGGCACTCCCTACATTTATTATGGTGAAGAGATAGGCATGACTGGCAACAAGCCAGATGAGCACTTGCGCACACCGATGCAGTGGTCCGCGGAAGCGCATGCTGGCTTTAGCAGCAGCGTCCCCTGGGAGCCTCTGAATGAAGGCTGGGAAGAGTTGAATGTGGCTGCCCAGTATTCGGACCCTGACTCTCTGCTTAACTGGTATCGAGGCTTGGTGAATCTTCGCAACCGCTTCCCGGCACTGCAAAAAGGCGACTACGTTCCCTTCACATCGTCCTGCCGCCGGCTTTACACCGTGGCGCGCATAGCAGGGGATGAAGTGCTGCTGACGGTTGCTAATCTTGGTGTGCAAACCCTCGAAAACTGCACCATCGCGCTTGAAGGCGGTGACCTGGCGGGCACCTGGCAGGCTGAAGCGCTTTGGGGCGAGGCACCCTTCTATGAAATTACCTTTGCCGAAGATGGCTCCCTGACCGACTTTGTTGTCGAGGATATCCTCGACGGTGGAGAAACATTTGTATTGAAATTAACGCGCCCATAATCCGGATATGAAAAGAGGAAACATGAAAAAGCTACGATTCTTTCTCGCAATCATCCTAAGCCTGGCAGTCATTGCAGGCTGCTCTGCGCCCAGCGCAACCCCCATTCCAACAGATGTGCCGGTTGAACCGACAGTCCCTGTGGCTGAAGAGCCCACACCGACAGAAGCACCGGAAGCCATCGAGTATCCGCTCTACGTCAACCTCACCTGGCATCAGCATCAGCCGATGTATTATAAGGATGAGAATGGCGTCTATACCCGACCCTGGGTGCGCGTGCATGCCACCAAGGATTACCTCGACATGGCGGAAATGATCGC
>DDWY01000062.1:28119-29695 GCA_002347705.1 Anaerolineaceae bacterium UBA2274 | reverse complement strand
AACGGTTTGTTCTTTGGAGGCTCGGTTTATTATGAGCTGGGTCAGTTCGAAAAAGCGGCAGCCAATTTTAACCGCATAATTCCAATGAGCGCTGATCCTTTTGAACTTTCAGCAGCATATTTCTGGCTGGGCAAAATCAGCAAGGCACAAGGGAAGGATGATGAAGCCCGGCTAAACTGGCAAGCTGCAATAAACCAGGCGCCTTATGGGTATTACGGCATCCGGGCAGCGGAGTTGCTGGAAGGTCGCTCACCGTTCCAGGAACCACCGCAACTGAAGCTTGCTATCGACTTGCCGGATCTGCGCATCCCTGCAGGTGTATGGCTGAAGACTGCCTTCAACCTCCCGACCAATACTAACCTGGATTACAGTTCGGAGCTTTTCGACCACCCGACTTTTATCCGAGCCATGGAGTTTGACCGCCTGGGGATGTTTGGGAATGCTTCCTCTGAGCTGAGCAGCTTGCTCAGTGAAAACCAAGACGACCCGCTGGACATTTTCAGGCTTATAAAAGTATTCCTGGAAAGAGGCTACTACCGCTTGGCATTGGAAGCCAGCAAGAGCATCTCGAAACTGTCAGGTTACGCCGACACGCCTTTTTCAGCAGCATATCCGCCATATTTCACCTACATTGAATATGGCGCTTATTACCTACCATGGATCCAAGCAGCTGCAGACAAATATGACCTCTCTGTGTTACTGCTGCTGAGCGTTATCTACCAAGAGAGCCACTTTGGCGCGCAGGCTGCCTCTGGAGTTGGCGCGCGCGGGATTATGCAATTGATGCCTGCCACCGCCCAGCAAATCGCCACCGAGACGGGTTTTTTGCCCGAGTTTGAAGCTTCTGATCTGGACGTGCCCTATTACAACCTCGAGCTTGGCAGCAATTACCTGGCCAGGATGTTGTATGTATTTGAGGGAAATGATTACCTGGCCCTGGCCGCCTATAACGCCGGACCTGGAAATGTGATGAATTGGGCAAAGGTTGCTGGCAATGACCCGGATGTTTTCTTAAATACCATACGATACCTGGAAACAAGGGTTTATATTCGGAATATCACGGAGATTTTCAACCGTTACGCGTTGATCTATGGTAATTAACCCGGCATAAACACAAAGCAGAATACCAAAAATTATAAGACAAGACAGTCTTGGGCATATAGATACTTTGGTGGAGTGATACTTTGGTGGAGTTTGGACAGGCTTTTGACCCAGTTAATGGCAGAATATTGTCCGTTCCCTTTTAGATTCACACGGTTCACAATGACAGGCCTGTAAATGCCTACTATCTATCCCGTAGTATGCCATTCTGAGTGCCAACGAAGAATCTTACCGGCGAATGGGCAAGATCCTTCACTTCGTTCAGGATGACAAATTAGGGCAAAACTGGAAGCACCTGGATTGTCATAATACGAAAACTTCTCGTTCTGTCAATCCGCAGCACGAATGGGAATCGCCGAAGGTCCCTGAGATTGAGAGTTTAGATTGCTTCGTTCCTCGCAATGACATTGTAAAGGGCGAGGCAAAGTGCCCGTAGGGTATTGACCGCACTGCGACCTTTTTTAGCTGTAACGTG
>DDWY01000062.1:0-27967 GCA_002347705.1 Anaerolineaceae bacterium UBA2274 | reverse complement strand
C
Organism: Anaerolineaceae bacterium UBA2274; assembly: GCA_002347705.1. Lineage (GTDB taxonomy): Bacteria > Chloroflexota > Anaerolineae > Anaerolineales > Anaerolineaceae > Mesolinea. The sequence goes on along the minus strand of DDWY01000062.1, from coordinate 27,966 downwards.
GCCGAAGCGTCTTGAGATTGAGAGTTTAGATTGCTTCGTTCCGCGCAATAACAGAAAAACTCATAGTCACAACCCATCAAAGCACTTACAAGAAATACTTGAATAAAAAAATCTCGATAGAAAAACGGCTCCCAGAAAGGAGCCGTTTTCTATTAGTCTAGTAAGATTTAGCCATGCTTCAGCGCAGCCTGAGCGGCTGCCAGGCGAGCCAAAGGCACACGGAATGGCGAACAGCTAACGTAGTTGTTGCCGATCATATGGCAGAACTCGATCGAGCTTGGGTCACCGCCGTGCTCACCGCAGATTCCAACTTCCAGTTCCGGACGAACTGCACGACCATCTTCAATCGCGCTTCTCATAAGCCGGCCAACGCCATCACGGTCAAGCTGCTGGAAGGGATTCTTTTCGAGGATACCCTTTTCAACATACACACCCAGGAAGGTGCGTTCCGCGTCATCGCGGCTGTAGCCGAAGGTCATCTGGGTCAGGTCATTGGTGCCAAAGGAGAAGAACTCGGCGTATTTTGCGATCTCAGCAGCTGTCACAGCGGCACGCGGGATTTCAATCATGGTGCCGAATTTATAAGCAACCTCAACGCCCTTCTCAGCCATGACATCCTTGGCAATTTTCACCAGGGTGGGCTGAACTTCCTTGAGCTCGTTCACGTGACCTGTCAGGGGGATCATAACTTCGGGGTGGGGATCGAAGCCGTTGAGTTTTGATTCACAGGCGGCCTCAAAAATCGCGCGAACCTGCATCTTCATAATGTCAGGATAGACAATACCCAGGCGGATGCCGCGCAAGCCCATCATGGGGTTGCTTTCGTGCAGTCCCATGACAATGTCGAGCATTTGCTGTTTCTCTGCCAGACCCTCAGTAATACCCTTGGCTTTAAGGGTCGCAACTTCAGTCAGCAAGTCTTCCATGCTGGGAAGGAACTCGTGCAGTGGAGGATCGATCAGGCGGATGATTACCGGCAAACCGGTCATCGCCTCAAAGAGACCATAGAAGTCACTCCGTTGGAGCGGCAGAATCTTCTTGAGCGCACCAAAGTAAGCTTTGGATTCGGGTGAATTCTCGATCTTTTCCTTTTGAGCGTCAATTTCAGCCTTGAGAGTTGCCTTATCTTTCTCATTCAGGCTGCGACCTTCAAGCCGGCCAGCAGCGTAGGCTTTCTCAAGCTGTTCGAGACTGTTCAGCATGCGCTGGGTGGCTTCGGAGTTCATGATCATCGACTGCACATCTGGCAGACGCTCGGTTTCAAAGAACATGTGCTCAGTACGGCAAAGACCGATACCCTTGGCACCGTAAGTGCGGGCGCGTCTGGCATCAGCAGGATAATCGGCGTTTGCCCAAACCTGCAGGCGGGAAACCTCATCTGCCCAACCCAGGAGCGTCATTAGTTCTTTCTGTTCTGAGAGATCAGGAGTGGTGAGACCAAGCTGACCAATGAAGACTTCGCCGGTGGTTCCGTCAAGAGAAATCCATTCGCCTTCTTTAACAGTAGTCCCACGGCATGTCATCTGGCGCTTGTTCATATCGATAGCGATATCCGCAGCACCAACCACGCAGGGAACACCAAACTGGCGGGCAACCACTGCGGCATGCGAAGTAGCGCCGCCCTCGCTGGTGAGGATGCCCTTGGCTGCCAGCATACCATGCACATCGTCTGGCTTGGTAAACGGACGCACCATGATGACATCTTGTTTTTCAACAATGTGCATCTTTTCAACGAGGTCGGCATCGAAGTAGATCCGTCCAACAGCCGCTCCCGGAGAGGCATTCACGCCCTTGGCGTAATAGCGACCTTCGCTGCGAGCTTTTTCCATATCAGTAAGTGAGAACTGAGGATGCAGCATTTGGTCAATCTGCTCAGGGGTAACCCGGTTGAGTGCGGTGGTTTTGTCAATCAAACCTTCCTGCACCATGTCGTGAGCGATCTTGATGGAGGCTTTGGCTGAGCGTTTACCATTTCGAGTTTGGAGCATCCAGAGCTTGCCATGTTCAATGGTGAACTCAACATCCTGCATGTCCTTATAATGCTCTTCAAGGCGTTCGGTGATCTCGGAGAACTGCTTGTAAACTTCAGGCAATTCGTCTTTCAAACCGAGAATCTTGGATGTGTTGCGGATGCCTGCCACGACGTCTTCGCCCTGAGCATTCATCAAGTATTCACCAAACATGATGTTTTCGCCAGTCTGGGGATCACGAGTGAAGGCTACACCTGTTCCTGAGTCGTTGCCCATGTTGCCAAAGACCATGGTCTGAATATTTACGGCAGTACCAAGGTCATCGGGGATATTTTCGCGACGGCGATAGTCGATGGCGCGTTTAGAATCCCATGAGTCAAACACAGCTTTGGCAGCCAACTCAAGTTGTTTGTAAGGATCCTGTGGAAATTCAAAGCCCTTCTGTTCCAGGAAAACTTTCTTGTAGGCTTCGGTGATGGCAGCCCAGTCGGCTGCAGTCATTTCGGTGTCATTCTTGTAACCTTTTTCTGCTTTGTAGGTTTTCAGAGGTTCTTCGAAGTGTTCATCATCGATGCCCATTACCACAGTGCCGAGCATGTGGACGAGCCGGCGGTAGGAGTCGTTCACGAAACGTTCGTCACCGCTCTTGACCACCAAACCTTTTGCCACTTCGTCATTCAGACCAAGGTTCAGTACCGTGTCCATCATGCCAGGCATTGAGAATTTTGCGCCTGACCGGCAGGAAACCAGCAAAGGATTTTCGGGGTCACCGAACTTCTTGCCAGCCTGTTCCTCGACCGTTTTCAAGCCTGTCAGCACCTGATCCCACATTCCTTCCGGGAATTCGCGGGTGACCTGAAAAGCATTGCAGGCTTCGGTTGTGATGGTCAGTCCGGGGGGCACTGGCACACCAGCGCGGCTCATATCACCAAGGTTGGCACCTTTGCCGCCAAGTAAGCCGCGTACGCCATCCCAGCTTCCGGCATAAGCCTCAGCCTGATCAACTTCATTGAATAAATAAACCCATTTTTTTGACATAGATCCTCCTAATGAATCTTGATTGTTTTATACGTCCACAATCTGAAATTTTACCATACGCAGATCGCGGGTTGCGTGTTTAAACTGACTGTACAAAGAATTATTTGGACTTGAGCAGAAATGCTTTGACTGTTGCCAGCTAAATTCAACTGCCTGAGGTTCAATTTTAGTTCACAGACCTGTTAAAGGACAGTCAGGTGTTTAAATATTTACGGTAAAGAACAGTCAATCCTGATCCACGGGAGTTTCCCAGGGAACATCAAAAAGGTTGTGGGAGATTTTCGTCTGATCGTATTTTGTACGGGCAGGTTTCTCCTCAGCCGGATGACCGACGTAAACGATATTCAGAGGAATTACCATTTCCGGAAGGTTGAGAATAGTTCTCACAGAACTTTCAAGCCTGTTAATCGGATGTACCCCACACCAGAGCGTTCCCAGCCCCAAAGTGTTTGCGGCGAGAAGCATGTTTTCAGTAGCCGCACTGCAATCCTGGACCCAAAAGCGTTCTGTCACAAGCCTTTTTAGGGAACCAAGATTGCCGCAGATGCTGATTGCCAAAGGCGCATCCATTTTTCCGAAGGGCAGTATTTTTCGAAGCTCGGCCAGCTTGCCAGTATCTTCAATCACCACGAAATGCCAGGGCTGGGTGTTCATGGCAGTAGGCGCAGCCATAGCAGCTTCGAGCAGCAATTTTATCTGAGCCTGGCTGACTTTTTCTGCGGTAAAACGGCGAATACTGCGCCGGCTAAAGATGAAATTCAAGTCCGTCATCCTGCCTCACATACTGACTATTAAAGCGCCGAGCGTGTATGGAACCTCGATCATCGCCAAATGACCAACTTCCGGCAGGCAAACTGCCCGACCTTGCTGGGCATTTTCCGCAACTTCCAGGGCGATTTCCCTTGGCAAAATCCGATCTTTACCGCCAGCAATCGCTAACACAGGGCAAGTTAAAGATCTCAAAACATTTAGCCGATTGGGACGTTTTGCCATCGCTTCCTGAACATTGGCAAACCCTTCAGATGAAGATTTCGAAACCACCTCACACATGTGTTCATCTGGCTGAGCTAACTCCCCTTCAGGCATCATACGCTCGACCAACTCATCACGCATCCCTTTTATACCTTCGAGGCGCGCCTGCCTGGCCTGCTCAAAGCGGCTTTCGAGTTTATCCGGGCTGTCCGCGCGCGCGTGACTGGTGACAGTCACCAGCCCCACCAGGCGCCCAGGAAAAGCTTCAGCCAGTGCCAGAGCAATGTAGCCACCCAAAGAGTGACCTGCCAGCGTGAATTTCTGGTGACCAAGAGTGTCAGCCAACTGAATAACATCATTGGCCAATTGCTCCAGGCTGGCATTTGCGTTACCAAGTGGTGTGCAGCCGTGACCCCTCAGGTCTGGCATAATGAACTGAGCCTGGTCAGCATAAATATCCGCCATCTCCAACCATATGCTGTGATCCAGAGCCAAACCGTGGAGCAGATAAACAGGGCGTCCGCTCCCGCGGATTTCATAAAACATGTCAATGTCATGTAGATGTGCGATCATGTCAGCCCTTCCTTTCGTATTCGGAACGCGCATAAGCAATCGCTTCCGCGGTCGTGTTGACTTTACCCAAAACCTGCTGCTCCCGGATTGACTCAAGTAAATGACCAATGTGTGAGCCAGGGCCAACTGAAAGCTCGCGCTGAAGCTGAGATCCATCAACAAGCCGCGGCGGGTTTACCACTTGAGCGTGCTCCTCGAACCATGTATAAAAGACTTCTTGCAAGATTTCAGGGGAAAACAGAAATTTATCCCCCTTCGTTTCACCCTCTACCATGGCAAGCAGGGCACTATCCAGTCCGTAAGAGCCAAAATCACGGAAAAAACGATAGTAATCCAGCTTTCCCGGCTTGGATGCGGAAAGATCCGCAAGCCTCAAAAAACCGCCTGAAACCGACTGGAAATAGGCCTTTTCTTTCTGCCCGGTTAACAATGCCTGGGCAATCTGTTCCGAAAACACACCCGGAAAGAGGTGGACTTCACCGGACTGAACCGGGTCAAACAGAGGATGGATATGAAGGATCAGTGAACATAGCAAAAGGAGATGGCCGCGCTTCCGTCCTCCCTGCAGGGGTGCCTCCAGTATGGACTGGTAAGTTTCCAGGTGCTTTTCTCCGAGAATAAGTTTAAGTTGGGATTTGTCTTTATTTTCGAGATCAAGCAGACTTTTTTTCAATCCTGTCATGGCTGTCAACAGTTTGCTGTTCTGCCCATGCAATTGAGGTTCAGGAGGGTCCTCCCCAAAAGTGAGTAGACGCAATTGATCCAAAATCCCAAACTCACCCAAAAGCTTAATTGCGGCTTTAAAATTTTGAACAACCAGGCATTTGAACAGCTCGTCCCGGATGCGCTCGCCCGAAACAAGCCCGAGATTCTTTGTGGCTACGCGCATCGCTGCGGTTATTTCAAATCCATACTCCAGATTGAGGCTGCTGATCAGGCGCACTCCCCTCAAAACGCGCAGAGGGTCTGAGCTCAGCGAATCCGGTCCGCACAGCCTTAACAACCCGTCTTCCAGGTCATTCGCCCCACCCAGGGGATCAATTAACTGCTCTGGGGCATCCAGATCTAGCGCCATGGCATTGATTCTAAAGTCCCGCTGATGCAGATCTTCTTCGAGGTTCTCTCCAATAAAAGAGGTGAAATCAAGCACCTGCTCGTCTTGTTCGCCCTGCCGCAGGATCACCCGCGCCGAGTGGCGCACATCATCAAGCGTGTACATCGCCCCATGCATTCGGCGGCTGACGGCCTTTGCCAACTGGATTGAGCCGTGAGGCTGAACGAAATCGAGATCCTTCGCTGGTCGCCCAAGCAGCAAATCGCGGATTGCCCCGCCAACGAGGTAGACCCGCGTGCCAGAAGCTGACTCCTGGACTAATTCCAGGAGCTGCAGCAGATCCCTATCCAACCGGAGGCTCATATCTGTCCAAGTCAACTGTCGCGATAAAAGGCAGGTTGCGATAGTATTCGTCCATGTCAAGCCCATAGCCAAAAACGAACTCATTGGTAATTTTGAACCCGCAGTAGCGGATAGGTACTTCCACTTCCCTGCGTTCGTGTTTATCAAGCAATGTGCAGATATAGATCGAGGCTGGCTCGCGCGTTTTCAACAGGTCTATGACCGATGAAAGCGTATGACCGCTGTCGATAATATCCTCAACGATCATGACATGCCTGTCATGAATGGTCGTGTTGAGGTCCAAAGTGATGCGCACATCGCCCTGGGAAGAGCGCGCCCCGCTTCCATAAGAAGAAACTGCCATGAATTCGATCGCCAGAGGCACGTCAATATGGCGGATCAGATCCGTAAGAAACATGACCCCACCGCGAAGAATGCAGATCACCAAAAGTTCTTCGCCGGCATAGTCGCGGTTAATTTCGGCTGCCAGCTCTCGGATCCGCGCTTGAAGCACGTCTTCTGGGATGAGAATCTTGTCAATATACTCCTGATATGGCTGGGGCATGAGTACCTACTCTCTCGGAACGCGGTGGCAGTGGCGGCAGCGGGCTTCATACATTTCGGCAGCCCCAACAACCACAATCGGTTCATCATAACGGGCCGGCTTACCCCCCACCAGGCGTTGCGTGCGCGTGGCAGGCTCGCCGCATACGATGCAAATAGCCGTTAGTTTATCGACTTTATCTGCTTTTGCAGTGATGAGTGGCATGCAGCCAAATGGCTCACCACGAAAGTCCGTGTCCAACCCCGTCACAATCACTCTCAGACCACTATCAGCCAACTGGTTGACTACATCGATGATGCCATCATCAAAGAATTGGGCTTCATCCACGCCAATAACAGTCGCTAAAGGATCGAGCTTTTCAAGTAATTCTGTAGAACTGGAAACGGGAACAGCCTCATAGTCCATACCCGAATGCGACTTTACCTTGAAATAAGCATAACGATCATCGATCACAGGCTTGAACACCTGCACTTTTTGCTTGGCGATGGTGGCGCGCCTTAGGCGGCGGATCAGTTCCTCGGTTTTCCCGCAGAACATGGATCCGGTGATAACTTCAACGATTCCGGCTGGTTGTGACATAAAGCCTCCTGGTTCAAATAATTACAATAATGAAAAGTATAAAGCTTTAATGGTTGACTGGCAACGCTAAGAATAAAAAAAGGCAGGTTTCGCAACCTGCCTGGTTTGTTCTAAAAAATGTTTGTCTAGATCTCGATTTCTTGGGCTGCAGCCGGGAGTTGATACCCTAGCTGGCGCAGAGACTTCTTGAGGTCGATCAGGGATTTGCGACCAAAACCTTCAATATCGAGCAGGGCTTTCTCACCACCCTCGAGTTTGGCGAGGACATCACCAACGGTGACAAGTTCCGCGCGATTGAGCGCGCCTACGGCCTTAGCGCCGAGATTGAGCTCGGAGATCAGGCGGTCGGGAGAGGTTTTTGCCTGGGAAGCAGATTTCTGCTCGGCAACGTAATCCTGGCGAACCTGGAGACGTTTGTAGAAGCGATCCACCTGGCCTTCGCGGTCGAGGATGCGAGCCTGCTGACCAGTGTAGAAGGGATGGCAATTCGAACAGACTTCAGTACGAATTTCAGGGACAGTGGAACCAGTGGTCCACTCAGCGCCGCAAGACGCACAGGAGACCTTGGCATTGGGATAGTATTTGGGTTGAATCTTAGTTTTCATGCTTATTTGCTGCCTTTCGCAGGCTCCTCACGCTGATCTACTACATGAACGCGCTTGCGTCCGCCAGCGAGGGTTTCGTATTTTACGAAGCCTTCTTTAGTCGCAAAGAGTGTGTAATCACGACCCTGTCCAACATTCCAGCCCGGATGCACTTTGGTTCCGTGCTGACGAACGAGGATGTTGCCGCTAATGACAAATTCTCCGCCGAATTTCTTGATACCGAGGCGCTGCCCCTGGCTGTCACGACCATTGCGGGATGACCCGCCACCTTTTTTATGGGCCATTTCTCTACTCCGTTACGATTGATTGAACCAGTAATCTGGTGTACTGTTGGCGATGACCGGTCTTGCGACGGTAATCGATCTTGGGTTTGTATTTGAAGATCAAAATCTTCTTGCCCTTGAAATGCTCTTTGACGGTTGCGTCCAGCTTGGCACCAGTAATGTAGGGAGTGCCCACAGTAACAGAGTCGCCATCCACAAGCATCAGCACTTTATCAAGGGTGACTTCATCGCCGACGTTGGCGGTCAGAAGGTCGACGGTGATTGTCTTGCCTTCTTCGGCGCGGTATTGCTTACCGCCCGCTTCAATAATTGCATATTTCATATTTTCTCCAATCTTTACTTTTCCGATTGCTGAGCGTGTCACCGCGCAGGGACGGGAAAGTTGGTGTACATAACGAACCCCAGCCAACTTACGCTGGGGCAACGACCGATTATTATAAAGCAATATTGGGGATGTGTCAAACTTTTTTCAGGAGCAGTTTCCGGGATGATACCGGCCAATCTCCATGTTTGCCTGTCCCCCCATAACTATGGGCATCGATCACATTCCGATCAGTATAACCTATCAAGAAAAAGTGTGTGCCATGTGCGGACATCCTCGCTGGCTACTTATGGGGGTGACATATTCGCTGACTAATAACAGTATTTAAAATTCGACCTTGACCGGTTGAAAAAACTCATGTAAAATACCTAACTCGATGCCCCTATTGTCTAGTGGTTAGGACGCAGCCCTTTCAAGGCTAAAACCCGGGTTCGAATCCCGGTAGGGGCACCAGAAGAGGCTGACCCAAAAGCGAGTTGGATCAGCCTCTTTTTCGTCTAGATTCGGTAATGAAACAGAAAAAACAAAAAAATAGCGGTCTACCCAGCCGCCATCTTCTTGATATTGTGTGCCATACTCAGGATCCCCCACTCAACCTCAACCTTCTCAAGACCTCTCAGATTGAACCTTCTAACCCTTCCATTCTGTTTCAGTAACCCAAAGACGGCTTCAACCTCAGCCATTCTCCTTTTTCTTAGTTTCACCCCAATCTCACTGGTGAGTTTCTTGAAGGCAACCCCGCGTAAACGGACCAACTCCGGCCCTATGCTTAGGGTTCTCCCCTGGGTCGATTTTGGACTACAGATCTCCTTGACAACACAGCCCTCACAATCCCGGCAGCGGTACTCCCGCTTCAAACTGCGATATCCTGTGGCATTGACTTCCTCGACTTCCTTTTCAAAATGGAGTGTCTTTCCCTGAGGACAGAGATAGATGTCCTGCTCTGGTTGCAGTTTGAAGTGTCTGGACTGATACTTTTCTTTCTCACTTAACTTGGCTCTTTACTGCTTTTCACGATCAAATCCAGGATACTTCAGATAAGCTTCCACGCCCTCACTTTCCAGGAAAACATAATTCTCTTCGTTGCCATAGCCAGCATCAGCCACCCAAGTCGCAGGCAGCCGTTTCAAGTTGTTTTTCAGTTGTTCCAGGTGGGCACGTAAGGTGACGTTGTCAGAAGCGTTTTGATGCACGCTGAAGCCAACTATGTATTGCCCTTCCGTTCCCACCTGCACATTGTAGCCAGCCTTCAGGCTGCGGTTACGCATGTGGTCCTCTTTCATCTGCATAAAGGTCGCGTCCGCATCGGTCTTGGAACAGGAGTTACGATCTCCCAGCATGGCTTCATATTGTTCATACTTGATCAGTCTGGGCAAGAGCTCATCCTCAATCAGTTTCTTCGCTTTTTTGTCTTCCCGAGCTTCTTTTGGCTCAGGATCATTTGCCAATATTTGATCCAGACGTTTGGCTAGTTCCTGCAGCGCTTCACTGTCGAGCCCTTTGTCTCCACCCAGTTCTTCCAAGTCTTCATCCCCATATTCTGCGTCTTCAGCTGCCTGCAGTTGCTCAATCTTTTCAAACAACTCACTCACCTTTTGTTCCAACTGCTTGCGCCGATTGTGGGTACTTTTCTTCCATACAAAGCTATACCGGTTGGCATTGGCTTCAATCTTGGTCCCATCCAGAAAATAGTGTTCCAGTTTGACGTATCCGCCTTCAATTAACTTTTCCAGCACTTCCGTGAATACACCCTGGATCTTCCCCTTCAAACGTTCACTCCGAAAGCGGTTGATCGTCCGAAAGTCAGGCCGGTTCCCCCCACTTAGCCACATGTAATGTATGTTCTCCCGAATCAATTTGGCTACCTGCCGCCCAGAGTAGTTCTTTTGTGTATAGGCATACACGATCAGTTTCAGCAGCATCCTCGGAGCATAACTGCTCGTCCCCCCGCCTTTATAACTGCTTTCTATTGCCTCAAGGTCCAGCTGATCAATCAGCTCATTGATCACCCGCACGATGTGCTTTTCAGGGATCAACTCATCCAGGCTGGGGGGTAATAATTGTGGCTGATCCATTCCGTATTGCTTAAATTTCGCTCTTGTGTCCATGCATTAATTGAATCACATCTTGCTTAATTTGAAAAGAGACTGACCTTTTGGGTCAGCCTCTATGCCTCGGGCGGTTTCCCACCACGCGGGTACAAAGCGGAAGAGGTGATCATTGGCAACATCGAGATGGCTCGCCGCGCAAAGTCAGCCGCTGGACGCCCGACCCCAAGTTGGGCGAACTGGCGCGCCTGGCCTGGACCCTGCGCGCCCAGGGGAAAAGCTACGGCGAGATCCAGGAAGCCACGCATGGCCTGCTGTATAGCTCCAAGAGCTGCTGGCCGAGCTTCTTTGCCAATAAAACCTACCTGGGCATCGGCAAATGCGGCGACCTGGAAATCCCCGATCATCACCTGACCCTGGTGGATCAGGCTACCTGGGATGCCGTGCAGAAAATCCAGGCTGCCAACCCCAAGCACGGCAAAACCAGCCGCTCGGTCAATCTCTGGCGAGTGGGTTCGCCCTCGCTGCTCTCCGGATTAGCAGTGTGCATCCACTGTGGAGATGCCCTGTTCTATACCCATGCCAACACCCAGGAAGGGCGCAATTTCACCTGGCCGTACTACTTGTGTGGCAAAAAGTCTCGCTACGGCTGGCGCCACTGCGAAGCACGCATGATCAATGCCGCGGCCGCAGAAAACAACATCCTGGATGTGGTGTTGAACCGCATCCTGATCTCAGATTTCATCGAGGAGTTGCTGGCGGAAACCAAGGCCCAGTTATCCGACACGACGCTCATCGATCGCGAGATCGAGTTGCTAGAAAAACAGATCAAAGATACGCAGCGGGCGATCCAGAACCTGCTCGATCTGGCGGAAACTTATGGCGCCCAGGCAGCCGGCGCACGTCTGCAAGCGCGTGAAGCCGAGCTGGCCGGTTACCGGGCCGATCTGCGCGAGCTGAAGGCGAAGAAAGCCACCGCTCAGGTGGAGGTTTCTCCAGAAGCCCTGGCCGTGGCGCTGGTGGTCTGGCGCGGCCAGATCGAGGCAGTCAGCCAGTCCGGCGATATCCAGGTGCTGCCCAACTTGCTCTTTCCCCGTTTCATCACCAAAGTGGAGCTGGGATACGATTGGGCACGAATCTGGTACTCCTTCCCGCTGGATGCACTTGCGCCTGGCGGCATTCGGGGAGCGACGGCAACCGGTTCGATCATGACGGCCTTCATGATCGAGAAGAAGAGGACGCGCCAACACCTGAAATCCGAGCCGAAAGGGCCGTCGGAGCGGAATATACAGATCTATGAACTGCACAAGGCGGGGAAGACTGCGCGCGAGCTTGCAGAGCAGTTTGGATTGTCCGTATCGGGAATACGATGTATTTGCTGGAAACTGGCTGAGCAAGCAAAAAGTTGAGCATTTTTCCTGGGAACATCAGGGTGCGCCCCACAGCGAGACGCTCCCATCCTGCCGCCCGGCGAGAAGATAGCGCCCATCAGGTGAGAGCAAGAAGCGCGTCAGCGTCAACAAGGTTTGCCAACCGTGGCTATATGGGTCGGCAATTATGGTGTGGTTAAGTTGCCCATTTACTGTGTCATAGGCTTCGATGGCCTGTCCGGCTGCACCCATGCTGAACAGCACGCCACCATCTTGCGAGAAAACCAACGCAGGCCCCTGCACCATGCTAATCACATAGGCCGGCCCATACTTCGAGTAACTGGACTCGGCTTCCAAGTCGAGGGTATACAACAAGCTGTGATCGGCCACCCGCCATACCTGAACCACGCCGCTATCCGTGCTAATGGCAAGCGAACTGCCATCCTGCGATAAGCTGAGCGCAGAGAGGAAGTCGCGTTCGTCTAATGGTTGCCAGGTTGCCAGGCGCGCGTTGCTAATAGCATCGAACACCTCGATCTGCGCCCGCCACTCTGATGAGTTGCTTTGTATATTCAAAATCGTTCCAACTGCAAGCGTGCTGCCATCGGCAGAAAAGGCCAATATCCCAATTCCACCTCCGGAATCGAGTGTGTTTTGCACGCTTCCATTCTGGAGCAATGCCACCTTTGTCCCACTGTCAGGATAGCTCTTGGGGTAACTCACTGCAACAATGTTGGCAATAGACGAGTAAGCCAGATCTAACACCCATGTCTCCAGTTCAACCTGCTGCGACTGCCATGGCTCACCCGCCGACCACAGGAATAATGCACCGTTATAGTTGGCGGCCAGCGTTGGCGAGCCGCTCAGAAAGGCCAGTTCACTTACTGCCAAAGCGTTTTTGTTGCCGATGAGATTGGGCATCGAAGACGTCTCCTTGCCAGCTTCTGCTGGTCGCTCCAGGCGTTCTGCCAGGCTGCCATCCTGCATGCTACGGACTTGGATTGTGCCCAGGGCATCACCCACCGCCAGCCAGCGTCCGTCAGACGAAACTGCCAGGCTGGTGACCGGCACCCCCTGCACCACGCGCTGCACCCGGCTGCCATCCTGTACCCGCACTTGCTCGATCTGCCAGCTTGCCCCTACAATAAGCGAATTATTATCAGCACTATAACGCAAGCCCATCGCCGGGTTGCGACTAGAATCTATTCCCGGTACGATGATCTGGCCCAGTTCACGCTGGCCATTAATCTCCCAGAAGGTGATGTTGCCGTACCAATCCAACGCTGCCAGCAGCTCACCGGTGGCGTTAAAGCTCACATCAGCCAGAGTCAACTCGGCTGGTAATTGGCCTACCATTGCACCGTCAGTAACTCGCCACAGGCGCACCGACGCATCCTCCGAACTGCTGGCCAGGAGGCTGCTATCGGGCGAAAACTGCAAACCGGTAATGGCCTGCGGATGCCCCATGATTCCTGCCAGACCGCCATCCGACAATCTCCACAGTTGGATGGCCCCATCCGTTCCACCTGCGGCCAAATGATTACCGTCTGGGGCAAATGCCAATTGGCGACCTATCCCACTAAATACTCCGCAGGCATCTGCAAAGGTGAGCAAGAGCTGTCCTTCGGTATTCCAATACCAGGCAGTGCCGCTCTGGCTGACTGCTGCCAGTGCATCGCCCTCATAGGTAAAACGCACGTCGGTGATGGGGAGATCATAGGTCTCGCTCCCCACTCCCCATTCCCAGGTTTGCAGAAGATCGCCGCGCAGGCTCCATAAACGCACCCGACCGGCCATGTCGCCGGTGGCCAGTGAACTGCCATCCGGCGCAAAGTGCACGGTTGTCACCTCGCTGTCATTTGGGATATGGGCGGCCAATTCCCCATCTTGGGCGTTGTACAACCTTACCCCATCTATGCTGGCAGCCGCCCACAATTGCTCATCGGGTGATACATCGAAGGCGTTGATCCGCCCATCTCCCCAGCGCGCCATTTCTACCAGAAAACCTGCGTCTGCCGCGCTTATGGGTTCGGCTACGGAAGGCAGAGGCATCCCTACCCCGTAAGGCATATGTGGGCCGCTGGTTGGGGTAGGGATGGGCGGTGTTGAGGGAGTGGGGATCGGTGTTGGGGGAACGGGTGTTTCGACTGTTGGTTGAACGGGCAATGCCTCAGCAGACGGGGCGGTAGTTGGCGCAGCCTGCTCAACCAAGAGGGTGGCGGCAATCTGTGTACTCGCCAGGTTCTCATCTATGGTTGTTTCGGGCGTATGCACCGCCTGGCAAGCTGCCAGAAAGAGAAGAGCAAATACGAAGACATCGAAAAATCTCTGGTTAATCATTGCGGGTCTCCCTTTCATGGAACACCCCATAATTCCACCACGCCATCGCGCAAACCCAGCGCCAGCCAGCGCCCATCTGGCGACAGGGCTAGCGCCGGCGTGTAACTGTAGTCAGCGTTCAACACGATCAATGGCTGCCCGCTGGTTGAATCCCACACCCAGGCTTGGTCGCCGCTTTTCGAGATCAACAAACGGCCATCAGGCGAGAAAAATGCCTGAATGACGGCTTCGGGTAAATCATCTTGGTTCGCACGATGCACCAACCGCTGGCGCGCAGAGCCGGAAGCCACATCCCACAGCCATAAGCTGCCGCCATCGTCACCGCTGGCTAACCAGGCGCCATCTGGTGAAAATGCCAGGGCAGAAATACTACCCGACTGCCCGGCCAGGATGACTGGTTCTTCTGAGCCCTGGGAATACAAGCGCACCAAGCCATCGCCGCCGCCTACGGCCAGTACAGCCCCATCCGGAGCAATGGCCAGCGCAGTCGCCCGATCATAACGATATCCGTCTCCAGGTGAAATATACTGCGCTAGGGTACCCTCTGGCCAAGACCAGACCCACACATCGCCGCGGTTACTACCTGCTGCCAGCCAGCGCCCATCGGCGCTGAAGGCTGCCTGCAAAGGGTCGACTTCATGTTGATATTGGAATGGCTCCGTGGTTTCCAGGTGCAGCGTGCGCGGAGCAGCGTCACCGGATAACTGCCATAAAGCCACGCTATCCAACGCCTCAGGCGACCAAACCAGCATCGTTTCGCCATCTGGTGAGAAGAATACCTGTGAACCTGGCGTCAGGTTGCTGCTGTTCATCAACGCACCATCAGTCAATTGCCGGGAGTTCAGTTCGCCAGGAGAGGACCGGTAGCCTTGCCCGGCAACGGTATACAGGGTTTGCTGGTGGCTATCGAATGCCAACGGGCCAATCTTCAGAGAAAAACGATCCAAGGGGGTTATGGTCTGGCTTTGAACATCCAGGATAAACACCTGGCTTTCCTGCCTTAGAAGCAGATGCTGGCCATCTGGAAAGTAAGCCAACTCATTCGCCCACTCTAGGTAGGGAAAAGTACGTAGTGAGTTGTACTGCCAATCCCATAGCCAGAGCATTTCATTAGCGGTTGTTGCCAATTGCGTCCCTTCTGGTGAAAAAGCCAGCGCCGAGAACCAGGGCGCAAAATCGCCGTGCTCAGGGCTTATACCGCCGCCAGCCCGTGCTGTATCCAGGTCGAGGCGCGCCAGCACGCGCCCGTCAGTCAAATCCCATATGGTAAGCATAGATTGCGGGTCGTCTCCGGCAGTTGCCAGGTAACGTCCATCAGGGGAGAATGCGGCCTGGCGCGCAATCCCAACCTCAAAGAGTAACTGGTTTTCAGCAACATTCCATACTTCTGTGGGTTTTTCTGCCTGGTTGCCCGAGCCAGGCCCCAGTGAAAAATGGGCGGGATTTTTGACTGCCCAACGCCCATCCGGTGAAAGCAAGCAAGAATCATACCCCGAAAAAAGTGTTTCGCCTGGCCTCGGGCCCAGCTCGCCCGGTTCAAAACCCCCATCTCTTGTAACCCAATTCACTATATCACCGCATACGGCTGTCAGCGCCAGACCATCGTTCGAAAAAGCCACTTGCGTGGAAGTGCAACCGGCATAGGTTTGGAGCCAACTGTCGAATGTCCAGTCGCTCACCCGGTACAAGGCTACCGGGCTGAGGGGATCTGGCGCACGGGCTGGCGCTGCTGCCAGCCAAGCCTCATCCAGCGAAAAGTCAACCGCATTTAGACCGTATGGAACTTCAATGAATTGAACCTGTTTCAGGCTGCCTGAAGCGTAAATATAAAATCCCTGTGTGCTTGCGATAGCTATCCATTTTCCATCTGCCGATACAGCCATGCCCCGAGGCTGCCCATCGCCCCACACAGCCAGGCGGGTCAAGTCGGCGGCATTCTCGGGTGAGATGACCTGTACATTGGTTGGCAGCGGAGCGCCGGCGCGCAAAACCGGAAGTGTCGCGGTGCCTTCCTCCTGGGTAGGCGAGGGAAATCTTGTGGTTGGCGGTGTTGCGGTTACGGCGACAATGGGTTCATCAGGGGCAGTGAAGGTGAGGTTGGGGGTTGGGCTTTGAGCGGCCTGCGCGGTTTGGCCAGCATATACAGTTGCGGCTACTTCCGTTTTCAGGCTAATCAAATCCGTTGGAGCAACCTGACAGGCTGCTAGCAGAAAGAGCATTAAAACCACTAGTAGTGCTGTAATTCCCCCCATTGAAAAGAACAAGGTGTGTTTGATCATCATAGCCTCGTTTCAGGGGGCTAGAGAAGGAAACTCATCCGGTGAGAGGGGCATCGTCTCGCTGCCTGTTTCTTGAGATGAAGCGTAGAGGGTAACCGTAATCACAGAATAAGAGTCAGACTCAGTCTTAAATTGAGCCAGTTCTTCAAAACGCCAATATTCCCAAACCACACTGAACATGCGTTGCTCGCCGTTCCAATTGTCGCCGCTGGCTACATATACGGTGTAGATTCCATCAGGAATGCCTTCCAGCGTGTATTCGCTGGCGCCGCGCACATACACCCCCACCACAGGCCGGCTGGTTTTGTCCGTCAGAATAACCAGCACATCGTCATCGGCGTCATTTTGGACCTTGAATTGGCCTGGCCCCAGCGCTGCACGGCGGTCGTACACTACATTGCCATTTAACGGACGGTATGTGCCCATGGTGATATCTGCACATGGGCGATTCAACTGTACTTTTGATGCCTGGCCGCTAACCCAGCCAGTTTGCTTGGCCGTGGTCTCTACTTGTAACCACAGGCAATTATCTACCTGGCCGATGACAACCAACGCGTCCGCCCTTGCAACGCTGCCCAACGTAGTATATGCCGCCGACGGCCCTTCGTATATGGTCAGCGATACTCCAATCACCACGGCATCCGGCAGGATGGGTGTGGCAGTTGGTGCTTGGGTGGGGGTATTGGTGGAGGTTGGGAGAAGGACGGTTGGTGTTGGCGTGGGCAGGGGCGTTGACGCCTGAACTGTTTGCGTCCCAAATACAGGTGCAACTACTTGAGTGTGCATCACTCTCTCAGTGGTTTGTGCTGCCAGAATCTCCCCTGCAATCGCGGTGCGGGTAAGTTCTGCCTGTGGCGTGGTGGGTGTGCAGGCTGCGGCTAACAAGCAAAGCCAAACGATTAAGCAGATGGTCCCTGCGCGCATAGGCTGTTCTCCTATCTATATTAAATTATAGCATGGATTTGTTAGGCCGAGAGGTAACGGCGACAGTAACGGTGACTGTTCCAAAATCGGTAGACATTATTTTCATTTTCCGAAAGTGGGGCAGAATTGCGCTAAATATATGCCGTTTCGCAATCTACTGCCAAATACATCCCCATTATTGGACAGAAGTGGGAGAAACCACTCGCCATCGTAAAGCTTTACCAAATTTGGAACGATCACGGCGAGAGAGGATAGCACCGGCATGGCCGGGGACCGTGTTGAACCCTGCCTGGGATCGGGCGATGTCAGCCTGGCTGTCGCCAGCTTAATGTCCCCTGATGATTATTGGCTGTACAAGTTACCCGTTTACACATAAGACACGTTAACTTACGGTACCCCCGTAGAGGTACCAGAAACTTCGCTTTTAGCGAAGTTTTTTTGTTTCCAGCCAATCCTTATAAAATTTTTTCTGTTTCTTACCTGAAAAAGCTATACTTGATGAAAAGATTATTCTCGAGTTTGAGGGCATAATGACTAAAAACTGGGAACTTTTGATCATCGAACGCAGTGGACAAGTGCGGTATTGAGGAACGCAGGAGATTGCAGAAATGACGCACGAGCAATACCTGCAGACCTGCTGCCATGCCCAGGCTGAAAACCCCACCAGGGAAATTATTTACTACATCCTTCTGGATGGCTGGGAGCCTTTTTCCTACAACATCTCCGCGATCGAGAACAGCGATACGATCGCCTTCCGCCGCTTGTTCGAGCCGGATAAAACCAAATCTTATTAATGCTACTGGTCAAAGTGGGAAAATGGGGAAATTTTCCAAATATTTCCGAGTAAAACAAACTGCCTGGAAATAAGACTTATTGAGTCAAACCGCTTTCGGCAAACAGTCTTTCGAGCATGGCCGCCCGCGCTTCGGGGGTCATCAGAGTGGGCGTTGACCAGTTGAAGAACTGAACCGTGATCAATTCGACCCCCAAATATTTGCCATCATAGAAAACGTGGCGATCAAGAAAAGCCTTGTTGGTATCCTCAAACCAGCCAAGCTGATCAAAGAAGAGATTCCCAAGCCCATAATGGATCAGGCTGTCTCCATAAAATTCGAGCATGTGCGGCTGGTGTGCCTGGCTGCCGCTGACGATTGTAGCGCCGGCATCTGACACAATGCGAAAGTCGGCAATCAGATCCTCAGTCGGTTGCCAGCGATAGATCTCCTCGTGCTGGAAGGTAAAGATCACCTGGTAGCCTTCATCTTTCAGCGACTGGATGGTGTTCACCATTTCGTCCAGATCACAATGCAGTGCTCCAGGATTGGTTTCACTGGCAGTAGCATAACCCGGAGCCTTGGCATTACAGCCCAAAAAAGCAATTTTGTTGCCGTTGTGGGTGATCTTTAGCGGTTGCTTGGCTTCTTCGATGTCTATTCCACCGCCGTAATAGGGCCAGCCTTCCGCGTCATACATTTCCAGGGTGTGGACCATCGCCTCAGGTCCATAATCGCTGAAGTGATCACCGGTCAGCTCAACCACATCGGTGCCAATTTCGCGCATCAGTTCGATGTACTCGTCATTCGAGCAAAAAACCAAATCTACTGCCTGCTGCCACTGCGGAGCGGGACAATCGCTGGCAAAGGGCACCTCGTTGCTGACATGCGCAATGTCAGCCTCGCGCATCAATTCTCCAATCGAGGCTGCCGGAGAAAGCACCCCATATAGCTCCATTTCTTTGGCAGTCGCACGGGTCATGGCCGTCACACCCGTCAGTACAACCGTGGTCAATTTATCAGCCTGGCGGTTAGAGGCAGGTACAGAACTGATAGCATCGTTTGCGAGCTGGTATTCCGTTTCGGTAACTGTCCGATAACTTTCATCCCAGCCAATTTGTACCATTAGTGGATAGCTCTCAGCGACAAAATCTTTGCGGATTGGGGAAATCCCATCCAGGCTGATCACCTTCCATTGGGGTTCGAGCTTCTCAAATGGCACTATTGCCCAGGCGTTCTGGTGGGTCTGGCAATAATTGAGCAGGTTGTCTTCTGCCAGAGGATGGACGTCACCCATTGGATTACCATAACGCGCTTTAAGACTGTCAAAAATCGCCGGTGGCATTACCAATACCCTGGCAGGAAAATCTGCATTAGTTTGCCAGAACGCGATTAAGGATTCCACTGATACATCATCCGTAATGGTCGCAAAGGGTGCCGCCAGGGCGTAGGCCCACGAAATGATCGGTTTTTCAGTTTCGATGGTCAGGCTGAGTAAGGCTTTCTCTTTGCTCGTTACCCGAACAAGGGAAAGTGCATCACCAATAGTGTCCAGGATTTCCCCAGGCAAGCGCGGGTCAATCCACACCAGGAGAGGTAGAGATGTGGGTGTTAGCTCAGGAATTGCTGCAATCTCAGTCGCAGTTGGCACCTGGGAAGGGGCGGTTATAGGCAAAGGTGTTGATGTAGGTGTGTTTGGTTGCACCAAGGCAATGCCGCAAGCGCTGAGCACCAGGCTTAGGATGATGACAATTGAGTAAAACGAAAAAGTCCTTGCTCTTTTCATATGATGCGTGATTCAATAATCTAATGACCCGAGAGAATTGTACTTCAATTCAGACCCTATCACTCAGGGGACAAAAAAACGCCTCAAACAGTGAGGTGTTTTAAAAAGTCTGAGGCAAATAATGTAGTATCCCACTAACTCAGAAGGTAAGAAGATTCTCTAATCGCCAGGCAGATCTTAAACTACCCATGATTGACAACGAAAGTCAGGATCAAGGAAACCATCAGCGAGCTATGCTGCGATTTATTAGCAGGCGTTTTCAGTTGGAAATTGTCTGTGATCCGGGCTAAGATACGATTCAATTCTCTAAAATTAGAATCGATTTACAGAAAGTTCATCGACTAAAGCAAAAATTTACACATTTTCATCCTCTCTGCTGTCTCTCACATGATAAACTTAGCGCATGCTTGCACATGTCTACTCTTGCGCGGTGATCGGCCTTGAAGGCGTGGTCATTGATATTGAAGTCGATTACGGTCAGGGCGGACCGCACATGGCTATCGTCGGATTGCCGGACGAAGCCGTCAAGGAAAGCCGTGAGAGAGTCTATTCCGCCATCAAAAATGCTGATCTCGCCTATCCCCGACCACCCCTGACAGTCAATCTCGCCCCAGCTTCAGTCCGCAAAGAAGGGCCATTTTTTGATCTGCCGATCGCGATCGGCGTGCTGATCACTGGCGAACAGATTGCTCCTGAGAGCATCGAAGGCGCTTTGATCATCGGCGAGCTCTCGCTGGACGGCTCTGTGCGGCACGTTCGCGGGGTTCTGGCAGTTGCCGCCCAGGCACGCAAAGATGGCTACAAGCGGCTGTTTGTGCCAGCTTGCGACGCTGCTGAAGCCACGCTTATCCCAGACATTGAGGTGTATCCGGTCAATACGCTGCGTGAACTCGTCGACCACCTGACAGGTGAAGAACTGATCACACCCGGAACCGTCATGGAATACGCGCCAGACGACGAACCACTGGTGGATACCGACTTCAGCGAAATTAAAGGTCAGGAACACATCAAACGCGCGCTCGAAGTAGCCGCCGCAGGCGGACACAACGTACTGATGTCTGGCCCGCCCGGTGCAGGAAAAACCCTGTTAGCCCGGGCAATCACATCCATTCTGCCAAAATTGAGCCTCGATGAAGCCTTGGAAGTAACGGGAATCTATTCCATTTGCGACATGCTGCCAGCCGGCACACCCCTCATCCAGACTCGCCCTTTTCGCGCCCCACACCACACCATCAGCCATGCCGGCCTGGTTGGCGGAGGCAACATCCCCCACCCTGGCGAAATCTCCCTGGCGCACCGCGGGGTCTTGTTTCTGGACGAACTGCCCGAATTTGGTCAGCGCAGCCTCGAAGTGCTGCGTCAGCCAATAGAGGACAAGATTGTGACCATCAGCCGCGCCAACGGCTCGTTTACTTTCCCTGCCAACTTCATGCTGATCGGAGCGATGAACCCCTGCCCTTGCGGCTACTACGGCGACAAACTGCGCGCTTGCACTTGCTCCCAATCAGTAATCACAAATTATCAGAAACGCATCTCCGGACCCCTGCTCGACCGGATCGATATCCATCTGCATGTGCCGCGCGTGGACTACCAGAAGCTCAGCAGCCAACGGACTGGTGAGCCTTCCAGCCAGATCAGAATGCGGGTTGAAGCAGCACGACAACGGCAGTTGGCGCGCTTCAGCGGGACAAGACTCGCTTCAAACGCAGATATGACCCCCAAAGAAATCCGCAATTACTGCCAGGTCGCGCCCGATGGCGAAGCGCTGATAAAGGCAGCCATGCGGCAGTTAAAATTGACTGCCCGCGGTTATCATCGCGTGCTGAAGCTCTCCAGGACTATTGCCGACCTTGCCGGCGATCCGGATATCAGATCCGAACATTTGGCCGAAGCACTCCAATACCGCCAAACCGAAGAAGAATAGTTTTATCGCAGAGATTGAATCTGACGAACGTTAGCCTTTACGGGCTTTGTCTCATTTCTATTTCCAAATGGCATCTTGGCATTGGTCAGGTCTCGATTTTGGACCTGACATCAAACATGTTTGTTTTTTTTTCAGCAAACAGACAAGTAGATCGTAGGGGCGAAGCATCTGAAACAGAACCATTGCCTTACCAGCTTTGTACATCAAGGATGCTTCGCCCTTACCCGGAATCAAAATAATGGTTTGTCAAACCAAAACGTATGTGAGCAAGCCCGTTACGTCAGGTTCAACTGAGGAACCTGACGAATGATTAACAACAAAGCCTCCCCAATAATTGGAGAGGCTTTCAAATCAAACAATCAAAAACTAACTGTGTTTGGCTTCGAATTCTTTCAGGAACGCGATCAGAGCGTCCACGCCCTCTTTGGGCATGGCGTTGTAGATCGAAGCACGCAGACCGCCAACCGATTTGTGCCCTTTGAGGTTGTCAAACCCAGCCGCCTTGGTGGCAGCCACAACTTCGGCGTCCATTTCAGCGCTCTCGGTCACGAAGGGGATATTCATCAGGGAGCGATCTTCCTTTACAACCGTACCCCTGAACATCTTGCTATTGTCGAGGAAGTCATAAAAAGGTTGGGCTTTTTCAATGTTGATCTGGTGCATGGCTTCCAAGCCGCCGAGATTCTTGAGGTACTTGAAGACCTTGCCACAGACATATATTCCCCAACAGTTTGGCGTATTGTACAACGAGCCGTTTTGAGCATGGATATCGAAGCGCAGATAAGTGGGAATTTTATCATCCAGGTCAGTGCGGATCAGATCTTCGCGGATGATCACGATTGCGATCCCAGCAGGACCAACATTCTTCTGTGCGCCCGCAAAAATCAACCCAAAATCATTGACATTGACCGGCTTGGAAAGGAACATGGAGGATTGATCCGAAACCAGAATTTTGCCCTTTGTGTTAGGGAGCTTTTGGTAAGTGGTACCGTGAATGGTCTCGTTCTCGCAGATGAAAACATAATCTGCGTCCTCTGAGATGGGCAGGTCCGAGACATCCGGGATGTAGCTGTAGTTCTTGTCCTTGCTGGAGGCTACAAGGTTGATCTTGCCAAACTTCTTGGCCTCGTTATAGGCCTTGTTGGACCAGTTACCAGTCACGATATAGTCAGCAACGCCGTTTTTCATCAGGTTGAGCGGTATCATGGAAAACTGAAGCGTGCCGCCGCCTTGAATGAACAAAACTTTGTAATTTGATGGGATGTTCATCAGCTCGCGCAGGTCAGCTTCTGCTTCATCAATGATGCCCTGGAAGACTTTGCTGCGGTGGCTCATTTCCATCACATTCATTCCTGAACCCTGATAATTCATGAACTCATCCCGGATTTCCTCCAGGACGGGTTCGGGTAAAGTGCTTGGACCAGCTGAGAAATTGAAAACACGGTCGTACTTCATATTAAAAGCTCTCTCCTTTTGTCTAAGTAGTATTCCGTTGGCTGCCTGTTTCTGACAGGCTTATTTAAGCCCTCAAACATGGGCTTTATATTTACTCAAATCTTAACCCTCAACCCGGCAAAGGTCAAGCACTTTTGACGAGCCTTTTGACGAGCCTTTTGACGAGCCAGAAATTCCGGTTGATTTGCGGTATACTACTCAATTGGTTAACCAAACAAAATACTACCGGAGGAAAAAGTGGATCCAATTATTAATGCTGTTCTAAAGCCCAAGAGCGTCGCCATCATCGGCGCATCAACCAACCCAGACAAGATCGGTTACAAAGTCGTCGAAAACCTCAAAAACTGCGGTTATCAGGGTGCTGTTTATCCGATCAATCCCGACGCCGAGGAAATTGCGGGCTACAAATGCTATCCGAATATCAAGGATGTGCCTTATGTGGTCGATGCTGCCGTCATCACCGTGCCGGCCAGGATCGTGCCAAAAGTCGTGCGGGAATCTGGCGAAAAAGGCGTAAAGGGCTTGAGCATCATCTCCTCCGGTTTCAGTGAAGTCGGTGACCACGCCCTCGAGGAGGAAATCGTCCGTATCGCCCATGAGTATGGCATGCGCATCATTGGACCAAACATTATCGGCGTCCTCTCCAACAGCGATAAAATGAACGCTTCTTTCTATAATTACCTGCCTTATGAAGGCAAAGCCGCGCTTGTTTCTCAAAGCGGCGCGCTTTTGATCGCAATGGCTGCCGCCACCTATACCCGCCGGGTCGGTTTCGACAAAATGATCTCCATCGGCAACCAGGCTGACCTCGATTTTGCTGACCTGATCTCCTACCTGAACGAAGACGAAAGCACATCCTGTCTCACGCTTTACATCGAAGGCATTAAAGACGGACCAAAGTTTATGGAAGCAGCCCGCCAGTGCACCAAGCCGATCATCGCCCTCAAAGCCGGCACATCCGCCCACGGCGCCGCTGCTGCCGCATCCCATACCGGCTCGCTGGCTGGCAGTGCCAAGGTTTACCAAGCTGCTTTTGAGCAAGCAGGCGTCGCCCAGGCTGAAGACCTCAACGATATGTTCGACACCACCCTGGCGCTTTCGCTGCAGCCAACCATGAAGGGCGACAACCTCCTGATCGTCACCAATGGCGGCGGTGTTGGCGTGTTGGCTACTGACGCCGCTGAAAAATATGGTCTGCCCTTAAAATTTGCTCCCCAGGACGTTCAGGAAGAGCTTAAAAAACACATGCCCTCGTTCGGTTCTGCAAAAAATCCGGTCGACATCACCGGCGGTGCCGGTCTTGCAGGCTACTATGAAGGCGTTAAGTATGCATATGCGCACCCCTGGGTGGATGGTATGGCTGTCCTTTACTGTGAAACTTCCATAACTGACCCGCAGGAAATCGCGGAAGCGATTTACAATGCAATCCAGGAATCCGGCGCAAGTGGCAAACCTGTGGCAGTCTCCTTCATTGGCGGCGAACGCTGCGAGAAAGCGAAGGAATGGCTGATCGAACACGACATTCCCACTTACGACGCCCCCGATCTGGCAGTCAAAGCCCTGGCATCCCTGCGTAAACAGGATGAATTGCTGAAAACCGCTCACAACGGCATGTACAAACCCACCAATGTGGACAAAGAAAAAGCCCTCCAGATTATCGCCTCTGCCCGTGCCAAGGGCCGCGACGCTCTGACCGAAGTTGAAGCCAAGCACGTCTTCAAAGCTTACGGTCTGCCCATTACCCCCACAGACCTGGCACATAGTGAAGAAGAAGCAATCCAAATGGCTAATGAAATCGGCTTCCCGATTGTGATGAAGATTGTCTCCCCGGATATCCTCCATAAATCCGATGCGGGTGCTGTTAAAGTGGGCATCAAGAACGAGCAGGGTGTACGCGATGCCTGGAAGTTGATCCTGGAAAACTCCCTGGCATACAAAGCTGATGCCGAAATCGACGGCGTCGCCATCCAGGAAATGGCTCCCTGGGCAACCGAGGTTATCGTTGGTTCAGTCAACGATGCCACTTTCGGTCCGACTCTGATGTTCGGTCTTGGTGGTATCTTCGTTGAGGTTATGAAGGATGTGACCTTCAGAGTTGCTCCAATCGATGAAGCCACCGCGCTTGACATGCAGTCCGAGATCAAGAGCTCCAAAATCCTGCAGGGAGCTCGCGGAGAGGAACCCCGCGACCAGAAAGCACTCGCCGACGTTTTGGCGCACTATTCTTACATGGTCTACGACCTGCGCGATGAAATCGCTGAATCCGACGCTAACCCCGTTATCGTCTACGAAGAAGGACAGGGAGTGGCGGTTGTGGATGCCCGCATTATTCTGACCAAGAAGTAAACCTTAAAAACAATTCGTAATATCAAGCCACTGTTGGTAAAATCAGCAGTGGCTTTATTATTAGGACTGGAGCGGCTGCATGACCAAAGTGAAAAAGAGTTTCCTGATCGATATGGATGGTGTCCTCCTGCATGGCTCAAAACCAATTCCGGGAGCAGAGCATTTCGTCCAGACTTTGTTAGCAGAAAAACGCAAATTTCTGGTGGTGACGAATAATGCACTTTACACCACTCGTGATCTGGCGCACCGTCTGCAACTTGCTGGTTTGGATATCCCTGAAGACAACATTTACACCTCCGCAGTTGCCACCGCCCAGTTTCTGGATGATCAACTGCCCCAGGGAACAGCCTTCGTGATCGGTGAGGTCGGTCTGACCGAAGCCATTCACCGCATCGGCTATGTGCAGACTCCGGTGAACCCGGACTATGTGGTTTTGGGGGAGACAAATAGTTACAGTTTCGATCAGATCACCATCGCCATCCGCCTGATCAATGACGGGGCAAGATTTATTGCTACCAACCCGGATCTAACCGGCCCAAGCGAGCAAGGCGTTGTACCGGCAACCGGCGCAATGGCTGCCCTGATCGAAGCCGCCACTGGCAAAACCCCCCTCTACATCGGCAAGCCGAATCCTTTGATGATGCGTTCTGCTCTCAATTACCTCGGCGTTCACTCAGAAGACAGTTACATGATCGGCGATAACATGCGCACAGACATCCTGGCAGGTATTTCAGCAGGAATGGATACTGTGCTTGTGTTGACCGGCATGACGCAAGAAAGTGATATCTCCGATTTTCCTTACCGACCAAAATTTGTTTACAACTCAGTTGGAGAAATCAAAATGCAGGATCTTGAATGATGGATCTTTCGCGTCGTGATTTCCTCAAATTTGGTGCCTTAAGTATGGGAGCTGCCGCAATGCTGCCCGGCTCTGATGCTGGGAGTGCCTGGATCAGACCCCGTTTTATGCTGGTTGGTGAAAAATCCGGCGTGAGTATCTATAAAGAACCGGACGAGTCGAGTGTCATCCTTTATCAAAGGCAATACATGGACATTATCAATGTCTATGAAGAGGTAATTGGTCCGAATGGGCCAGCCTGGAACCCTCTCTGGTACCGTTGCTGGGGTGGTTTCGTCTTTAGCGGACTCTTGTACGAAGTCAAATATGAGCTCAACCAGCCATCAAAACCAAAACGCAGCACTGGTCAACTCGCTGAAATTACCGTTCCCTACACCCGCTCGCTTTTCTATCAGGGAAACAATAACTGGGTCCCTCTTTGGATGTACTACTACCGCTCTAACCATTGGGTAGTAGACGTCTTGCAGGGACCCGACAAACAGCCCTGGTACAAAATCCAAGACGAGCTTGGGCGCACAGAAACAATCGTACGCGCTGAGCATCTGCGTTTTATCGAAGATGAGGAATTTGCGCCAATTTCGCCTGACGTACCCGGGGGCGAAAAGAAGATTGATGTATCGATTCCCCTACAAAGGCTTCAAGCCTTTGAAGGCGAGAATGTGGTAAAAGAATTTAAGGTCTCCACAGGCTTCCCTACCGGCGAAGGTCTATATGCAATCAAGACGAAAATGCCGTCCAAACACATGGGCAACGCCGTCCTGACCAGTAATGTCCGCGAAAGGATCTGGATGGGCGTTCCTTGGACTTGTTTCTTTGAGATGGAAATTGGTCTGGCAACCCACGGTACCTTCTGGCACTCAAATTTTGGCACGCCGATGAGTGCTGGCTGCATTAACATGGCAAATGATGATGCGAAGTGGATTTATCGCTGGACATTACCCCAGGCACTACCTGAAGAGTGGGCAAAACACGGCTGGGGAACCTTCATCAGGGTCCACAAGTAATCGGGGAAATTGAAAGATCGACAGCCTGCATCAACCAGTCTGTTTGTATGGTCAAACCACTGAGGAAAAGGCAGGCCTTTTCCCTACGGGGTACGGAGATAAAATTAATGAGCACCTTGTAGGGTTAATGTCGTGCAAAGCCTCCCCCCTCTGGGATGCATCAACCAGACCAGTATTAAGACCAATTCAGCATGGAAAAGGCAGGCTTTTTCCCTACGGGTGTATTGTGAAGGATTAGCGAGAACCTCGTACCGGAGTTTCTCATTTTAGTGCCCTGAAAACAGCTTCCCAACGAGAGAATATTCAAAAAATATCGGAAAATGCGATCGCAGGGTGAGTCATCGTGCTCGAAGAGTATGGCGTCATAGAATCCATACCAACCTATGCCTCGCGATAGCCAACCCACCTAAAATCGTAATTATCATTCTGAGCCTCTTTTGCGAAGAATCTGATTATTAATGATCAGAATATTCATCGCATTCAGGATAACAAGACTCACCCCCTTTATCCTCCTTCCTCGACGAAGTGCCCGTCAGGGTAGAGGATCAGGAAAA
>DDWY01000090.1 GCA_002347705.1 Anaerolineaceae bacterium UBA2274 | reverse complement strand
CTAATTGAGGTTTGACTGACTACTACGATGTGCCCACTGCTGAAATACAAGCTATCGACTGCTCTCACAGAATACACTGTTTGAGACAAGTTGTTCGTCAATATACCCAACACGGTATACAAGGAACTCCCAGTGCTCCCGGAGTGGTTTGATAATGTTAGACTTGGTCTTGTTTTGGTAGTTTCATCCCAGCTTAAACCACCTAATTCAACATAAAAATTTGGATCAGATGGTCTGGGGAATGAGATATCAATACAGGCTTTTTCACGAATGTGAATAATATCTACTGGAGCAAACGCCTCGTCGGTATCAACCAAGCCCCCAAGCGAGTTGAAAATATCGATATACAGTTTGACGTTCTCGATGTTGGAGGATGTGTTGTTGAATATCTCACATACAAGGTGGACATAAGCGTTGGTAGTCGCATACATCGAACAATTATCCAGCACATGAACACCCGGATCCAATGTTCTAAATGACCAGAAGGACGTGCTACTTCCATTGGCGTAGGTTGGCCCATAGGTTCCATTCCATGATCGGACCTGCCAGTAGTAAGTCGTTGATGATTGAAGCGTCGGCAAACCTATACCGCTGTTGACGCCAGTAGAGACCCAATTTGAACATTTCCCGTCGTTCGTTGTGTCATAACAATATTCGTATTGTGTTGCTCTGGCACTCGCGCTCCAACTCAAATATGGAGTGAGGATCATTCCGGTCGAGCCATTGGCGGGCGCGTGTTTGTTGAAGGTGCCGGGGGTTAGAATTGTTGTTGTGAAGAACCAGTAAGCATTCGAGCTGCCGTTGGCGTAGGTTGGCCCATAGGTACCGTTCCAGGACCTGACCTGCCAATAGTAGGTCGTACCCTGCTGCAGCCCGGATAAGCCTGCCCAATTGTTGGTTCCAGTCGAGATCCAGCTGCTGCAACTGCCATCGTTGGTCGTGTCAAAACAGTATTCGTACTTAGTAGCGTTTGTGCTGACGTTCCAGCTTAAGACGGGTGTGAGACTGACCCCCGTACTGCCACTGGCTGGCGCGTTCTTGTTGAAGGTGCCTGGTACCAGAATCACAGTCGTGAAGGACCAGTAAGCGCTCGCGCTGCCATTGGCGTAGGTTGGACCATAAGTGCCGTTCCATGCCCTCACCTGCCAGTAGTAAGTGGTTCCCTGCTGCAATCCGGATAAGCCTGCCCAGTTGTTTATTCCAGTCGAGATCCAGTTACTGCAGGTACCGTCATTGGTCGTGTCATAGCAGTATTCGTATTTGGTGGCGTTCGTGCTCGTGTTCCAGCTTAGAACGGGTGTGAGACTGATCCCCGTGCTGCCGCTGGCTGGCGCGTTCTTGTTGAAGGCGGATGGAGGAGAATCACCATTCATGTTCAAGGGTAAATAGAGAGAATAAACAGGTAATTGAGTTCGGCTCTTATCTAAAAAATTGTTGGTTAACCTGTTACACTGCCCTCATCAACTGAGACTCTTTCGCGATTAGTCTGATTCACGTCCATTTGATGAGCCAATACATCAATATTGGAAGTTGAAAAGGCAATTGACAAGGAAAAGAAAATAGCCACACACAATCTGATTCCTTTTCCTAACCGATTTCTAGTACCCCTAAACTTTGCATTCATATTCATATCCATCTCCTTTTTTGATTATGTTTGCAAAATTTGTGAAACCACAGAAAACCAATGCATTTATCAATTCTCTAATAAAACAATTATCAATTTCTATTTACAATCATGAGTTATAACCAACTTGGTAATTTTTTTGCCTGCTGTCTGACGCTCAGCCACTAAATCTACTATACCCTTCCCATCAAACAATTCCATCAGAGTATTCTCATCATCTAATACCATCCCGGCTTCCGGATGATCCCTGACATATGATTGGATGTTTCCGCTGTCAGGATTTGTCAAGACAACGCAACCTGCAGCTAAAGATTCATACAATGTATACGAGAATGTTTCCGGGCAGATTGACCACAAAAACGCAACATCAATGCCTTGACCCTGCAGCATATCAGACATTTGGTTGCGTGTGTCTTTGGTAACGGATACAGGAATATGCTTAAAATTTTGAGATCGCCTGCGAGTCTCGGAAAACAGGAGGAATTCATACCTCGAGTCTGACCCGAATCTCTCCGTCAACCTTTGCCAGGTTGACCATCCCTTGTGATGCACTGGAAAACCTACAAATGCAATTCTTATTGTTGAATTTTGTGGCGTAATTACCGCGGACTGCTTGTATTCCAAATAAGCATGCGGACAGACAGATGCCGCGATCCCTTTGATGGGGAAGGACCTATTCCAAAGGTCAAGAGCAAATTCGGAAGGCGAGATGACTTCGATTTCATTTTGAGAAAAGAATCTTTCAAATTCTACGAGATGTTCCTGACGGTCTGTTCCATACACACATAGGCCGCAGGCATTACTACTCACATCCGGTGCTCCGCAGAATTCGATATTGTTACGCAGTAATAAGTATCCAGGACAAACAGAGAAAAAATCATGCAGCCAAAACCTAACTTTAGGTTCGCCAGCTATCATGATAGCTTTTTCAATGAATGCCAGATCAAAGCCCATTGTGTGATGTATTGATATCTGTTCAAGAGGGGCGGATTCAATAATCACCTGTAAGCTTTCAAGAAATGTGTCGGGGTTGGTGTAACCAATTCGTTTCCCATTCAAGTTGATGCCAATGATTGAATTCAAATCAAATTTCGTGAGCGTCAGACTGGCGCCATATGGAAATATGTGAAGATAATTATTTCCAGCTGCGTTGACCTGTTCTTGTTCGTCGGTCACACTAATTTGCAAGCCGCCAACACTTGAAAGGTAATCATCATGTGAGAAGGAAATGCGAGTATTTTTATCGGACAAATCCAATTGAATCTTGGAAACTAATTGGTTTTTATTGAGAATCCTCCCAACAAAAATGGCCTTTCTTTCTGTTTTAGGGGAAGTACTAAGCGCCGAACGTTGAGTGAAGTCAAAATCTCTGGCAGGGTCAACATTCGATTTCATGCGATCCAATAAAGCAGAAAGACCTTGTTCTTTAACAATGCGCAAGGCTTTTTGCGATTTAACCAGAAACTGTTCAAGTCTCATTCTTGAGTCTGGTTCCTTTTCGGTCCATATGACTTCAACACATCTAGCGTTCCTTGCAGATACGCATATCCGAACTTGCGATCTGGTTCCAAGTGTGCACCTTCAGCCCATTCATTCCACGCATTCACAAACACCATGCGCGAGTCTTCAGGGTGGTTTTTTATTGTCCAATTGCATGCTGCCTTTAACCATCGCCTATACAAACTTGGTTTTGATCCGGCATAGATCGTCCCCCTGCCTGGTTTTCGGGGTTCGCTATCCCAACTGGGAAAAACCGTCTTGTATAATGGATATGGAGCATCTTCTGCATGAGTTTCCTGATATTCAACCATTTTCGGGTAGCTGAATATGTAAGAAGAATAATCCGGGTTTGCCAGTTGGGCTTGGGATTGGATCATCAGGTCACCGCTATGCCACTGATTATGCGGTGGAAACTGCATGGCGGCATCAAAACCAACTGTTCTGGGATCATATAGGCCAAAGGTTTGCGCAGCAATCAAATAAGGGTCGCCCAGCTTATTGGTCACACAATATTCGCGCCATCGTTCAGCCGTAGCAATTGGCTCGGGAAGGATATCAGTACGATAGACAATAATGATTGGACGTCCGTTTATCCGTATGTATCGTTCGTCGCGAAGGTATGGCACCAAGTCTTTGATGAATGCCCGGTCAGAGTCGGCTGAGTGGTTTTGGGCAATGAGCACATCACTTTCCAAACCATCCCAACGCCGTGTCCAATTTTCATTAGCCCAAATAAGACAAAATGGAAAGTCCATATCCTTATTCTTTAGAAAACGATCGACTGGCATTTCAAGCAACCGTCGGCCAGCAAACCAATAATGGTAATAAGCAAAGCCAAAAAGACCATATTGCTTTGCCAATTCGATTTGCCGGCGGTGGACCTCTTCAACACGGAGATCATAGAAACCCAATTCCCCTGGTAGATGCGGTTGGTAGTGTCCCGGGAATTGTGGAACCGCCCTCGAGACATTTGCCCACTCGGTAAAACCCTTTCCCCACCACTCATCGTTTTCTGGGATTGGATGATACTGTGGCAGATAGAAAGCTATCAACTTTACTAAGGCATCTGCTGAATTGAAAGTTTGATTAAGCAGCGGAATGTATTCCTCATCCCTGTCATTTCGTTCGCTTTGAAGTAACTCCAGATAAACCTGCGCCTGCAGTTTTTCCTGACTGTTAACCTGTTGAATCTCGGGCTGCACCGTGGGAGCAGAGATCGATGCCGGCTGATCAACGGGCTTTGGTCTGTCTTTTCGCCACCAGGTCAGAAACCCCCCTTTTCCATTATCGGTGTCGAAAGGATTCGGGAAAATACGCTGCAAGTCGGGTGACTCACGATATAGCAGGCGCATTTCGTTTTCGATCTTTTGACCATTATCGAAGGTATCATAAAAGCTGCGCGCCTTTCCTAATTCTTTGTGACCGTTGTGATCAAGTTGGCGAATATACCAGCCCCAAAGTTCATTTACAATAGGATTAGTACCCCCAGATGTCAGAGAAGTAATAACGTTCATCCCTGCGCCAGAATCATAACCCGTAAAATGGTAGAAGCGCAGAGGATATCTCTGGTTTACTAATAAGACGCCCTTTTCGTTGAAACTCAACTCACGACAGTCCAGGTTCCAGGATGCAACGTCATAACCCGGATCGTGAAGTATCATCAGGTTTTCAAAGAAAGAGGGCGCTAAATCAACCCATTTCTGATCTGTAAATAACCCACGCTCATAATCGGCATAGCAATAATCCAGAAGACGCGCTGCCCACCAATCAATGAAGCGTCGCCCATCATTTTGAGCACTATTAACTGCAAGAAAACCCAAGTTGAATGTGCCATGGCGCATGGTTCCCAAGATCTCGTTATCCTGGATGGACTGGTGGTTGTCAGTAAAATCAAGTAAATGGGGTGCCAGCAATATGCCAAATTCATCCAGGTAGCCCTCCAAAGGGCTGAGGGAATTGAAAATCGCGATATCAGGGTCGATATACATCACTTTTTGATACCCCTGGTCAGCCAGGTATTTAAGGTAAGGTCCTTTTACCGCGGTGCAGATTTCGACTACTGTATGTTTGAAAATCCAGCCCTTGATATTCTCAATAGGCAATTCTTCTACCCAGACGACCTTATCAAAATGCGGTTGGCGAAGT
Organism: Anaerolineaceae bacterium UBA2274; assembly: GCA_002347705.1. Taxonomy (GTDB): domain Bacteria; phylum Chloroflexota; class Anaerolineae; order Anaerolineales; family Anaerolineaceae; genus Mesolinea. The sequence continues at coordinate 37,961 of DDWY01000090.1, read as the reverse complement.
TCAGTTTCATAAATAGCAGTCTTGTCTGCCGGGATTTTATCGCTGACGAGAAGGTGAAACTCCCAATTGGGGTGGAATTGTTTGAGGGTTTTTGCTAAGATTTTCGCTTTTGGTAAGTAATTGAGCGTGATACTTGTATAAACAATCATACTTCGATCTCCTCAAGGCTGCCAAATATCAGGTCAGCCTGTGGTTTTCCATACTTTTGGTATTCTTCAACTTTCTTCACGATCAGCCTTGATTCAAAAAGCTCAATCAGCGCTGCTTCGTTTTCAAGCACCATCCCACGCTCCGGATTTCTGTGAATATAGTCCTGGATATTGCCACTCTTTGGATTAGTCAGAATAAAACATCCGGCAGCCAGGGCTTCATGCAATGTGAAAGAGAATGTTTCAGCAACAGTTGACCACAATACTACCGCGTCAATCTGATTCCACTGTAAACTTTCGACCATTGCCAGACGGTTTTCTTTAGTGACACGTGTTTCAATGCGATTGTAATTGCCCTGTTCACCTTGTTGGGTTGAGAAGTGAAAAAATTTGAAGTAATTATTACCCCTGAATTTACTGACTAACCGCAACCAGGTTGACCATCCCTTGAAATCCAGAGGGTAGCCTAAAAATCCCACCCTCAGAGCCCCGCCTTTGTAACGGGCGGGGAAATTCTGTTTCCATTTCAAGATAGCAGGTGGTATCACTTTTACTGGCGCAAGAACAGGGAAGCGTGATTGCCACAATTCATAGGTGAATAGACTCGGAGAGGCTACCTGAAGATTGTTCTCTTTGAACAGTCGTTCAAAGTTTGGTGCCTGCTCCAGCCTTGCATTTCCATAACGACATAAACGACAAGCATTGCTATGAATATCAGGTGCTCCGCAATACTCAGCATCGTTACGAAGTAAATTGTAGGAAGGGCAAAGTGAGAAGTAATCATGCAGCCAGAAAACACCCTTTTTACTCAAGGACAAAATATTCCCGAGGAATCTCGCATTAAACCCCATGGAGTGATGAATGGAGATCTGTTCCAGCACTTTTCCCTCAATTTGATTCAGGGCATTGATCAATTCGTCTGCTTCCGTCTCAGCCACATGTTTCCCGTCAAGGTTAATCCCCAGATAAAGTAAGGTATCATCGGAGACAAGAGTTTTACCCTTTCGAAATGGATAAACATGTAAATAACTAAGCGCGGCCTGATTAGCTTGCCGTTGTTCATCAGCAATGTAAACCTGAGAGCCGCCGGTTATACTCAGGTAATCATCATGGCTCAAAGACAGTTTATAGGTCTGTTTTAAATTCTCTGTTAAATAGGTGACCAACCGAGGAGCCAGCATCACATAATCAGGCACTACTTTCCCGGTGGATTCGAGCTGTTTCACAGGGGGTTTAAGTTTGTTTTCCAGGGCTGGACTCTCGGCGACTGCCCTGATCTGACGACCTTCTTTCTTACCATGGGATAAATAGTGCAGTAACGGGTTTATGCCTGCTTTTTTCACGTCTGGGTTTGTGTCCAAATACCAGCTGCTATCGAAGTCGGGTGAAGGGTCACGTCCTTCTGCTCCACCAAATTGCAGATAATGCAAAATGGGATCTACGCCCGCGTTGCGCACATCCGGATTAAGGCGTAAGTAGTATTCACTTTCAAATAGACCAGAATCTCTCAATTGAGCTTTCTGACTACTGATGCCTATAGGGATTACGCGTTTTATTGAACCGGCGCCAGATCGAAGCTTCCCAGTTGCTCCTGACAATTTTGCGCGACCATCGCGATAGCCAGTGAGCACCTTCCAGGCTCGACTGCTATAGATTTCATCTAATGTATGATCGCGCTCCTGTAAATAGTTTGTGAGTGTCTGTTTTTCATTTTCCAAAACAGATGCCTGACTGGACCAGTAATGCATCTGAGTATTCAAATCCTCATTAGTGTTTATCAGCTGCCTGACGCGATCACCGTTCTCTTCAAGGTTTTTTACTAACAGGTGCAGTTGCTGAGTGAGAGATTGGGTTAGTAGAGATGATTCATCTTCAAGATTACGGTATCTCGCAGCCGCATTTTCCCGGTCACTGAAAAGTTGACGGTTGATGGTGTTGGCGATGTGAGCTCGCATGGGTTTTTTAGAGTCTTCTTTGAAAACAACTCCTGTAAGTTTTCCAAAAATATCCTGCCACGAGCGAATATTTTGTGAAAGCAACCAACTTTCTCGAACGGTATTCTGAGCAGCATTAGCCATTTGCTGGCGCAATTCCGGTTGTTCGATTAACAAGGTAAGCTTCTCAAGCCATTCGGCCTCATTGCCTGCCAGAAAACCATTCACTCCATCTTTAACAATACCTTCATATGGAACGATCTGGCTGTAGACCCCAGGGGAGCCATTAGCACTATATTCAAGGAATTTCAAACTACTCTTGCAACGGTTAAAGAGATTATCAGCTAAAGGTGCAATTACAATGTCAAAATTCAGCGTCTGGAAGAATCGTGAAAACTCAGTATAAACATTTGTGGGAGAAGGGTGCCAGAGGACACCTTCAAGCCCTCGCAGCCCATCCGGCAGGGGTGTGCCCCATACCTCAAGCCTGATCCTGCTTTCATACTTGGATAGCAACCCTCTCAACACAGACTCAATCATTGCCAGGTCAGGTGTGTGTGAGTTGCTGCCCATATAGCCGATAGTCAAAATGTCATCTGGTTGTTTCTGCTTGTTTTCCTTTATTTGCCAGATACTATCATCCAGGTAATTCGGCAAAACAACCACATTGGGGTTGTAACTCTCAACAACTTTTCGCAATTGTTCCGTGGGAACCAAAACAATGTCTGCGTCAATCATTGCAGTCATCATCGGCATCAGCGCTGCGTTGTATAGTTCTTGTGTACGCTCCGGGTGGCTTTCCGGTAATTCGAAAAGCAGATCATCTATCTCATAGAGCACGAATTTGCCGGCTGAACGAGCATTGGAGATGATTTGATCGTAGAGCCGCAGATTCTTAGGGAATTCCCTTTGGATAATTACCGCATCAGCCTGATCTGCCAGGCTTGGATCGTTAGCACCATCAATTACCTGTACTCCAGCTGATTTAAAAGGAGCAGTAACCCGCAAGTACTCTATAGCATAGGCCTCTTCATAAGTCCGATAGAATACGACCGATTCAATTGTTCGAAGTCGCAGGTGGGCTGGCGGGGTGGCAAATGGATAGATCTCGTAAGGATCAGGTTGACTTAACTTACCCTCAGCATCAATGGATTGAATTTTGTTGCCCTGCACCTCAACCAGCAATCCAACAAACCTTTCGAGGGCATGAGCCAGGCTTCCGTCCACTGGCAGTGGTTCGCTATCAAAGTCTTCGAACGTGAGATGGGCTTTTAACAAGGGCTCGAAAACGTCTGGCCTTGCCCAGAACATCGTCGAAGCCACAAAGAAGAAGGATTCCGGTATGCTCTGGGCGTAACCACATTGATAGAACAGGTTTTGAACTTCATCAGCGTTCTTACCCATATAGAACCGAGTGTCCAGCACATGATTTTGGGGTCCAAGCATGGCAAGTGAACGGTCAGAAGCAAATGCTTTTTGAATGCTTAGGACTTGCGCTTCTGATCCCAGAAGTTTCTCGAAAACATCTTTACGCCAGGTGGTTCCATCTTTGCGATGAAGCGTTTTCTTGGTATGAATTTTTAGCAGTGTCTCATAATTCAGCGGGAGAATAAGTTTGAGCAGTTCAACAAATGGTGCCAGGTCGCGCCCGCGATTGGGTACCAGCAAGATAACAGCTTCGGGATAATGCTGTCTGATATTATTCTCAAATTCCGCCTGGCTTTCGGGAAGAGAAAGGTAAAGGTCAAACTCACCTTGCAAATGTTCCAGATAGCTACGCAATTCGTCAAACAGTTCAGTATAAAAAAGATGAAGAACTACTGCCGTAGAGTGCCGTTTGACCGGCTGTAATTGTGTTAAGTCAGCGCTTGTGTTCATAAGTCTTCTCAAGGGATCTTATCCCTCCATTGCCATGCGCAAACCCTCCTGCCATGGCGGCAGACGCAAGCCAAAGGTGTGCTCAAGTTTAATATTATTCAACACCGAAATCATTGGTCTGGCTGCTGGTACAGGAAACTCGCTGCTCTTAGCTCGCTCAAGTAGTTTGACAACCTGCTCTTCTTTTTTGGGATCCATTTCCAGAATTGCTTTTGCCCATTCATAGCGGCTGCAAGAACCGCCGCCGGCGCAGTGGTACAAGCCGCCTTTTTCGCTCAGGTATCCATATATATCATCATGACCTTGAGCCAGAATGAGCGCGGTAATCTCCGCCAGCATGCGCGCAGAGGTTGGGCTACTGATCTGATCATCCACCACGCGCATGACTTCCTGTGTTCGTGCCCACTGCAGCACTTTGGTCACAAATCCGCCCTGGCGCATGGAGTATACCCAGCTGGTACGCAGCACCAAATTCACAACCCCGGAAGCTGCAATAGCTTGCTCACCTTCCAATTTGGTCTGTCCATAAACGCTCAAAGGATTGGGGGTGTCTGTCTCCACATAGGGACTACCTTTGGTGCCATCAAAGACATAATCGGTGGAATAGTGCACCATTACCGCATTGATCTTTTTAGCTTCTTCTGCCAAAACACCCGTACCAATGGCGTTGATCGCCCTGGCATTTTCCGGTTCGCTTTCGGCTTTGTCCACATTGGTATAAGCGGCAGCACTAATGATGATGTTGGGTTTGACACTTCTCACAAGTTCGCGCAAACCGGCGCTGTCAGAAAGGTCCACATCCGGGTAATCGAGCGCAACAACTTCGCCAAGCGGCGCGCAGGTGCGCAGCAACTCCCACCCTACCTGACCGTTCGTACCAATCTGTAAGATTTTTTTCATTTGTGCAATCCATCCATAAATCGCAACAAGTATTGACCATAGCCATTGCTTGCCAATTCTTCAGCATCTTTTCGCAGAGTTTGTTCGTCAATATAGCCCATGTGGTAAGCGATCTCTTCCACGCAGGAGATCATCATGCCCTGCCGGTCTTCCACCGCCTGTACAAACATCGAAGCCTGCAGCAGCGATTCGTGCGTGCCGGCATCCAGCCAGGCAACGCCGCGCCCAAGCACCTTCACGGAGAGCTCTCCATCGCTCAGATAGCGCTTATTGATATCGGTAATTTCGATCTCACCCCGCGGGGAGGGTTCGAGCTCTTCGGCGTAACGAACCACACGGTTATCGTAAAAGTAAATTCCTGGTACAGCAAAATTGGATCGCGGTTTGGCGGGTTTTTCTTCCAGGCTGATGGCTTTACCGCCGTCATCGAACTCCACCACACCATAACGCTCAGGGTCCTTGACCGGGTAGGCAAACACCACCGCGCCGCTTTCCTGCTCAGCAGCACTGCGCAACACCTGCGGCAGCCCATGCCCAAAGAAAATATTGTCGCCCAAAATCAGGCAGACCGTATCGTCGCCGATGAATTCTTTGCCAACCACAAAGGCATCTGCCAGCCCCCGCGGAACTGCCTGGACGGCATATTGGAAATTCATTCCAAGCCTGCTTCCATCGCCCAACAAACGCCGATACTGATCACTGTCTTCGGGGGTTGTGATGACCAGAATATCCCGAATGCCCGCCAGCATCAGCATGGAGAGCGGGTAGTAGATCATGGGTTTGTCATAAACCGGCAGCAATTGCTTGCTGATCGCCATGGTGAGTGGATAGAGCCTGGTGCCTTTGCCACCTGCGAGAATAATGCCTTTCATGTTTACGCCTTTCTGCCCGAATAGTTCTTCTGGAGCCAACTGTCGTAATCTGACTGTTTTGTAATTGCTTCAACCCATGCGGGGTTGTCCAGATACCATTTTACCGTGTCCACCAATCCCTGGCGCAAGTCGTGGCTGGGCTTCCAGCCAAGTTCGTGCTCGATTTTGGCAATGTTGATGTCGTAACGGCGGTCGTGACCTGGCCTGTCAGCCACGTAAGTGATCAACTGATTGTGCGGAGCATAGGCAGAATCTGGCTGCAATTCGTCAAGGATGTCGCAGATGGTCTTGACAATTTCGATATTGGGAGGCTGATTATCGCCGCCCACACAATAGGTCTCACCTGTTCGTCCATTGTTGACGATGCGCAGGATCGCCTCGCAGTGATCATCCACGTAGAGCCAGTCGCGGATCTGCATGCCATCGCCATAAACCGGCAGGGGTCTTCCATTTAGTGCGTTTAAGATCATTAATGGAATTAGTTTCTCGGGGAACTGGCGCGGACCGTAATTATTGGAGCAGTTGCTGATGCTGATGGGCAAGCCGAAGGTAATGTGATAAGCACGCACAAAGTGATCGCTGGAGGCTTTAGCGGCAGCGTAAGGCGAACGGGGCGCATAGGGAGTATCTTCCTCAAAAGGCGGCTCTTCGCGCGTCAGGGTGCCAAAAACTTCATCCGTGGAGACGTGGTGGAAACGGGTTTGTTCAAGGGGAACGATCTTATCCACCATCCAGGCACGCCGGGCAGCTTCGAGCAGGATGTAGGTGCCAACTACATTGGTATCCACGAAGACTCCGGGGTTAAGGATGGAACGGTCCACGTGCGATTCGGCGGCAAAATTGATGACCGTATCGATTTTATGCTCACTGAAAAGCTGATCCAACAGGGGGCGATCGGTAATGCTGCCATGCACAAACAGGTGCCGCTCAGGATGAGGGAGTTCTTTGAGGTTCTCCAGGCTGCCAGCATAAGTCAGCGCGTCGAGGTTGATGATTTTGACGTCCAGGTTCTGCTGCAACAAGTAGTGAATGAAGTTGGAGCCAATGAAGCCCGCCCCTCCGGTCACCAGCAAATTTTTCATATTCACTCCTTGATCGTTTTAACTGCCGACCAGCCAAACGGAAAGACTTCCGCCTCGGCTATTGTTGGCGCGGTTGCGTCTTTTTCCGAAAGCGTTGGTAGTTTGCCTTCCACCAACGGCCATTCGATTCCGATTGCGGGGTCATTCCATAGCAGACCACGCTCCCATTCCGGAGCATAATAATCGGTGGTTTTATAAATGAATTCAGCCCACTCACTCAAGACATAGTAGCCATGCGCAAAACCAGCGGGCACCCAGAGTTGATGGCGGTTTTCGGCTGTCAGAACCGCGCCAACCCATTTTCCAAATGTTGGGGAGCTCTTGCGGAGGTCTACAGCGACGTCGAAAACCTCGCCTATGGCTGCCCGCACCAGCTTACCCTGCGTTTGGTGCAGTTGATAATGCAGCCCGCGCAGGATACCCTGGCTGGAACCGGAATGATTGTCCTGCACAAAATCCTGATGCCCGCAAAAAGCGTCAAACTCGGACTGGCGGAAAGTCTCCAGGAAAAATCCGCGATGATCACCAAAGATTTGGGGCTTCATCAAGATGACTTCCGGGATAGCAGTGCGGATGTATTCCATTATAGATTCTCTCCTCGATAGGCTGAGATCACTTCCTGCGGTTCACCGATTTTTTGAGTCTTGCCGTGGTCGATCCAGGCAATGCGATTACACATGCCCTCCAGCATGTCCAACGCGTGCGAGACCATCAACACCGTGGCGCCAGCCTGCTGAAAATTCTTCATGCGCAGGTTGCACTTTCGTTGGAAAGCTTCATCCCCAACGCTCAGTATCTCATCCAAAATCAGGATCTCTGGCATGTGGGCTGTCGCCACAGCAAAACCCAGCCGGGCAAACATGCCTGATGAATAGGTGCGAACGGGCGAATTGATGAACTGTTCCAACTCTGAAAACTCAACAATCTCGTCAAAAACCGATTCCATCTCAGACCGGCTGTATCCAAGCAAAGCCCCGTTGAGGAAGATGTTCTCCCTTCCCGAAAGCTCAGGGTGAAAACCGGCACCAAGCTCAAGCAAGGGAGCAATTTTGCCATAAACCACCACTCTGCCTTTGGTTGGCTTTAGTACCTTCGAAATCACCTTGAGCATGGTGCTTTTTCCGGCGCCGTTGTTGCCGATCAGCCCAAAGACCTCACCCTTATTAACCTGCAAGCTGATATCGGTCAGTGCCCAGAATTTGGTGATTTTGATTTTGCGCTGCAGCTTGCGGATGGCATATTCCTTGAAAGTGCCAATGCGTTCTGAAGGCAAACGATAGCTGACCGAGAGATTTTCAAGTTGAATGATCGGCTCGGGGGTCGATGCTTGGATATTCTCTTCTTTTACCTCAGACACGGTAGGCATACTCCTCCGTCTTTGAAGTGAAATAGATCCAGCCAACCAGCAACATACCAACTGCCCAGCCAAAAGCCGGCAGGAATTCCTGCCAGTTCGGCAAGCGCCCTTCAAAAATAGGCAGCCTAAACATTTTTACCATCCAATACATGGGGTTGATTTTGTAAAAAGGCAGCCATCTCGCGGAAATCAAGCTCTCCGGGTAGATGATAGGGGTCAGGTAAAGCCAGGCCGTTAGCAAGACCTGGTACATTTCCGCCACATCCGGGAAAAAGACCGCCAGCGACGAGATAAACAATCCAAAACCAAGCGTGAAGGCGGTCACCAGCAGGATTGAAACAGGTAAAAAGAGCATGGACAGATAAAACGGGGCTCCATCCACCAGCATCACGATCACCAGCGGCACAAGCGAGAGCACCAGGTTGACCAGCGCGGTTCCGATTGCCGAAACGCCAAAGACGCTGCTGGGTATGTAGATTCGTTTGAGCAGGCTGCCTCCCCAAACCAGACCGCTGATTGCGGCATTCGTGCCCTGCGAGAAGAAGTTCCACACTAGCAAACCGCTCAATATATAAACAGGGTAGTGGAGCACCTCTGATTTGAAAAAATTCGAAAAAACAAAAGTCAGGATCAGCATGGTGCCCAGCGGGTTGAGCATCGTCCATGCCACTCCCAGAACTGAGCGCTTGTAACGCGTTAGAATATCGCGGCGAATTAACTGCCCGAGCAGGTAGCGATATTTCCCTAATTCTTTCAATTCGGAAATCGCGGATACCCGGTAGCTTGCTGAGTCGTAGACAGGTTTAGAAGTACTGGCCAATTGTGTCACCTTTTTTGCATTAGACAGCTTCTATCTTACCATAGGAAGGGATGAGGCATGCCAATCGATAGGTCAGGCAAGGCTGCGAGCGTGAGGCTTTCCAATTGTGGGGGTACTGGAATTCTTGCCGCATGAACACTAACTATTGAGATCGCAGCTGAGCATAGAAGTCATTAAGGAATACTTGATTTCTTCCGAAACTCAGTTGTTGATAAAATATCGCGGTTATGGTCCGGTCACCACCGGGTGCCCCTGGGCTTGCCAGCTGTTCATTCCGCCAGCCATGCTGGTCACATTGGTAAACCCGGAATTCAAGAGTAAGTCGCGCCCCACAGCACTGCGATTGCCCGACCGACATACAACAACGATGTTCTGGTTTTTTGGAATTTCAGACAGCCTGACTGTCAGCTCTCCCAGTGGGATCAGCGTGGCATAGGGGATATGGACCTCTGCCCATTCGCTGGGTTCACGCACATCCAGGAAAAACCAGTCTTTTGGATCAAGTTTAGCTGCTTCTGCAACGCTAATTTCTGGTGGCAAATTATTGACGACAGGTAGTCTTTGACCCGTGTTTTTAATCAGGAGAAAGCCTCCGACAAATACTACCGTCACAACCAGGACCCAACTCCAAACAGGTAAAGTGCGCGTAGGGTTAACTGCAGTTTTATTGTGCGGCTTACCCGCCTTGTGGATAGCCTTTTTTTGTTTGGATTTGTTCGCTTTTACCATTTTTACGGGTCCTGTCGGTTTTGTGATCGGAATTATACAAAACCTATACCCCCGTTTTCAAATCCTTACACATTGCTTACCTAAACTATAATATGGTCAAGAATAGAAAATAAATATGAGTAAACCCTTCTTCTCGATCCTGATCTTGTTCTGGCAAAGTGAACAATACATGCAGCGCTGTTTGCAGTCCCTGCTGGAGCAAACTTTTACGGATTTTGAAGTGATTCTGCTCAATAACGGCGGTAGCCAGCCGCCTGACCCCGAGGTTTTGGCAAATTTCAGAGATCTTACATTAATGCAAATTTATTCCGAAAACAATCTTGGTTTCGCTGGCGGAAACAACCTGGCTGCCAGGTCAGCTGCCGGGGAATACCTGGTGCTTTTGAACAGTGATGCATTCCCCGAGCCAAATTGGCTTGAAATCCTCCATCAGGCCGCGCAGACCCACCCCGGGCACTGTTTTGCCTCGCGCCTCCTGCAAGCAGACAATTCCGCCTTCCTGGACGGCGAATGGAATGTTTACCACGCCAGCGGCTTAACGTGGCGCAAAAACCACAATCGATCTGCCACAAAAAGCACAACCAGCCCCCGCCTTGTGATGAGTGCCTGCGCGGCAGCCTCAGCGTACCCTCGGACGGCCTTTGAGCAAGCGGGGGGATTTGATGAGGATTTCTTCGCTTACATGGAAGACCTTGACCTTGATATGCGCCTGCAGCTGGCTGGACATCCTTTTCTCTACCTGCCGGAAGCCACTGTCGGGCATGTCGGCTCTGGCAGCACCGGCTACCGCAGTGACTTTGCCACCTATTACGGGCAGCGCAACCTGATCTGGGCGTTTGTAAAAAACATGCCGGGCTTCCTGTTTTACTTGTTATTACCTGTCCATATCTTCTTCAACCTGCTCTATCTTTTCACGGGAATTTTTTTGCCTTCCGGCAAAACTCTCTTCAGAGGTAAAAGAGACGCTCTGCTGGGACTTTCGGTCATGCTCAAAAAACGCCGTGCCATCCAAGCTCAACGCAAGATCACGCCGTTACAATTTGCTAAATTACTGGATTGGAACCCATTTTCTCCACTGGTTAAAATTTTCGTCCGCAAAGTCTCATTAAAAGATCGCCTTGACTGACTTAGTTAAATGGATATTGGGGTGAGCGAAACAAGCTCGCTTAAGCCCGCGATGGGGTTATTCTTCTAAGGAGATATCCTCAGAAGGCTCCTGCTCTGTTTTCTGTTGAATCTCAAGTTGCTGCAAGGAACGCAAGGCAGCTTCAAGGTTGAGCGGCACATTGATCATTTTGAGGAGTTCATCCCAAAGATGCTCCTGCTCCGCTTTCAGCCACATCCCGAGAAAACGCTGATAATCTGCCTTGCGTTTTTCTGTGCGGTTCGTGCGGAAAGCCTCCAAACCAGGCAGCAGTCGCCTGAGAGGACGCGTATTACCAAAGTAGATGTTTATCCGCTCCCCTTCTTCCCGAATGAAGCCGGGAATCATTTCAACCCAAACATCCGCGTCGTGAATATCTCCCAGGACATCTTGAAATTTCCGGGTTTGATTGATGAACGGCTTCAAATTCGTGCCATACAGATCTTCAAACGCCTCCATCGTGTAGCGCAAGCGCTTTGCGCTGATGCGCATATTGTGAAGTTCAGTCACGTTGCGCTCGTCCTGAATATATGCGGCGTGATCCATTAATTCATTAAAGCTGGCGCTAATGCCACTAAAGGCAAGCTCATAAAGCGCGGGAGAAAACAGATAGACTCCTTCCGATGACTCCCTGAAAGGCGCCGCCCATTTGGCAAGATTCACTAAAGTATCATCCTTCTGGAGCGTTAGGATGGCAGCCAAAACGCCTTTTTGTGCCTCTGCCCTTTGCTGTTTGAGCCGCAATTGCAGCCGGCGCAGACCCGGAGCCAGTTTAGGGTCGGAAAAATCGGGCATGACACCCTCAAGCACCGCGAGCTGCACATCCAAATCCCTGGCAGCCCCGAGAGAACGGGTAACATCCCTCACATCGCGTGAATAACTCCTGAAGTCTTTCCTTGAGAAACAGCCTTCAAAGATTGCCAGTGCGCTGCGCAGCCGCCGTGAAGCAACGCGCATGCGATGAATGTATTCAATATCCTTGGCTTCAAGCACGCCTTCAATCTCGGCATGCATTGCCAAAACATGCGTGTTAATGATCTTTGCGCCATAGACGCAAACAGCTTCGGATCGGAATTTGCTCATTGCTTCTCCTAAAAAACCTTACCCCAGGCATGCTGGGGTAAGTCACTATCTCTACTTGGGCTTGCTGCTTTTAGCCAACCGGTTATACAGTAACTCGAGAATAGGTTTTTTCAGATCTTCAAAGATCGTCTCGGGATTTTGATCAGCATCAATGGTAAGGAAGTTATATTCCTCGGCCATGATATCAAACTGTTCAAGTATCAGGCTCTGGTATTGCACAAAGCTGTCATAGAAGTTATCCGCCAGGTGCAGGTCCATCCCCGATTCCCAATAGTTAAGCCCACGCCCATGGATCAGACGCATGACCAAGGAAGGGACGCTGGCTTTCATGTAGAGGATCAGATCCGGTTTGAGCGCGATGCTGTACAGCTGCTTTGACCAGAGTCGGTTGATGCCCCGCAAGCTGTCGCGGGCTACAACAGAATAGAAATAACGGTCTGAAAGCACCACGAAACCCGCCTGCAAGGCGGGGATAATCTGATTTTCAAGGCGATCCGCAAAGTCAGCAGCATAAAAGAGACTCATTGTGATCGGACCAAGTGTATGCCCGCTCTTGGCAGCTTCAATCCCGGAAGTGGTTAAAGCAGAGCGCGTCAGACCGGTGTCTGAAACGGCATAGCCTTCCTCCTCGAGCCATGTGCGCAATTTTTTGATCTGGGTTGAGCGACCAACGCCGTCAGTCCCCTCAAGCACAATCAACTTGCCAGGGAGTTTGCCAAAATCCCGGTAGGGGAACCCAGCTCCATAGAAGGTTGCTTTGTTCATTTTGAGCCTCCTTTTTTGTGCTTGCCCGCCTGAATGTTGGTCATGGTGATGGGCATCTTGTTGGGATTAGGCAGTCCTTCAAAACCTACCAGAATTTTTTTGATAATGGAACGTACTTTTTTCTGTTGTTCCTTGACAGATTTGGTGCCATCGATCAAGGTCAAGCCGAATTCGTCCTCCATTTTGTCATATTCATTCAGGATCTTGCCCTGGAAAAGTGCAAAACTCTCGTTGATGTTTTCGGACAGTCCCAGATCCATACCTGCCTCGTAATACTTCAGGCTGGCTCTTGCGCCAGTGATGCGCTCCACAGCCACATCCAAAGGCACGCGGAAATATAAGGCTGCGTCAGGCATAATGGCAAAGGAATACATGTTACGCACCCAATCCGGATCAACGCCACGGGCAACGTCACGCGCAAAAGCGGTAAAAGCATAACGGTCCGCCAGCACAATAACACCCGCCTTGAGCAGGGGATAGATGCTGTTCTCCCACCGATCCGCAAAATCAGTGCAGTGCAGAATGCTGAAAGTGGTGGGGGTGAAAGATTTCGACTTTTTCGCAGCTCGGGTGGTGCTTTTTACCAAGGCTGAACTGTTCCATTCGCTGAAATAAACTGAGTATCCAGCACCCAAAAGCCACTTATAAAGCAGGTCGATTTGCGTGGATTTTCCGGAACCGTCAATTCCTTCCACTACAATCAGTTTTCCTTTGGTGTCGTTTTTTCTTAACACAAGCTGTACCTCCTATTTTCTTACGCCTGGCACTGATGAATACATCATCCCAAAAAGAGAGATATCAAGATTATAGTTTACTCTCTTATTTTTTGCGATCTTGCGTATATCTTGCGTATATAAAAAACGCGCCTGTTGGCGCGTCTCTTTGCTCAAGGAAATCAATTTTTAGTCATCCAAATCTTCATCATCCGAAGAGTCCAACTCAAGCAGCTCACCCGACACAATAAAAACAATGCGCTCGCAGATGTTCGTCACGCGGTCAGCAGTACGCTCAAGGTTATGGATGACCCAGAGGATCTGGTTGGTATGGTCGATGGTCTCTGGGTTTTTAATCATATTCTGAACGATCTTGCGATAGATGGTGATGTAAAGCTCATCCACCTCATCGTCTTCCCTGGGGATAGCATACGCAGCCGCGAGGTCTTCGGCGACAAAGGCGCCCAAAGCACGATGGAGCATGGAGGTGGCTTTATCCGCCATGGTCGAAATTTCACGTATCGGGATGGGTGTCTCATCATCTGCCAGACGCATGGCAACTTTGGCGATACCCTTGGCGTAATCGCCGATACGCTCTAACTCAGTAATGATTTCAAGCATGGCAGCCAAAATGCGTAGGTCACGAGCCAACGGGGATTGCGTGGCAAAAATGATCAGGATGTGGTTCTCAATGGCAAAATGCTTACTATTAATTTTCTGATCTTCAGCATAAATGGATTTTGCGGCAGCAATATCCCTGCGACGCAAAGCATCAACCGCGTTCAGGATAGCCTGTTCTGCGAGGCTTCCCAAAAGAAGCATTTCATCCTGGACAAGTTTTATTTCCTGATCTAAGGTAAAACGAGACATAATGCCTCCAAAGAAAAATGAGATCTCCTAAAATTATATACCATCTTGACCCTCACAATCCTCTCGGGGATACACAAAAAATCAGACATTGCCTTGATTTACTATAACATAGGCTCCCATCCTGCCGCGCAAAAATCCGGTTAAGGTTTCTTTGCCAAACTGTAAAAGGACGGTTAATTATGGTTATTACGATACACCACAGGAATTGAAAAGAAAAAATTGGAACCGGAATTTTCAACACTTTCAGCCCAGATTATCCCGCCATGGGCTTCAACAATATGCCTGCAAATCGAAAGACCCAAGCCGGTTCCACCACCAGCTCTTGCCCGGTCAGCCTTATAGAAGCGCTCAAAGATGCGGGTAATATCCTTCTGCGCGATGCCAACACCATTGTCGCTGACTTTGAAAACTACCATTTGCCCGTCCTGAAAGGCGGTTACATGAACTCGTCCGCCGTTTAAGGTAAATTTGATGGCATTATGGATCAGGTTGATAAAAACCTGTGAAATCCGTTCCGGGTCAGCAAAAACCAGCGGCAGGTCAGCCGGACAATCATAGCTTAGCGTGACTCCCACCCTTTCTGCCTGCAAAATCATGCGTTCAGCAGGTTTTTGGATCAACTGACAAGGTTCGATGTGCTGAAAATCAAAGTTAGACCGCCCTGCTTCGATGCGGGAGAGCTCAAGCAGTTCGTTGACCATCTGGGTTAGATTATCCACCTCACTGTCCATCCGCAACACAAAGTTGCGAGCGACGACTGGATCTTCCAGAGCACCATCCAGCAAAGTCTCACTGATAGCCTTTAAGCCTGCCATCGGAGTGCGGAGTTCGTGAGAGATGTTCGAGACAAAGTCCCGTCGGACAGTTTCGAGGCGGTGGGTTTGGGTGAGGTCCTGGAAAAGCAGCATGGATCGCCCGGGCAAATCCTCCCCAAGGGGAATACCAACCACCTGAAGGTACTTATGCATCGCACCCATTTCCATGGTGATGGTTTTTGCGGGACCATTGCGTGTTTCTTCCCAAAGTTCAACCAAGCGGTGATGGCGCATTACTTCCACAACGGAACGCCCCAGTGCATCTCGTTCATTAACCATGAATAACTTTTCTGCTTCTTTATTTAGCAATTGCACCCTGCCGCTGTTGTCAGCAATGAGGACTCCGTCGGTCATTTGCCCCAGTACCGCCGAGAGCATAGCGCGTTCCTTGGAAAGGTCTGCGATCTGGTCTTCAATTTGGCGGGCGGTTTTTTGCAAAGCTTCCCGCAACTCGCCCATCTCACGCAGTGAATTCTGCATCGGAAGCAAATCTATCTCTTGATATTTGCCTTCACCAAGCTCTTTGGCAGCTTCGGTGAGGGTCTTCAGATCGTCAACATAACGGTTGGTATGAATCAGACTGATGCTCAAACCCGCGATCAAACCAACCAATGAAATTAGAAAGGCCGCATTGTGAACAAACGAGAGGTCTACTGGCTCATTATTTGTGAGAGCTTTTTGGTAGGCGCTTTGTTCGAGCAATGGCAAGGCAATCAGCCAGACCACCAGTGTGAGTACCAGCGTCAGAACAAAAGGCCAGGCAATGCGCGAATGGATGCGCATTTTCATAATTTGTTCTACCCTTCGAAGCGGTAACCTGCCCCACGGACCGTGATAATTCTCTGGGGAGTCTCAGGGACAGTCTCAATTTTTTCACGCAGCCAGCGAATGTGCACATCCACCGTACGCGAGTCGCCCACATACCCCCAACCCCAAACGCGCTCAAGGATCAGTTCGCGGGTGAGCACACGACCTTTGTGCTGACCCATAAAGGTTAGCAGCTCGAATTCCTTGGGTTTACACGGCAGGGCTTTCCCATCCAGGCGGACTTCCCGCCGGCTGAGGTCAATTTCGAGATTCCCAAAAACAAGCGTCTTGGGTTGGTTGGCTTCCTGCGCAGCAGTACCGACCTCCTCGCGGATCAGACGAACACGCCGCAGCAGCGCCTTCACGCGCGCAATCAGCTCGCGCATGCTGAAGGGTTTGGGTAAGTAATCATCAGCGCCGACTTCCAAGCCAACCACCCGGTCAATTTCATCGTCACGGGCAGTCAACATTAACACGGGTGTGTTGGATTCCTGGCGCAGTGTGCGGCAGATTTCGAAACCATCCATCCCGGGCAGCATGACGTCCAGAATGACCAGATCCGGCTTGGAGCTCCTGAAAAGCTCCAGCGCGGAGATACCATCCCCAGCCACTTCAACTAAGTAACCTTCTTTTTTAAGATTGTAGGTTAAGGTTTCCTGCAAGGAGATCTCATCGTCTACAACTAATATCTTTTCTGCCATACTTCCTCCAGCACGTCAAACAAAAAGAAACGATATTTAACTTGTTAACAATTGTATCCCAAAGCTAATAATGTTCAGCCTTATGTTCAAGTGATAACCCAATCTTTACTTCTTTTTAACGATTTAACACACACCCATCACATTCCGCCTGGCTCTCCGAGCATTACAAGCCGCATCTTCGCCCCGCGGCAATGGTAAAATCAAAGCACCTTAAGGAATAACCATGACTAAAGACATCCACAGCGCAAGAGCTGATTTTCCTATTTTGAAGCAAAGTGTCAATGACCACCCGCTGGTCTACCTGGACAATGCTGCCACCACGCAAAAGCCCCAGGTGGTAATCGATGCGCTTGTCGATTATTACACCCGTCTGAATGCCAATATCCACCGCGGCAACCACTCCCTGGCGGTACAGGCTACCGAAGCCTACGAGAGAGCCAGGCGGAAAGTGGCAGGGTATATCAATGCGGAACGCAACCATGAGGTGATCTTCACCCGCGGCACGACTGAATCGATCAACCTGCTGGCGTACACCTATGGCGAGAAGTTTGTGCAGGCAGGTGATGAGGTCATCGTCACGCAACTTGAACACCACAGCAACTACGTTCCCTGGCAGCAAATGTGTCTGAGGCGCGGCGCAACCTTCCGCATTCTGCCCTTCAACGAACATGGCGAGCTCGACCTGGCGCTGTTTGAGCGCATGCTTAACGAGAAGACCCGACTGGTAGCCGTTAACCATGTTTCCAATTCTCTTGGCACAGTCAATCCGATTGAGGAAATCATTCGTCTTGCCCACGCCCACGAAGTCCCCGTGCTGGTGGATGCTGCCCAGTCTGTGCAGCATATCGCGCATGATGTGCAGAGCATGGATGCCGATTTTTATGTTTTTTCGGGGCATAAAATGTACGGACCGATGGGGATTGGCATCTTCTACGGCAAGGAAAAGTGGTTGGAAGCATTGCCGCCCTTCCTCAGCGGCGGCGAGATGATCGATAGTGTGACCCCCGAAAAGGTTACTTTTAATGTTCTGCCTTATAAATTTGAAGCCGGCACGCCCAACGTAGCGCAGGCAATCGGGCTGGGTGTTGCCGTAGATTACCTGAAGCAGTTTGATCCGCTTGAATTACAAAAGTACGAAGAGGACCTGCTCGCTTACGGATTGAACCTTCTGTCAGAGATCCCTGACCTGATCATTTATGGCTCTCCGTCGCATCGTTCAGGCATTTTGCCCTTTAATGTGAATGGCATTCAGCACTACGACATGGGCGTGCTGCTCGACACGATGGGCATCGCCGTGCGCACCGGTCAGCACTGCACCCAACCAATCATGGATGCCCTGCACATCAGCGGCACAGTGCGGGCTTCGCTGGCACTTTATAACAACCGGGAAGACCTCGAAAAGCTGGCGGACGGCGTAAGGCGTGTCATAAAAATGCTAAAGAGGTGAGTATGCCAGGTATCCAGGAGCTCCAAAAAGACCTCAGTGATGATTTCGCGCTGCTTGCGAACTGGGAAGAAAAATACGAATATCTGATCGAAATGGGCATGGACATGCCCGCGATGAAGCCCGAAAGCAAGGTGGACGAAAACCTGGTGAAAGGCTGCCAGTCCAGTGTCTGGTTTGATGTGAAGTGCCAGGACGGCATCTTGATTTTTGAGGCTGACAGCGATTCGCTGGTGGTGAAGGGCATGGTGGCAATGCTTCACAAGTTACTCAATAATCAACCTGCCAAAGAGGTGCTCGAAGCGGAGTTGAGCGTGTTTGAGGAGCTCGGCCTCTGGCGCCACATCTCCTCCCAGCGCAGCAACGGGCTCACCGCCATGGTGGCGCACCTTAGGGCTGAAGCTGTGGATTGCCTGGCAAAAGGCGGCTGATCGGAATTACTATGGCGCTCAGTTACCGCATGCTCCAAATCGGTGGTCAACCAGCAGGTTTGCTGGGCCTGGAAGAACTCTTTTCAGCATTGTACGAAGAGGGATTAACCCCAAGCCAGCAGGATATCCAAGAGCATCTGTTAAACGGTGTAAGGCAGAATAATTTCATCCCCAAACCGGCGATGCAGGATTACGCCAACGCGCTTATGCTGGAATATCATCGCTATTATCAACGCTGGCGTACCGGCAAAGCGATCGTCGCGCGCGATTACGGCACCTGGCGCGGTTACCCGCGTGAGCAGATCCCCTGGTTTCCCACCATCTCGGAGGCATTGTGTAACGATTGCGGCGCATGTTTGGATCTGTGCGCGCGCGAGGTTTACGAACGCGACGAGAATGGGAAAATCTGGGTGGCAGAACCGTTTTTGTGCATGGTGGGCTGCTGTTTTTGTAAGAGCGTCTGCGAGCCAAAAGCGATCCTGATGCCCGGTCAGGAACTGCTCAAGAACTACCCTGAAAAGATGAGATAATACGGATTGGTCAGGATCTTTTGATCGTACTAGCGTTTATTATCCCCGAAGCGAAGCGGAGTGGGACCTCGCCGTTTACGGGGGCTGACCTTTAAGTCTCCAGATTTACTGCCAAAAAATCAATGAAGCATTCGACTAGACCTTTTCCTCGATTTGGAGACCGGCACAATCGGTGGTTGGTTGCGTGCTTCTCAAGATCGGCACAACCATCTGTCATTGCGAACCTCAGTTGTGAAGCAATCTGAACTCTTGGTAAGCTAAGAATACTGGATGTAGCAGGCTCAGGTTCATTATCCTTGAAGTAAATATGTTCTGGCGTCTTTGTGAATCGCTAATAGCCCTCTACGTTGAGAGTTTAGATTGCTTCGTACCTCGCAATGACAGAAAAAAACATCGCAATACCCTACGTGCACAATATGACAGATAAAAAAACGTTCTGGCTCGTCAGACTCTAAGCGGGGGAAGTTAGGTCAGGGTCGCTTCTAAAGTTTCACTGCCAGGCTTGCGGCAAAAAGACTGGTGTAATCCCCCAGGTGGATTCCGGGGTCAGAGTCTTCGTAGAAATCCTTGAGGAGAAAGCCCGCCTTAAGCTGTCCCCCAATTTGCGCTTCCCAGCTGTGACTGAACTGATAGCCCGTATCGAATCTCAATTCCCCGCCCTTTTCCACTTCCAGCCTGCCGTTAAAGGGCAGTTTATTGCGGACAATAAGCGGCATTTCGGGGTTTTCAAGAGCTTCATCTTCGAACATATACAGAATCGGATTGGTCCAACCTGCCATCATTACCCCGCTGTGCCTGAGCACACGGTAACACTCATTCCAGGTTGACTGCAAGTCTTCAATGTAGCAATTCGAGACCGGGTGAATGATCACATCAAAGCTCTCGTCTTTGAATGGAAAGGGCACGGTCATATCGGCTTGAGTCGCCAGGAGCGGATAATCCTCACGCTGTGCCACCATTCTTTCAGACTGTAATTGGCGCAAGGAGTTATCCAGGATGGTCACGCGGTAGTCGTGTGCCGCCATCACAGGTCCTTGCTGCCCGCCGCCGCTTGCCAATCCCAACACGTCCTTACCAACGCCTTCAAACCAGCTGAGGGGAACATTCTTTGTGGGCGTGAGAACAAACTCAATTGGACTGTTTTTTGCCCGCTTGAACTGCTCGGGGGTCAGGGGGATTGACCAGGTGTTGCGATCATCGCTCCAGGCATCCCACATGCGGGCATTGTAGGCAACGTAATTCTCCATAACCCTGTTCTCCATAGATCAGTTAACTGTTTCGCCCAACGCGATCAATTCTTCTTCCGCTACCCACCAGTTCGGGTGCCAGAAAAGCGCCTGTTTGAAGCTTTCGATTGCCTCATCGCGCAGCCCCAGTTTGACCTCCGCCCTACCTTTCCAGACCCAGGTTTCGGGGATGGCATCTTCAGGCGTTTTATCGAGGGTCTGTTTGGTCAGATTATACAAGTCCTGGTAGCGCTGCAAATAGTAATAAGCATAATAGGGACCGGTCTGATACCAGAGCATGCGCCACGGGCGTTCCTCTTCCTTGAGCGTCGCGTAAATGCGGAAAGCCTCATCATATGACTCTCCCGCGCAAAGAAAATCGTTCAGTTCCACGCAGATTGAACCACGACTGTACCAGACAAAGAAGCGATCCACTCCCTCACGCTCATAGAGCTGGCTGCTGACCAGGTCGAGTGTGTATTCTTTGTTATATTGAGCATCCATCTGGGCACCAAGGATGTCATAGACTTCCTGCTGACGTTCATAAGGGAAGATTACCAGATAGATTCGATCAAACTGCTCCCAATAGCGGGTGATCTCTTCGTAACTCATCTTGATCATCCCCAGGTAGGTGTCGGGGATGGTCACTTCCTGAAGCTTATCATCGTAACCGACAATTAGACCATAGTGCCCCATCCAGCCTTCGTGCCGGTCAATGTAACCGCGCTCTATGATCACCGGGAAGCCGGATGCGACCAGGCGTTTCACCAGGTCAAGGTCTCCGCCGTAGCGCACAATGCCGTTGAGCTCCGTATGTTCCTGCACATAGCCCAGCATTTCATAGGGCATGACGTTGCGGTCCTTGATGAAGGGCTTAAGCACTTCTTCAGTCGTTTTCTGAGTGCCTTCCCATCCCCAGAAGCGTAAAGCCATTGCCAGGTTGGTTGGACCACAATTATTGAAGCCCTGGTATTCCGGCTCGATGCCCTCGATCATAGCCGATGAAGGCAGCGGCGGCAGGGGTGTGGGAACCAGAGTCGCCGTTGGGGTAATGGTGGGGGTGGAAGTAAATTCAGCCGTAGGCTCAAGAGTCGGCGTGTGGGTGGGCAATGGGGTAAGCGTAGCAGTAGGAGCCATGGCTGTCAGCGTGGCAAAAACACTGGCATCCAGGGTGCCTTGCTGAGTAGGTTCAAAGACTTCGGCAGCCGGTGGTTTGAAGAAATAATAAATTCTGGCACGCGCGCTGGCGAGATAGAAATAGGCACGATCGTGGATTGCAGGAATCTGGTAGATGCCCGCAAGTAACAGAAACCCAACCGCTATTAAGGCTGGAAAAATCCAAGGTTTGCGCCAGGCAGAGCGCGGCTTAAGCCGCTGGCGAAGAGTTTGTTTAGCGTTCTTTCTCATAACTATTTGGGATTATAACAGTGCAAAAAATTTGCTGATTTTTGCTCAGGGCTGCACACCCAGCTCAGCCAAGCCTTCGAGGGGTAAAGCCCAACCGGGATGATACTCGAGCGCTTTGCGGTAGTGTGAGATGGCGTCATCAGTCATTTGCAAGGCAGCTGCTGCACGCCCAGCCCAATACCAGCTTTCGGGCAGGGAGGGGAGGCTGGTGTTGGTGATGGTCTGCATCGCAATGTCGAGGGTATCCTGGTAGCGCCCAGTGTAATAGTAAGCCGGATAAGCACCCACCTGGTACCAGGTGATGCGCCAGGGACGTTCCCCAGGAGGCAATTGGGCATAGACAGCAAAAGCCTGGTCATAAGCCTGAGCTGCCTCGAGGTAGTTTTGCATCTCAACCAAGACACTGCCCCGCGAGTACCAGGCAAAAAACAGTTCGCGCCCGCTTACATCCTGGATGCGTGCAGTAACCTGATCGAGCGCGTTTTGCAAATTTACGTCAGGGTCAGCATCCGGTCCAAGCAGCGTCAACACCTCCGCCTCACGCTCGGGTGGGTAGACAACCAGGTAGATCCCGTCAAAATGCGCCCAGTCGAGCATCAGTTCATCATAACTGAGGGTCATGATCCCCAAAAGTGTATCCGGAATGCGGACAGTCTGCCTGGCATCATCGTAAGCGGTCACAATGCTGTAATGCCCCATCCAGCCGTCATCCGGATCAGTGTGACCGCGTTCCAGCAGGACCGGGTAACCATTTGAAACCAGGCGTTTGAGGGTATCGAGCGTACCGCCATAGCGGATCAAAGCCATCAGGTCGGTTCTTTCGATCACATAATCACGCATCTCGCTGAGCATCACGTTGCGGTCGTCTTTGTGGGTTTTGAGACCGGCTTCGGTCACAGCCTGGTTGCTCGGCCAGCCCCAGTAAGTGATATCCATCGAGAGGTTGGCTGGTCCGCAGTTGTTGAAGCTCTGGTATTCCAGTCCCATGCCATCCAGGGTAAAAGCGGCAGGAAATGGAACGAGGGTTGGAGTGGGTTCGGGCGTGGCAGTCGGCTGGGCAGGGTCGCCTTCTGGTGTCGGCGTCTGTTCTGGGACAGGTGTCTGAGTAGGCGCCATTGCAGTCAGCGAAGCCAGCACACTCGCGTCGAGTGTGCCCTGCTGGGATGGACCAAAGACGTTTTCTGATGGCGGATTGAGCCGATAGTAGAACGTTGAATACAGGTTAAGGACACGCCTTTCCACTGCGGGAACTTGCATTGCAGCAAATCCAAGCACTGCTATTGCCGCCAGGATCGCGAGGTAAGGCCAGGGCTTGCGCCACATAGAGCGCTTTCCAAGAGTTTTTTTAAAGTTCTTTTTGCTTGCTGACATAGTGTCTCTTCAGGTGGATGGGTTCAGGTTAGGGTTCAACGCCCAGGGCTTTGAGCTCAGCCACGGCAGGAGGCCAGCCGGGATGCCACTGCAGGGCGCGTTTGAAATCGAAAATAGCGGTTTGAGTATTGCCCAGGGCTACATTAGCCCGACCGCTCCACAAAAATGTCTCGGGTAGAGCCGCTGTGCTGGCGTCTGTTATCGTTTTATAAGTCAGGCTGACAACATCCTTATATCTGCCAGTGTAATAATAGGCTTCATATGGACCAACCTGGTACCAGAGCATGCGCCAGGGGCGGTCGTCCACCGGCAGCCAACCGTAGACCTCGAAAGCTTTATCAAAAGCTTCGGCAGCGTTGACGTAGTCTTTCTTCATGACCAGCAGTTCACCCAGGCTATAGTAAGCAAAGTACTGCTCAGAACGAGCGGCTGTTTCAGATCGGTTTCGAAAGAGTTCCAGGGTGGTATCCAGGTTATACTCGGGGTCAGCATGATTTCCAAGCAGCCCCATTACAATATCTCGCTCATCAGGAGGGAAAATGACCAGGTAGGTGCCCGAAAATTCATCCCAGAACTTTTGAAGGGTATCGTAATCAACCCAAATGTTGCCATTGACGGTGTCGGGGATGTGAACGGCATTTTGCGCGTCATCATAACCATCAACCACGCCATAATGCCCCATCCAGCCCTTCCATTCTTCATCCAGGTTGACATAGCCGCGTTCAACCATTACGGGATAACCGGCTGCCACCAGGCGTTTGAGCAAATCGACGGTGCCGCCAAAGCGCAGGACAGCATCCAGTTGGGTGTTCTCCTCCACATAAGTTAGCATTTCCTGGGGCGTGACGTTAAGGTCTTCCAGGCGGGGTTTGAGGACCTGTTCGATGTCAATCTGCTCACCCACCCAACCCCAATAGCGCAGAGCAAGGGCAAGGTTGGTTGGACCGCAGCTGTTCAAACGCTGATACTCCTGCACCACACCCTCAAGCTGCACCGCGGCAGGAATTGGGGTGGGGATTGGCGTGGGAGAAACAATGACTGTATTCACAGGAGTGGTTCCAGCCGTAGGTTCGGGGGTGAAAGTAGCTGTGGGGGTAGGTATCATCGCCGTAAGAGTAGCGGCAACACTGATGTCAGGGGTGGATTTCTCCGAAGGGTTAAAGGTCGACGCGGCAGGGGGCCTGAAGAAATAATAGACGCGGGAACGCAGCGTGGTCACGTAAAAATACGCGCGGTCGTGGATCGCGGGTACCTGGTACAGCGCAAACAGCACCACTACCCCAAACAGCAGAATGCCAAGGATGATCAGCCAAACCGGACGTTTGCGGTTTGCGCGCGCTTTGAGGGTTTTATTTTCTTCAGTCATACAGGTTTCGATTATATCGCAAGACAGATAAGGTAGTTTTTGTGTACCAGCTTTTCTGTGTGGAGGACGCTTAGTGCTCTCAAACCCTTCATCGGGGGACCCAATCTGACACAAATCTAATGCACAAGCAGTAAGATGTTTTTATGTCATTTTGTGGTACGATAATGACTCTTGACCAGGAGAAGTAAGTAGAAAATGCCAATTTACAGTTATAAATGCGAGAATTGCGATTATCATTTCGATCAATTCCAACATTTTACCGATGATCCCCTCACCGTTTGCCCCAATTGCAATACAGTCGCGCTGCGCAAGGTCTACCAGCCGGTAGGCATTGTTTTCAAGGGTAAAGGGTTTTACGCCACCGACAACCGCTCGCCATCCGGGCAAAAGTACAGCCATAAGTCTGAAGGGGATGGCGGCAATGGTTCCAAATCACCCTCAGAGAGTAAGACAGAGGGTACCTCGAAAGAACCCGCCAAAGCAAGCACAACAACCGCCGAATAGGCGGTTTTTTTTACCCTCGTAATATACACTACCTCTAAAAGTAAATTCTTGTTTATCTAAACACCTGGGTTTCCCAAATTGACAAAAAATGTTACCAACAAAGACAAAGCTATACCTTAGGACTCTAAAAAGGATTTCAGCACCCTCATAGATTAATTTTATAAATTGTGACGAAAATAGTTCACAAGGTGCAAGGCCTACTTTGTAGTCAAGTAGTCCCATTAACAGGAATACAAAAAAGGGCTTTCGATAAGATAAAAACTCTTATCTTATCGAAGATCTGTCTTTTATCTGTCACATCGTACCCGTAGGGTATTGCGAACCTCCATTGTCCTCTGGGTTGAGATTTTAGATTGCTTCGTCCCTACTCTGNNCAAGCAGTCGCAATGACAGATTAAACTTGCATTGACGTCTGGTTAGGACACTATCAGGTACTGAGAGTATTTTTGTTGAATAAAACAGGCTGGGGCAGTTTTTGCCCCAGCCCAACCCCTCTACCCCCTCATAGCCCCCACTATTTGGCACGTTTGTTGTCTTCGTCCAGCTTATCTTTCCAATCTGCGGGCAATGGAGCGCCAGAGCGCATCGCGCTGATGGCAACATTGAGCGAGTCATACTGCACCCGCACTCCCTGCTTATCCTTGACGAAGTTGGCAGCCCGGTGGCTTTCAATGCCAATCTCTCCTGCGGCAGCTTGCGCGTCGATATCGGCACCCAGGAAGAGGAATTCCCAGCCTTGTTTCTTGCAGTCTTCAATCATCTGATGAAGCATTGTGGCGTTGGTTTCGCGCGAGCTGTTCTCATAACCGTCGGTGGTGATGACCATGATGACTTTGTCTGCCCGCCCTTCCGGTCTAATATGCTTCTGCACATTGGCGATCTTGCGAATGCCAAGCGCGACAGCATCATAGAGCGCAGTACTTCCACGGACGAAGTAATCCTTGTCGGTCAGAGGTGGAATATCCTGGAGGTTAATGCGGTCATGCAGGGTTTCAAAGAAGTTGTCGAACAGGATGGTGGTCACGCGGGTTTCCCCTTCGATCTTCTTCTGGTCGCTGATGGTGGCATTAAAGCCCCCGATGGTGTCAGTTTCCAAGCCTCCCATTGAGCCGCTGCGGTCGAGGATAAAAATCAGTTCTGTTTTGTTCATTGTAGACCTCCTTGTTGATCTGAGGTCTATGATATTCCCCCAAGCTTCTGCTGTGGTCGCCTGGCAGGCGACATTTTACACGCCGAGCAAACTCTGATCAAAATCGTAAAGCGCGGCGTTCACCCGGGCTATGTCGTGATCACCCTTTTCCAAAAAATAGCGTACGATCAGGTCGCGTGTGTCGCAGGGGCTGAAGGCGAAGCCCGCGCGCGCCAGCAGATCCTGCGCGTCCTGAACCGAAAGCCGCAGACCAATTGTGAGAGCCAGCACAGTGGACTTGCTGGGCGCATAACCGGCATTACTGCGGATTTTGCTGAAGAGCCGGCGGTCAATGTTGGAGCGTTTGTAAGTCTCCACATCGGTCATGCCCTTGGCGTCGATGATGTCGAGTAGAGCTTCCGAAAATGTTTTTTCTTTCGGAATTTTAAAACCTTTGATTTCATCGGCTGGTTGGGCGAGTGGTGCACCATAAATGAACTGTGGTTCATCCAATTGCAGTGAATCCTGAAAAACCTGACTGGGAGATGGGCGCGACTCGTTAAGGTACCTTCGCTGCCGATCGCGATCGAGATGCTCGCTTACATAATGATCGTCAATGTAACTTATCAGGTCTTTACGGAGTTTGAAACCCAGCGCGACAGCGGTCTGGTCAAACATGACCAGAGTCACCTGCATATCGTGCTGAAAGAGAAAGCGGTTTATTTCATCCAGCGCAACAGCCAAAGCCTCTTCATAGGGGTATCCGTAAATACCAGAGGAGATCAACGGGAAGGCAACGCTCTCAAGATCGTGCTGCAAAGCAAGCTCCAGGCTTGAGCGGTAAGCGCTGCGCAGGACATCCTCCTCGCCCTGTTTTCCGCCCTGCCAAACTGGACCCACGGTGTGGATCACAAATTTTGCGGGCAGATTAAAACCGGGCGTGATCACAGCACTGCCTGGTTCGCACCAGCCAATCACGTCACAGGCTTTGGTCATCTCCTGCTCGCCGGCAGCCGAAAAAATCCTGCCGCACACGCCACCGCCCTGTTTGAGCCCGGAGTTAGCCGCGTTGACAATGGCATCCACTTTCATTTTGACGATGTCGTTGCGAATGATGTTAAAAGGCATTGTTCTTCCTCAAACGAGTTGGCTTACCGGGTCAGGTCAGCGATCAGGAGCTCGTAGGCGACGTCACCAGGAATACCCCCGGTTTTCATGTCCAGGTCAATTTTCAACAGGCGGTCATAGATCTCAAGCAACTGCCGCATGCTGAAACGGCGCGCTTGGTCTGCAAGTTTACGCGAGACAAAACCCAGGACCGACAGTTCTCTCTCGATATCCTGCGCCTTGCCGCCCGCGTCCAGGATCTCGCGCGCC
Organism: Anaerolineaceae bacterium UBA2274; assembly: GCA_002347705.1. GTDB lineage: Bacteria > Chloroflexota > Anaerolineae > Anaerolineales > Anaerolineaceae > Mesolinea. The sequence goes on along the minus strand of DDWY01000090.1, from coordinate 10,557 downwards.
TGGATCAGGAGACGGAATTGGCGGTGGATCATCCCTGTCAGTTTGAGCAGGTCGTTGTCTTCCATTAGCAGCATGAATTGCTGCATGGCTGCTTTGCTGTTGCGTTCACCAAGGGCATCCGTGAGAGTAAAAATGTCGCCTTCCTGCTCCTGGGCTGTCAGCAAGCTTACATCGGCTTCTTCCACCACCTGGCGCTCACCAACATAGGTGATCAGCTTTTCCACTTCGTTGCGCGCCCGCATGGTGTTATTGCCCACATAACTTGCCAGCAAGCGTGCTGCATCCGGTCTGAAGCCGCCTCCAAGTTCCTTTGCCTTCCGCAGTATCCATGAAGGCATGTCTTCCTCATCCGGCAGGGCGCAGTCAATGAGCAGTGCCTGATCATTATGCCCGCGCATCCAATCCGTCAGCCAGGCATAAGTTTTGCCGTGCTCCCAGTAGCGTTCGCCGCGTCTTTTGGCTTGCTGATCTTCTACCAGCATCACCAGGGCAGTCGTTTCGGGCAGGTTTCCAAACAGATCCAGGCAAGCCTGGGCACGCTCTTTGGCCATCCTGGAAAGAAAGTCCCGCGCATTCTCAACGATGATCAAACGGCGGTCAGCCAAAAAAGGCATCGTCAGGGCATCCGCCTGCAAGGTTTCAAAACCAAGCGAGGCACCCTCATGGCGCGTTGTGTTCAGATCTGCCATGGATGGATCGCCAAGCCCAGCCTGGAAACCGGCGATGACTTCTTTAATGCGGGTGTTGTCATCCCCGCGCAGCAGGTAGAAGGTGGGTTTTGCCTGACCGCTCACACTGCCCCTAACTGGCGCTGGTACGGATGAAATGAACGAAGCTGTTGGCGGTTTTTTGGCTGGTCACCATGCGGACAGCCATATCTCGCGTTTCAGGATCGGTGGTGAATTTTTCCTGGAGTTTTGGACCAAGCGGTTTTGCCAGCAGAAACGCCGGAACCGCAAAAAGTGTGGCAACCAGATAGTGCCACCAGGCATTTTTGCCTTTCCTGCTCAATAAGCCAAGCGCACTGAAAGCCGCGGCACTGCCGGCCAGGCTGGAGACCGCCATGTTTGTGCCGCAGTTTGGATGCACCGCCAGGTTTGATTCACCGTTCTCAAGACGCCGTTTGGCCTCAAGTACCGCGTCGGTAACAATCTCGGTCGGCAGGTCAGCCACCAGGATAAAACCGGCAGGGCTGGAATGCCCCATCATGCGTACGCCTTTGTAGCGCTCAGCCAGGATGGTCATAGTGGCATGCTCGAGGGCATGGTTTTTACGGGTGAAATCGATGATTGAAGTCATAAAGCGCTCTTTCTGTTATCTGCTTAAATCCTACCATGACAGGCAGGGGAGTGGTTATTCTATCTGAGAGCCGGAAGTTTTTCCCCGGGCAGTTTTATCAGGTACTTCTTCCAATAAGGCCGCTCTGAGCGCCTCACGCAGGGAACGGGCTTCAACCACCTCGATACCTTCAGGCCAGGGTTCGCTCTTTCTGAGGCGTTTGGGCACGACAGCGCGTTTGAAGCCCAGTTTTGCGGCTTCGCGCAGGCGGATTTGCGTCTGCCCCACCATGCGCAGTTCCCCTGAAAGCCCAACTTCACCGATTAGCACGGTGTCTGCCCTCACCGGAGTATCCCGATAGGAGGAGGCAATCGCGGTGGCCACCGCCAGGTCGGCTGCCGGCTCCTCAATTCGCAGACCGCTAACCACGTTGGTGATCACATCCTGGTTGCCAAGATTAATGCCTAATCTGCGCGTCAGTACTGCCGCAAGAATGAGCAGACGGTTAAAGTCGATCCCGTTGGCTGTACGGCGCGGGTTGCCGAAATTGGTGGGCGTGGTAAGCCCCTGGATTTCCACCAGCAGTGGGCGGGTGCCTTCCATGGTCACGGCAATCGCTGAGCCCGGCGCGTTGATCATGCGCTCTGCCAGGAAAACCTCGCTGGGGTTGCGCACTTCCACCATGCCTTTTTCCTGCATCTCAAACACGCCAACTTCACTGGTGGCGCCAAAGCGATTTTTGACCGAACGCAAGAGGCGGTAAGACTGAAAATGCTCCCCCTCCAGGTAGAGCACCGTATCAACAATGTGCTCCAACACGCGCGGACCGGCAATGGTGCCTTCCTTGGTAACGTGCCCGATCAGGAACACGGTCACGCCGCTGCTCTTGGCCAGTTCGCGCAAGCGTGCTGCGCTTTCGCGCACCTGCGAGATCGAGCCTGCTGCCGATTCCATCTCTGGCAGGGTCATGGTTTGGATTGAGTCGATGATCACCAGGGCGGGTTTGGTGTCTTCAATATGTTTGAAGATTTGCCCCAGGTTGGTTTCGGTCACCAGCAGCAAACGCGCGGGCAATTTGGGGCTGCCATTTTTATCTTTTTCAGCCAGGCGGTCGGCGCGCATTTTAATCTGACGTTCAGATTCCTCACCCGAAACATACAAAACGGTATGCTTTCCCGCCAGCTGCATTGCCATCTGCAGTGTGAGCGTGCTTTTGCCTATGCCTGGATCTCCACCGATCAAAACAACCGAACCAGGCACGATACCCCCACCCAACACCCGCGAGAACTCCTCAATCGGCAGCGGCAGGCGTTCTTCCTCCTGACCTTCGATCTCTGTAAGCGAATGTACCCTGGAAGAACCAGTCAGCCCGCGCGTGGCGCGGGCTGATTTTCCGTTTTCGGCTTCAACGATTTCTTCGACCATCGAGTCCCAGCTATCGCAGCCCGGGCAGCGGCCGAAGGGGCGGGAGCTAACCTTCCCGCAGACCTGACACACATACCGTGAGTAGGTTTTTGCCATGTGTTTTATGCTCCCATCATCTCAGGGGTTTCTTCTTTCTCTTCTGTATGATTATCACGTTTGAGCACGATGCGCTTTTGGGGCTCGCCTTCCTCGCTGATGTACTCTTCGAGGTCGATCAATATTCGATTGCCCTCACCAAAATCACCAGCCAGCAATCCATCTGAAAGCCGCTCTTCCACCTGCTGCTGGATCACACGCCGCACTGGGCGTGCGCCCATTTCAGGGTCGTAGCCAAGCTCCGCCAGGTAATCCAAGGCGCTATCGGTGGGGGTCAGGCTGATGCGCTGTTCCACCAGGCGTTCCTGGACCTTTTGAATCTCAAGCATGACGATTTCGCGGATGTCCGCGCGGCTGAGCGCGCGGAAAACAATCACCGAATCGAGCCGGTTGACAAATTCCGGGCGGAAGCTGCGTTTCAGCGCTTCCATCAGCTTCTTGTGCATCTCATCGTAAGCAAACTGTTCCTCGCGGATCTCATCCAAATCCAGGGCAAAGCCCAGGGCGGATTGGCGGCGGATCATTTCAGCGCCGATGTTAGTGGTCATGATGATGATGGCATTGCGGAAGTCCACTTTGCGACCCTTGGCATCCGTAAGGTGACCTTCTTCCATAATTTGCAGCAGCATATTGAGCGCTTCCGGATGCGCTTTTTCGATTTCGTCAAAGACAACAATCGAGTAAGGCTTGCGGCGGATGGCTTCGGTCAGCTGACCGGCTTCATCGTAACCGATGTAACCCGGAGGCGCGCCAACCAGCCGGCTCATGCTGTGGCGTTCCATAAACTCGGACATGTCAATCTGAATCAACGCATCTTCAGACCCAAACATCTGGTTGGCGAGGGCTTTTGTCAGCTCAGTTTTACCAACACCGGTAGGTCCAAGGAACATAAAGGACCCGATTGGGCGATGCTCACTCTTGAGTCCTGCCCGCGCCCGGCGGATAGCTTTCGAGACCGCTTGAATAGCTTCAGTCTGTCCGATGATCACTTTGCTCAAGTCTTCTTCGAGATGAAGCAGTTTGGTCGATTCTTCAGTGGCAATCTGCATCAGAGGGATGCCAGTCCACATGGAAATAACCTCAGCGATATCCTCTTCGCTGACTGTCGGGGCGTTCGCGCGATCCCAACCTGTCTGCAGCGCTTGAAGATCACCCTCCAACCTGAGTTGTGTTTGTGTCAGTGCCTCAGTGGCATCGTTATCCAGGTTGGCATCCGGGTCATTTAACTGCTTATTGATCTCCCGGAGTTCGCTCACAATATCCTTGCTCGTAAGCGCTGCCTCGCTCTTGTACATGCGGACGCGGGAGGAGGCTTCGTCCACCAGGTCGATTGCCTTGTCGGGCAGGAAACGGTCGGTCACATAGCGCGCGCTGAGTTTGGCGGCTGAATCCAAAGCAGCATCGCTGATTTTCAGACGATGATGTTCTTCATATCTACTACGAATGCCGCGCAGAATTTCGATCGTTTCCTGAACAGATGGCTGTTCGACCATGATAGGCTGGAAACGACGCTCGAGGGCGGCATCGCTCTCGATGTTTTTGCGGTATTCATTGACCGTGGTGGCGCCAATCACCTGCAGTTCGCCGCGTGAAAGGGCGGGTTTGAGAATATTGGCGGCGTCCACTGAGGAACCGGCTGAACCAGCCCCAACCAGCATATGGAATTCGTCAATGAAGACGATCGCGCCACTGGCTTTGAGCTCGTCAATCACGCGCTTGAGGCGTTCCTCAAACTGACCGCGATACATCGTGCCAGCCACGAGGGAGCCGACGTCCAATTGCAGCACACGTTTTTTGAGCAAAAGCGCCGGCACCTCCCCTTCAATGATTCGCTGCGCCAGACCTTCCACGATGGCGGTCTTGCCCACACCCGGTTCGCCGATCAGGGCGGGATTGTTCTTGGTGCGGCGCGCCAAAATCTGGATCACGCGTTCAATCTCTTTCTGACGCCCGATGACCGGATCGAGCTTGCCTGTTTCTGCCAGGGCGGTCAGGTCCGTGGCAAGCTGGTCCACCAGGGGCGAGTTGCTGTCTGAATCTTTCTCTTTGTTGCGTAAGCGGCGTGAGCCGCCAACACCTTCGACCTCAGATTTTCCGCGGCGTTCCTCGCGCCCTTCCGAATGCTCCTGGCGCTGTTCACCGGCTTCTTTAGCATCCCGCAGAACGCGGTTCGTATGGCGGCGCAACTGTTCCGGAGTGATACCAAAGCGGATCAGAATGTCCATGCCCTTGAATTCAATATCCCTGCTCAAAGCAAGCAGGATATGTTCCGTTCCAACCATGGGAGACTGATCTTTCTCAGCCTCTTCGATGGCGTATTCGAGCGTTTTTTTAATGTCTTCACCAAGTCGTAGTTCGCGATCATCTGGCAGTTCACTTTCACCCTGCGGGATGGCGTCAAAAATCACGTTTTCTTCAATTCCGAGATCGCGCAACACACGGTATGCCACACAACTGTCCTCGGTGATGATACCGGCCACCAGGTGGTCAGTGCCAATCGTGTCCGCGTTGAAATGCGTGGCAATCCTGCGGGCATTGCTCAGAATCTTCTTGGCTTTTTGAGTTAATTGATACATACTAGCCAAAGTAAACCTCAAAACCTTTCATAGCCTTGTCAGGCAAATCCTGCCTTGGTAGTCCCGGTGTTCGATTTTGGCAGGGGAAATCAGACGGGGGAACCCCAAAAAGAGGGTTCACAATATCCCGGAAATACAGTTTCCGGTAATTGGAGTATACCAAAATATCCAGTCACTTTGCTGGCTGTGGAAGACTTATGATGAAATATTAATAAAGCTCTAATTCACCAAAGGCGCCTGGCTGACCAGTTCATTGAAACTGCCCGAGTCGATCTGCTGCGCCTGGCTTGCACCGGGGGCAAGGAACATCAGCCTTGAGTTGGGATCCCATTCGAGTTGAGGGTCTTTGAGAACGAAAAGTTTTCCACCATCCGCCCCAAACACAAACTGCTCCGCGGGGAAGGCTGAATAATGTCCGCTCAGGTCGCCGAAACTTGCCGGCCAGCTATTTGGGGAAATCTCGTAATCTCCGGTGTTGGTAGTCAAAAGGAAACGAGTGCCAAGCCCCACCGAACAAGCGGCATTCCAGGCAATGACATGCTCTGCCTGGGGGTCAATAATGATACCGATGCTGTAGGCATGTGAGGCGGCATCGACCTTGGGCAGGTCAAATTCATAACGCGTGCTGCCTGATACGGGTTCGTAGGAGTAAACTTCCATTCTTTCCGGACCTATGAGTTCGGGATCAAAGCTGCAGCCACCAACCATACGGGTATAGTAAAGCCGCCCATTTTCTGCCCAACCGAGCAGAGTGTCGCCGAGGATTTCAGGATCGGATGCTTTTACAATCTCCGCGATTTTGTTGTTTTGCTGCAGGTCATACACAACAAAAGCGTTCACACAGCGGGCTTCAAAAGCAAGGTAGTGTCCATCCAGCGAGAGACGCGGAGAACTTAGCCAGCAATCAGAGGCATAACCAATGGGGTGGTTGGAATCACCCATCCTCACCACTGAAAAGTCCGCGGGGTTGAGGAGGAAAATCTGAGATTCCTTGGCATAAGCATAAAGATTGGAAGCAGGAGTTACCGCCTCTACCGTGGGTTCCAGCGTAGGCTGCGGCTCTGCGGTGGGAGGCTCCGCGGTGGGGGGCTCCGTGGCAGGCAGGCTGGTGGGTTCGGGACTGATTTCGACTGGAGGGATTGCTGTGGGAGGGATTTCAGCCGTAGGCACGCAAGCGCTCAGACCAAGCGCAAATATCACAATTAGGAGAATTAGACTATTTTTCATTGCCAACCTCTCATTTCTTGGCTTATCTAATTACATTACTTGTTCTGATTATTTTTATCATCAGGCTTGCTTTCCAATTGCTCTTTGTACTTTTCCTCCCCCCACCTTCCCGCAAATTCGCTCCAGTAGGTGATGCTGACCACAATTCCCAAAAAAGGCAGCCCAACAGCACTGACAATGAGCCCCAAATTCAGACCATTGAGCAGACCGGGCACTCCGCCAGTCACAAAACCCCCGCCAGTGAAGAGCAAAACGATCCCTAACGCGATCAGACCATATACTTTGAGCATTTTCAGGTAATTGCGTACTTTACTTTCGGGTGGTGCTGAAGGCTGTTTCTGCATATCAGACCCCTTTTTAGCGAACCTAATCCAGAAAACTTGGAATAGGCCGGATGAAATGGCAGGTGTAGCCATTGGGCAACTTTTGCAGATAATCCTGGTGATAATCTTCAGCCACCCAGAAGGTGCCAAGCGGCTCGAGCGTGGTCACCACCGGTCGCTTCCAGACGCCACTTTGATTGACTTTAGCGATAATCTGTTTGGCTGCGAGTTTCTGAGCTTCGTCGGCATAAAAGATAGCGGAGCGGTAAGAGGTGCCGATGTCATTGCCCTGGCGGTTGAGTGTGGTGGGGTCGTGCATGCGGAAAAAGAAATCCAGCAGATGCGGGAGATCGGTTTGCTGTGGGTCAAAGACGAGTTTGAGCGCTTCCGCATGCCCGGGGTGGTTGCGGTAGGTGGGGTGGTCATTCTCTCCGCCAGTGTAACCAGCTTCGGTGTCCAGTACGCCAGGCAGACGGCGGAAGAGTTCCTCCATCCCCCAGAAACAACCGCCGGCAAGGACTAATTCGTCGGTTTGAATCTTAGTTGTCATGTTGTTCTTCCAATCTTAGTTTTAATTATAGTACGACCCTATGCCGTCATTTTTATTGTTCAGTAAGAACGGAGAGACTCACCTCGTACGGCGGGGGCTTGCTCCCGCCGTGGCTTGCTCCCACCGCATATTTATCATTGTGCCGGCATTGCGGATGGACTGAAGCCCCGGACAAGAATCTGCTCCCGAGAAGGCTTACCCCGTACGGCGGGGGCTTGCTCCCGCCACTAAACCTATTTGGGCACGTCATCATGTCAGCGGGGGAGGTCATTCTTGCCTTAGCGGTATCCAATCTGCTCTGATAGAACAATTTTACCCTTTGCCTGGTTACCCATCCATCATCAGCACAATCTTTGGGCTGAAAATTTCCAATTAGCCCGGCATTTTCCCTTTTTAAATGAGGATGGCGTTGTGCAGTAAAATTAATTAGTCGGCGTCCACCAATCTCGTACTGAAAGGAAGGAACGATGAAAACAAAAAAACCTTACATTTATGCAGTTTTAATAACTGTCTTGCTTTCCGCCTGCGTACCAATCCAGGCTCCTGACCCAACCCCAACTCAAGCCCTGCTTCCGATTGCACCTCCCATTACAGAACCCTCTGATGATAGCCCAACGACCACCGATCCAACGCCAGGCGAGGTCAGCGGACCAGAGGTTGTCCAATTGGGTGATCTGACCATGGAAGTCTATGAACGGATCAAGATAAGACCAACCGATAGCTATGACTTTGTAACAACATTCGGACCCTCCAGTGAAATCCTCAAAACCCGTCGTCCATTGCGTGATGTCATGCACAGACCCTTCTCGCCGCCACCACTCAACGGACAGCAATTGAAAGCTGTGCGACAAGAAATTGACGGCGAGGTAATCATAACAGTCAGCCTGGGCGACGAAGAAGTGCTTTCTGTTAATGTCGGCGTTGGCACCCCACTGAATAATCTTCATGGCTTGTGGGTGATCAGTGAGGATTGGTACGTAGAGGTGGCACACACAAGCCTTGCCACTGTTCCTGATACTCCGATTGACATACGCGGAGAAGTTTTTAAGAATGGAATCTCGCTCAACGAGCAATACGGCTATGAAGAAACGTTCGGCTTTCAACCGCTCGACGATAAGCCTTTTTTCTTCTTCTTAAAAGACGGTGAGATTGGCATCAACTATGCCGGTGAAGACAGCATGCTTGGCTTTGACCACATTTCACATTACGCCTGTTGCAGTGCAGGGATTTTTAACCCCAGGGCTTATCTGAACATGGTTACATTTTTTGCCAGCAAAGGATTGAGGAATTACTACATTGAGTTGGGTCTCTTTTCAGACTTCAATCTGGAGATGTTGGACCTTTCCGGGGCGGGTCTCACCATTGAGGCTTTCGAGCTGCAGGATGGTTCCTGGCCAGACGAAGAGCACCATCAATCCCGACCGACTGGTTCTCTGCCGGGTTGGGTTATGAAGCGTCATGAAACGGAACGCAAGGATTTGGTTCAATACCAGGCTGCACCGCTATTCCAGGGAAAATTTCTTACCGCGGCTACCAACATTGATACCCTAACAGACGCGAAGGTGGAAGTCAGGCTGGATGACGAAATCATCCTGAGTGTTCCCGCAGGAGATTTGACACATCCTGCCGTTATGGACCCGGTTTTTGGCGTTTGGGTGCATGGGGAGCACTGGTACATGGAGATGGCGCATGTCGCGTATGAAACTGATGGAAATATCTTCAAAGGCATCACCCTGGGGGAAATTTTTAGGAGTGGTGATTCGCTCAGCCAGTTGTTTGGTTACGACGAAACATTCGGTTTCCAGATCTTAGCCGGCGAGCCCTTCTACTTCTTCAAAAAAGATGGGGAGTTTGGATTAAACTACGCCGAGGAGGAAGTAATGCTCGGTTTTGATGAAGTTGCCCACCACTATTGCTGCGGTTTTAGCCTCTACAACCCATGGCATTACGAGAACATGGTTGCCTTCTTCGCCAGCCGTGAGGGTAAGCGCTATTACGTCGAAGCGGGTGTGTTTGAGTAAGGAAAGATTGCGACCTCAAATGTCTCTCACGAATTACCCCAAATGTCTCTTTCTGCTCGCAAAGGTCTCATGAGTGCGAAGCCTACCCGATGGGTACAGACCACCCGATCGGATTGCTAGATTGCGCTGGTCTCCGGACAGAGCACGCAAATTGACCGACGGGTCATTTTTGCCACACAAAGCTGGGAGCCTTCTGCTAACCCCCGTGCTCGTTGAGGACGTCGGTACGATCAGGGTTTCTGTTGTGTATTACAATCAAAGCATCGGTGTTCACCTATTCCGAACTGAAAGGAAGAAACGATGAAAACAAAACGGAATTTGTACTGCTTATTTGTTCCCTTGCTCTTGTTATCAGCCTGTGTCGTCACGCAAATCCCCGACATTCAACCTACCCAGACCCTTCTCCCGACCTCAATCCCAGTGACAGAGACTGCAGGCAGCGATATGAATCGAATTATCACGACTCCTACTCATGTTCCTGGTCCTATAGTTGCCCAAATAGGCGACCTGACCATGGAAGTCTATGAGTTCGCCATGTTTCAACCACGACCAGATGAAGGTAGGACATTTAACACCACAGCTGGACCTTCCAGCGAAATCCTCAAAAACCGCCGCCCGCTGCGGGACGTATTTGCACAACCTTTCTCTCCGCCACCAGTCAATGGCCGTCAGTTGACAGCTGCTGAAAAATTTGTTGATGAAAAAATGCTCGTGGTCGTCAAACTCGATGATGAAGAAGTGCTTTCCATCGATTGTGGGGACCCCGGCCCGGTGAACAACCTGCGGGGGACCTGGGTGATAGGCAATGACTGGTACGTTGAAGTGGCACACACTGATAATGAAGATGATGACAACAATATAGCCAGCTATGCAAAGGGCGAGATTTTTTTGAATGGTGTCTCGCTCAATGAGCAATATAGCTACGATGAAAGCTTTGGTTTTCAACCCCTGGATGATAAGCCGTTTTATTTCTTCTCCAAGAACGAAGAGATTGGGATTCATTACGACGGTGAAGTAAGCATGCTCGGTTTTGATAGCGTGTGGCATTACGCCTGTTGCAG
>DDWY01000031.1 GCA_002347705.1 Anaerolineaceae bacterium UBA2274 | reverse complement strand
TGGAACTTGGCGGCATCCGCGCCAGCTTCGGCGGCAAGATGAATGAGCTGCAGAGCGCGCTCAAGGCTGCCGTCGTGATTGGCTGCAATGTCGGCGATGAACCAGGTGGGGTGATTGTCTCCAATCAGGGAGTTAGCAATTTTGAGTTCCATGTGACCTCTCCTTAGTGGGTAAATGAAAGTAATTTCTGGCGCAGACCAGAATCAAGATCAGCGTGCAAGGCGCGTAAGCCTACGGTCTGGCTTGGCAGCGGTTTGCCGAGGGCAGCCTGGAGTTTATCGGTGTTCATGCTCAGGTTGAGCGATCGACGGGTGGGCAGGTCAGAGTCCAGGGCGGAAATCGGACGAATCAGGCTAGCGTCCAATCCGAATTCCTGCGCCAGGCGCACGCCAAAATTATACTTGCTCAGGCTTTCAGGCGCATAGACGTGGTAGATACCGCTCAGGCGTTTTTGAAGCATCTCCAAAAGCGCTTCTGCCAGATGCGCGGCGTAAAGCGGCGAGAAAAACATATCCGTAAAGCCGTTCACTGGCTTGCCGGTTGTGAGGTTGTTATAGAAAAATTCGGCCAGGCTGCGTGTGCCCGTCAGAGACCAGCCGTAGAAAACTACACGGGCAATGGCTGCCTTTGGGTTTGCTTGCGCCACGGCATGTTCGCCCGCCAGCTTGCTTTGGGCGTAGGTATTGAGCGGGTTGGGGCTGTCGGTTTCTTTGTAATTGCCTTTAATGCCATCGAACACCGAGTCGGTTGAAATATGGATCATCGGCACATTGGCATCCCAAGCCATCCACGCTAATTCACCGGCAGCTTCGGCATTGACCCGAAAAGCAAGTTCAGGCTGCTTTTCGGCCGCGTCCACGTTTGCCTGCGCGGCGCAGTTGATCAGCGCGTCTGGCTCGGCGGCTTCGAATGCTTGAGCCAGATCTGGCGGCTTACTAAAGTCCACCGCGCGGGTGGCAAAGGGCGCGTCAACCAGGGGGCGGGAGTTCGTCCAGCCCAGGACCTCATAGCCCAATTTTTGGGCAAGGAGGGCAAGGTTTGCGCCCAGCAAGCCGCTGGCGCCGGTGACAAGAAGGCGGGTCATTATTTCTTCACTTCCGCTGCCAGTTCTGCTTCGATCGGTTTGAGGATGGCGTTGATGCCATCCACATCCAGCCACTCGGTGTTGTTCGCGCTGGTATAGGTGAAGCCATCAGGCAAAGCGCGACCTTTCTCAGTCCAGGCGTGACCAAACCAGAGCGGTTCGCCGGCCGGCTGGACCACAAACATGTCATCCAACTCCACGGTGGTGCGGGCTTCGTCTTCGGAGATCAAGGATTCGTGAAGTTTCTCGCCCGGACGAATGCCGATGATGCGAATCTCCGCTTCAGGCGCCATAGCCTTGGCAAGATCCGTCATTTTCATGCTCGGGATCTTTGGCACAAAGAGTTCTCCGCCCTGCATCTGCTCGATGCAGCGGATCACAAAGCGCGCGCCTTGCTCCAGGGAGATCCAGAAGCGCGTCATGCGGTCGTCTGTGATGGTCAGGACGCCGCTGGGGCGCTGTTTGATGAACAGGGGGACGACTGAACCGCGCGAGCCGACCACATTGCCATAGCGTGTGCAGGAAATGCGCGTGTTGCGTCCGCCGGCATAGGCGTTGCTCTGGACCATCAACTTCTCAGCAGCCAGCTTGGTGGCTCCGTAGAGGTTGACCGGATTGACGGCTTTGTCGGTGGAAAGCGCCATCACCTTGCTGACGCCGTTCTCGATCGCCGCTTCAATCACGTTGCTGGAACCGAGGATGTTGGTCTTGATGGCTTCCATTGGGTTGTACTCACAGGCCGGCACCTGCTTGAGCGCGGCAGTGTGCACCACGATATCCACGCCGTAAAAGGCGCGCGAAAGGCGCTCGCGGTCGCGCACGTCGCCGATGAAGTAACGGATCGAGGGGTGGTCAAAGCCGCCGCTGGTGCGCATTTCGTGCTGTTTCAACTCATCCCGGCTAAAAACGATGATCTTTGCCGGGTGATACTCATCCAGCATCAGGCGGATGAATTTCTTTCCAAAAGATCCGGTGCCGCCGGTAACCAAGACAACTTTATTCTGCCAATCCATAATTTCTCCTTGACGCTTTAGCGCTTTTTTACTTTTTAATGATTATCAGCGGATACTGCCCTTTTTCGCCGAAGTAATGAGGGAACCACTCTTCAAACCGGTACAGTACTCTAAGCCAGAAGCGCCCGCCCCATTCGGGTTGGATCACTGAACGCAAGAATTTTACCGATACACTGCGCCAAACGCGAATCTCGTAGGGCAGTTGGTCTTTCATAACGCTGTGGAACCATTTCGCGCTGGTTTTGAGCACAAAAGTGCCCGTTGGGAGCTTAACGGCTTCACCATTTTGCCCGTTTGTCTGCACATCCGGGGGCATCTTGGGGGCTTCTTTACCCGTCCAGAGGCGCAGGCGATCGGTAATGCGCATGACGAAATTCATTGCCTTCCCCAAAGGCACTTCCGCCCAGCCATCCACGGTCACCATAGTGCGTCCAGGTTTGAGGGTGCGATGCAGACCTTTGTAAACGCCGACTTTTTCCTCGATCGGCACGTGGTGGATGGTGTGCAGTGAGACAATCCCATCAAAGGTGTCGTCTTTGAAAGGCAGGTTGGCAATATCAGCGTTGACGTAGACGCCCTTATCACCCAGGCGCTTGTGGGCTTCCTGCAGGGCAACCACCGAAAGGTCCATACAGACCCGGTAGCGATAATCCTGAGAATAGGCCAGGTATTCGTCGTACTGCACCGGACCAGAGCCAGCATCCAGCAGGAAGTCTCCCGTTGGCGCGAGATGGCGTTTGACGCGCATATGGCAGCGGTGAATGTACTCGGATGAAACCGGGCGCAGATCTTCGTAGCGCGCGTTTTGATAAACGCCCTCGCCTTCCAGCTGCCAGCCGATCTGGTCGTAGAACTGACCGATTTCTTTTTTGACGGAATCCGGACTCATTGGGGAGTCTCCTCTTGTTCTGAAAGTGAAGGCAGTCTTGCCAATCCGCGGGCTGCCCAGTCCAACGGCTTGCCCAGCAAGTAGCCAAAGGTCTGGGCGTAGCGCTGCTGCCCCTCGGGCGAGAGCACAAAACGCATCGGGCGGGCTTGAAAGTCCTCGTGCAGCCACAGCAGATGCCACGGGAAGGGCAGTGAAAACTCGAAGAAGAACAGATACGCATAAAGCCAGGCTTGCTCTACCTGTTTTTGGCTCAGGCGCATGGCGGCGGGGTCAGCCGCGAGCTTGGAGAGCATGCTTTCGTAATCCTGCCAGCTGGCTGGGTCTGACGTGAAACCTTTTTCGGCGTAGTGGGTTTTTCCGGTGACCACCACTGGCAGCCCGGTCATTGCCATTTCGAGCCCGACGGTGGTGGTGTAGACGATGCCAAAGTCGGTCGTCTCCACCAGGTCGTAGGTGTTGGTTTCGTCCCCGGGGCGCACAACGTGAATGTGTTCGGGCAGTTTGGGGAAGTTCTTTTCAATCACGTCCACCATCGAGGTGCCATGCGTCTTTAGCTCGCCGGGATGCACACGGATCACCAGCTGTACTTCCGGGTGACTGAGGAACCAGCGGATGGTGCCCACGATCATCTCTGCCATGGTTTCCGAGATGCGCTGGCGGCCGAGTGTGAGGCTGTCGCCGAGCACGTTGGTAGCCAGCAGCGCCACTGGGCGCTCATCGAGGCCTAATGCCTGGCGCACCTCAGAGCCGCCGCGGGCGGGAGCTTGCTGCCACTGGCGGGCGAAGTCGCCCCACACTTTTGCGCTTTTGCGCGCAAAAGTGAGGTCTCCCACAGCTTTTCGCGCGGCCTCGGGGAGCGGCTGCCCGCCCAAGCCCTGCCAGAGCTCATTGGTGTGGTGGCTCATGATCTCGTCGTCCTGCGCCAGCCAGATGCGTTCGCGCTGATCGGCAAACTCAAAGGTGATCGTCTTGATGCCGAGCAGTTGGGCGATCTGATAAGCCACGCCCATTTCAAGGATCGTACCGTTGGGCAGGATGAGCACATCAGGTTGGGATGCCGCCAGCCAGTCATACAGCGCCATGGCTGCCTGGGTGTTGCGCTTGAGGCGCAGCTTGTAGAGCTTGCTCCTGGTGTCTGTTTCTTCTACCTGCAGGGTGTACTGCGTGTCATAGTCCGAGACCTGCCGTATGATCTCCTTCAGCTCAGGAGGATAGTCCGATAAGCTGACTTTTTCTTCCGAATCATTGGTATAAGAAGGGAAATCCATCAGGGGAACAACGCCCATCACATCACCAGCAGGTAAAAGAACCTGCTGACTGTAGAGGTGCTGCATGCGCAGATCAAAACTGGAGATGGGTTTGTCCCACTCAGCATAGGGCAGATAAGAAAGTTCCACCTGGTGCCCCTGCCCAGTGAGCGCCAGCGCCACCAGTCCAGCCTGCTCGATCCAGTAGTGCAGCGTGGCGAAAATACAGACCCTTTCTGGTGGGTCAGCAATAAGCCCGAATTGTTTTACTTCCGCCACAGCTTGCGGCAAGACTTCCTGCAGTCCGGCGAGCTGATAATGGGCGTTCCAGGGTTTTTTGGAGCCCTCGAAGATCCAATATGCTTCTGCGGCAAAAGGCAATTTACCAAGCAGATTCTTCAGGAGCTTTTTCATCATGCGCTGCCTTTCTGTTCAATTTCCCAACCGAGCACAGGACGCACAGGACCCGGCCGGGGTTCGGGCCAGTGGGTGCCCGGGGCACCGGAGGAATCCACGGAGAACGAGAGCGCCTGGTCATCCTGGAAGTAGCGCCGGATGCCATAGGAGCTGGCGTTCACGCCCAGCAAAAAGCGCCCTTCGTTGAGCGTGTCGGGAGGGATGGTGCAGCGGCTGGTGTAGACGCCTTTAGGACGAGCCGTGTATTCCTTGAAGAGCTCTTCTGAATCGATATCAAAGCTGGTGAAAACGGGTTCACCGCGCGTGGTGAAGAGATAATATCCAACACGCAAGCCAGTGACATCCTCAGTTAGTTCATAATCAATTTCGATGCGGATCGGCTCAACACTGCGCACCGAGTCTGAAACATGGCCGGTTTTATCGAGGATGCGGATGGACAAAGGTCGGAAAGGCGTGCTGGAAACCGGCACTTCATCCTCCTCCCAGAAGCGTTCACCCAGCTTGGAAAGCCCGCGGTTGAGATAAAAATCAACCGCCTCAGCGGATGGCGCGCGCAGCAGCACCTTGCCTTTATCGAGCACGATCGAGTCCTGGGTGAGGCGCTGGATGGCAGACATATTGTGGCTGACGAACAAGACCGTGCGCCCGGAATCGGCCACATCGCCCATCTTCCCCAGGCACTTGCGCTGGAAGTCCGCATCGCCGACCGCCAGCACTTCGTCCACCACCAATATTTCCGGTTCCAGGTGGGCTGCCACGGCGAATGCCAGGCGCAGGTACATACCCGAAGAGTAGCGTTTGACGGGCGTGTCGATAAACTTTTCCACTTCGGAAAAAGCCACGATCTCATCGAAGCGGGCTTCGATTTCTTTTTTATGCATGCCGAGAATGGCGCCGTTCAGGAAGATATTCTCGCGCCCGGTCAGTTCCGGGTGAAAGCCAGTACCTACCTCCAGCAGCGAGCCAACGCGGCCGCGCAGTTCGCCGTAGCCTTCGGTTGGGTCGGTCACGCGCGAGAGCACCTTGAGCAAAGTGCTCTTGCCGGCGCCGTTGCGCCCGATGATGCCCAGGGCTTGCCCGCGTTTGACCTCAAAGTTGACGTCCCGCAGAGCCCAGATGTGGTCTGCTTCATTGGAATGGTTCCGCTTGCCGCGCAGGCTGCTGCCTATGCGTGCCGCCTGGGCAGTGATCAGATCGCGGAGGGTGTCAGTGTGCTGTTGGGCAGCGCCGATCTTATAGCGCTTGCCAATGCCGCGAACCAAAATGGATAAATCGCTGTCCATCATCAGACCACATCCGCAAAAGTTTTTTCCATGCGCCGGAAAAAGAACAAGCCGGAAACAAGTAAAACCAATACTGCCAGGCTTGAAATCAGCAAGGTCATATCCGGCGGAGAGCCGCCAAAGAACGCCCACCTAAAGCCCTGCACCACCCCCACCATTGGGTTGAGGCTGTAGATATACCGGAACGTACCTTCAGGGATAGTGGTGATGGGGTAGACAATCGGGGTGGCGTACATCCAGATTTGGATCAAAAAGGGCACCATCTGCTGCACGTCGCGATACTGCACGTTTAGCGCTGAAAGCCATAACCCCACTGCCAGAGCCGCCAACACGGTCAGCAGGGTCAGCGGGATGACCCACAGCACACTCCAGGTCAGGGGAATCTTGTAGATCGCCATGGTAATGAAGAGCAAAACCAGCGAAATGACAAAGTCCACCAGGGCTGCCAGCACCGAGCTGAGCGGTATGATCACGCGCGGAAAGTAAACCTTTGTGAGCAGATTGGCATTCCCCACCAGGCTGATGCTGCTTTTCTGCAGAGAGAGCTGGAAGAGATGCCAGGGTAATAATGCCGAAAGCGCAAACACCGGATAGGGCAAACCGTCTGACTCAACCTTAAGCAGTATGCCGAATACAACTGTCATGATGGCGGTGGTGAGCACAGGCTGCAGCACCGACCAGGCGATGCCGAGCACGGCTTGCTTATAGCGCACTTTGATGTCGCGCCAGGTTAAAAAATAAATCAGCTCACGGTAGTGCCAGAGCTCTTTCAGGTCGATCCCCAGCCAGCCTTTGGCAGGCTTGAGGGTCACCACCTGGGCTGCAGAGTTCAAATTAGCCTCTGCCATTCGCCCTCTCGTTGGCATACCAGGCAATCGTGCGCTTGAGGCCTTCTTCAAAATCAGTTTTGGCTTCGAAGCCGAATGCCTCGCGGGCACGGGTGGTGTCGAGTTTGCGGCGGGGCTGACCGTTGGGTTTGGTCGTGTCCCAGCGGATAGTACCATTGAAACCGGTCAGACGCGCGATGGTTTCGGTCAGGTCTTTAATCGAGATCTCGAAACTCGAGCCAATGTTGACCGGTTCGGAGCTGTTGTATCTCTCGGTCGCGAGGGTGATGCCCTCTGCCGCGTCTTCCACGTAGATGAATTC
>DDWY01000072.1 GCA_002347705.1 Anaerolineaceae bacterium UBA2274 | reverse complement strand
AAATTCAGTTTTGACAGGGTACTAAACTATGGACTTAAACAAGAATTTGGAAAAATATGCTGACCTGATCGTTCGGATCGGGCTCAACCTGCACACTGGTGATAACCTCACCATCCGCCTGAGCGAATACTCGCTGCCGCTGGCTCGCCTGGTCGCTAAAAAAGCCTATCAGGCTGGCGTGGGCGACATCCAGCTGATGTTCACTGATGACAGCATCACGCTCGACCGCTTCCTGGAAGCCCCCGCTGAAAGCTTTGAAACCTACCCGGAATACCTGGTCGATTTTGCCGAGAACCTTTTCCTGGATAACCATCATGTTCTCAACTTGCATGCGCCTAATCCCGACTTGCTCAAGCCTGCCGACCCTGCCCGGATTGCCCAATGGCAGAAGGTCGCGGGGATGGCGAGCAAGCGCACCATGAAATACACCATGCAAAACAAGGTGAAGTGGTGCGTTGTGGCTGTCGCCTGCCCGGCTTGGGCTGAAGCGGCTT
This sequence comes from Anaerolineaceae bacterium UBA2274, assembly GCA_002347705.1. Lineage (GTDB taxonomy): Bacteria > Chloroflexota > Anaerolineae > Anaerolineales > Anaerolineaceae > Mesolinea. The sequence continues at coordinate 19,473 of DDWY01000072.1, read as the reverse complement.
TTCCCGGGATGCCGGAGGAAGAAGCTATGCAGAAACTGTGGGAAAACATTTTCATGGCGACCCGCATCGACCAGGAAGATCCTGTTGCTGCCTGGGAAGAGCACGATAGCAGGCTCAAAGCCCATCGCAAGTTCCTCAATGACGCCCGCTTTGACCGGGTGCACTACAAGGGTCCGGGCACGGATCTGATGGTCGGATTGGTGAAGGATCACATCTGGGAAGGCGGCTCAGGCTTCAGCGAAGCTGGTGATCGGTTTTTTGCCAACATTCCGACCGAAGAAGTCTTCAGTATGCCCGACGCCGACCGGGTGGACGGGACTCTGCGCGCCACCATGCCGCTCTCCGTACGCGGGCAGCTTGTGGACGACTTCCATTTCACCTTCAAAGACGGCAAAGTGGTGGATTATGATGCCGGTGTGGGCAAGCAGATCCTGGATGATCTGCTCAAAACCGACGAAGGCGCCACCCATTTGGGCGAGATTGCATTGGTGGCGGATAACTCCCCCATCAGCAATACTGGCGTGCTCTTCAAAAGCACCCTTTTTGACGAGAATGCCTCGTGCCACTTCGCTCTCGGCGCGGCCTACAGCGAAAATCTCCCAGGCGCTGCTGAACGCAGCGATGAAGAAAATCGCAAGCTCGGCATGAACGACTCAGTCATCCACGTGGACTTCATGGTTGGCAGCAAAGATGTGACTGTGACTGGTATAAAAGCAGACGGAACGGAGATTGTTCTGCTGCAAGATGGCGAATGGATGATTTAAGCCGCTTTTTTTGGATAGATAAAAAAGAGCTGTCCAAGCTTTTTGGACAGCTTTTTTGATGGTAGAAACTTACTCTTTCCCCTAGGGCTCGCCTTCAGTAGCGTTCTTAGGATGGGTTGGCGTCATGACATCCATACCAACCTGTGCCTTGCAACAGTCAACCCACCAATGCAAACCATTTGCATCCCATCGGTGGGTTGGCTTTTAAATGCGTGTATAATTCCGATTTCTGCTAACGCCAACCCACCCTACACAGCGTGTAAAATTACAACATTCATCCAACACCAAAACCATTCTTGTTCTTTTTTTAAAGGTTCCTCGCTGTTTTATGTGGGTAAGCCATAATTCAGATTACCGGCGATAAGATAAGCCATAGTGATCAAATTGCGATTCGTTCGATAACCACGCGCCCGAGCTTTAGCTGCCTGAATAAGGCTATTAAAACCCTCAAGGATACCCGTGGATATGTGACTATCGAACCAGTTGAGAATACCCTCCCAATGTTCTTTGATGGTTTTAGCAGCGCTTATGATCGGATCAAGTCGGCTATGGGTTGCCCAGTAATACCAACGCTTGAGGAAGGTCTCTCCTGTTTGCCGATCAGGCTGCGTAAAGAATTCCTGAAAAGTCAGACGGATTTGATACGCTTTGCCTGTCTTTAGGGTGTGGGTGGGTAAATCGTTCATAATCTGTCTTTGGTTGGCGGTCAATTTGTCTGGATTCCTGAGCCATAGGTAACGAGTTTGCTTGAGTTCTTTCCTGTCTTTTGATTCTTCCCGCCGAACCTGATCCACGGCATCGTTAAGAATGCGCATGACATGAAAGCGATCAAAGGTGATGGCTGCATTGGGAAAACAATCTCTGATGCCCTTGATATAGGCAGGCCACATATCGCTGCAAGTTTGTCTAACCTGGTTAGAATCCCCGCCGTGAGCTTCTAAATCCTCCGCAAATTCGCTTACAACCCCTTGTTTTCGACCGCTAGTGCCAAAGAGCAGCTGTTTGTTGTCTAAGTCATAGAAAAGGGTGATGTAATTGTGTCCTTTCCGGCTGGATGTTTCATCCATGCCAACCCGCTCAACTTTCCCATAATCGGCCTTTTTCCGACCCTCTTCCACATAATGGTGAAGCACTCGCCAGATCCGAGTGTCGTGTTCCCCAATCAACGTTGCAATAGTGGCTACTGGCATCTCCTTGACCAGGGTCATGATCAGGGATTCAAACAGTAAAGTGAATCCACTTCTCTGCCGCGCCCAGGGCACGTCAACTGTCTTAATCCCGCATTGTGAGCATGCCACTCGGGGCACTCGCGCATGCAGATAGGTATCATGTTGAAAAAAGTTCAAATGCCGCCAGGTTCTCATCTCACTATCATAGGCTTTACTCTCTGCACCACAATTAGAACAAGGGAACGTACTGCCAGGTTCAAAATCAATGGTGATGTCCAGTCGGCGTTCTTCAGCAGAAAACTCATCCTTAACGACTCGCCAGGGTTCAGGTAGTCCAAGCGCTTTTTCTAATGTTGACCGGTTCATAATGGGCTCCTCTTATTTGATATTTTGGGTATTTTCCAAAGCTCACTTTCTCCTTATATAGTATCATTTACCCATACTAATTGGCGAGGAACCTTTTTAAAATTTACATTTGGATGGCGATCGTAGGGTGGGTTGGCGTCACAGAGCTTGTGACTACCTGTGCCTTGCAATAGTCAACCCACCAACACAAACTCTGACATGCTGCCGGTGGGTTGGCTTTAAATGCATGTTTAATTCCGATTTCTGCTAACGCCATACTCTTCGAGCACGATGACCCACCCTACGCAGCTCCCCGCCTAATGGTCGGAATGTTCTGTTTTAAAACGTCACTCTTTTTCATAGGGCTCGCCTTCAGCGGCAGGGGCCTGACCCTTGCCGATAAAGCCAGCCAATACGATCATGGTGATCAGATAAGGCGCCATGGCCATGAACTGCGGTGGGATCGCGCTGCCCAAGAGCGACAACTTCGAGCCAATCGCGTCAGCAAAGCCAAACAGCATGCCAGCGCCGATCGCGCCAATCGGCATCCAGTTGCCAAAAATCATGGCTGCCAGGCCGATGAAGCCCTTGCCGGCCGTCATGCCTTCATCGAATCTGCCAACCGAGCCAAGCGTGAAGAACGCGCCGGCAATACCAGCCACCAAACCGCTCAAAATCACACCCATATAGCGGGTGCGGATGACATTGATCCCCAGCGTATCCGCCGCCTTGGGGTGCTCACCCACAGAGCGCAGGCGCAGACCCCAGCGTGTTTGGAACAAAGCCACCTGCAGGATGATCAGGATCACAAACATCAGGTAAACAAAGATGTTTTGGTTGAAGAGGATCGGACCCAGCAGAGGGATATCCGCCAATCCTGGCAGTGGAACGCGCGTAAACATCTTGGGGTTATTGAGTCCCTGGATGTGCTGCAGGAATTTTTGCGAGATAAAAGCCGTCATTCCAGCCGAGAAGATGTTGATGACCGTGCCTGAAATGACCTGGTTCACCTTATATTTGATCGACAGCACGCCCAGGATCACAGCCAACAGGATTGAGGATAAGATGCCGCCCAGCAGACCCAGCCACGGGTTTTTTGTGACACTGCCGACGATTGCTGCAACCATGGAAGCCATCAGCATCATGCCTTCAATCGAGATGTTGATGATACCGGAACGTTCCGCGAGGATGCCGGAAAAGGCACCCAGCGTGATAGGGACCGCCAGCAGAACCGCGCTGGAAAGCATCCCAGCCAGGTTGAGCTGCTTCCCAGCCGCCTGCCAGATCAGGAATCCAAAGATCAGGCTCAGAGCACTGACGCCAACCATCAAGTTGGTCCATTTGCCAAAGCCTTTGATTACCTGGTAGACACCAATCACCAAAGATATTACCGCAAGGATTGTGAGTGTAACTTTTGAGGGCAAAATCCAATCCGCCATGATGCCCTGGTCGATGCCGCCCGGTGTCATCACAAATTTTGTAAGAACTTCTGCGGCTGTTGTTGCCGTAAAAGCAAAATAGATCAACAAACCGATCAAGATTTCTACAATCCCAATCACAATCCTTCTGGTGGAAGATATCTCAGCAACACGTCTGTGTTCAATAACGCGGGAACTGGTTGTCATGATTGACCTCCCCAACCGCTCAGGAAGATTTGATCCTCTTCCTGTTTTGGTTTGCGTAGATGATAAATGGAGCGAATGATAGCCGGAGCTGCCACAAACATCAGGATGATTGCCTGGACTACATCCACGATATCAATCGGGATGGACGAGACCACCATCATGCGCGTGGCTCCGTTGCGCAGAGTGCCAAACAAAATGGAAGCAAGCACCACACCCACAGGGTGGGTGTTGCCAATTAGCGCCAGCGCGATGCTGTCGAAGCCGTATCCAGAGGATAGCCCGAGCGCCATGCTGCGGTTGACGGCCAAAATCTGCACCGCGCCTGCCATGCCAGCCAGAGCCCCAGAAAGAGACATTGCCAGAATGATTGACTTGGTTGTGCTCAAGCCAGCATAGCGCGCCGCACGCGGGTTGGTGCCCACCGTGCGCAGATTTAAGCCCCAGGTTGTCTTGAATAAGAGCCACCAGATCAGGTAAGCCACTGCCAGGGCCATGAAAAATCCCAGGTGAAAGCGGATTGGAGAGGGGAAGAACTGCGGGATCTCAGCTGTTTTCTGGATGATCGGGCTGATGGGCATCCCGCCCGAGCCGGGGCGAGTCATCGGACCGGAAAGCAGCCATTCCGTCAGGCGGAAAGCGATCCAGTTCATCATGATCGTGTTGATCACCTCGTGCCCCCCCGTCTTGGCTTTCAGGAAGCCAGGCACAAATCCCCAAAGCGCACCTCCGAGCGCGCCTGCCAGGAAAGCCAGCGGCATGTGGATCCATGCAGGCAGTCCCGTGATCGAGTAACCCACAAAAGTCGCGCAGGCTGCGCCAATGAAGAGCTGACCTTCAACACCGATGTTGAACAGGCCGGATCTGAAGCCCAGCGCCACTGCCAGCCCTGCAAAAATGTAGGGCGTCGATTGCACCAGGCTCTCGAGGAAAGGATTAAACGCCTGCCGGAGTTCCTTGGCATCATCTCCTCCCAGCGCATTGATCATGCGCACCGGGTCTCCAATCGCGCCGGTAAAGAGGGCTTTATAGGCTGTGCCAATTTCAGAAAAAGCAGTTGAAAAACCTTTTCCGATTGACTCGCCAAAAGCCGCGTAAACCGACTGGCTTGTAATCGCGATTAGTAAAGCACCGATGATCAGACCGGTCACGATCGCCAAAAGTGGAATGGCGGCTTTTCCCAGGAAAGGCTTCTTGGTGTGTTCTGTAGTTGCTGGATCCTGGTTGATTTCTTTGAGGATCTCTTGTCCTAAATCTTTCTTTTCTTCGCTCATTTTATAGCCATCCGGACAACTAAAAGGTTGCTTCCACAACTGCAGTCTCATCGAACTGAATCGGCTCTTCCGGCACCACCCCCGCCATCAGCAAACCGATGTACTCTTTGGAGATGCCCTTGTTCGGCACAACCGCGATTATTTTTCCCCTGTACATCACAGCTATCCGATCGGACAGCTCCATGATTTCATCCAGCTCCGGCGACACCAGCAAAACTCCGCAGCCCTCATCGCGCTTTTGCACGATGCGTTTGTGGATGTACTCAATCGAACCCACATCCAATCCGCGCGTTGGCTGTGAAGCCACCAAGAACTTGATCGGGCGCGAAAGCTCCCGCGCGATGATTACCTTTTGTTGATTGCCCCCGGAAAGAGAACCCACTGGAGTAAAGGCGTTTGGCGTACGGATGTCAAAGTCCTCAATCAGTTTTTCCGCGTTTTTCAGGATCACAGGGTACTGCAAAAGCACACCCTTGGCGAAGGGCTCTTTGTAATAAGTGCACAGCACCAGATTCTCGGCTACAGAGAAGGGCAAAACCAGCCCATCAGCCTGACGGTCTTCCGGCACGTGTGCCGAACCCAATTCTGTAATTTGCCTGGGCGAAAACTTGGTCACATCCTCACCCAAAAGCGAAATCTTGCCGGAAAGGGATTTTTGCAAACCTGTGATCGCGTTGACCAATTCGGTTTGTCCGTTTCCCTGCACGCCGGCGATGCCCACAATCTCTCCTGAATAAACTTCGAGGGAAATGTCATCAACAACGATGTTCTGGAATTTGTCAGCTACGGTCAGGTTTTCAACAGAGCAAACCAATTCTCCCGGTGTACTTTCAGTTCGGTCAACTTCGAGGTCCACCGCCCGGCCAACCATCATGGCTGCCAGAGACTTTTTGTCAGCCTGGGCAGGGGTTGTTTCGCCCACCATCGCCCCGCGCCGGATCACCATGACGCGATCCGCGATGTCCATCACTTCGCGCAGCTTGTGGGTAATAAAAATGATCGACTTGCCCTGCTCCACCAGCGAACGCATGATTTTGAATAATTCATCAGCTTCCTGGGGGGTCAAAACGGCGGTTGGCTCATCGAAAATAAGGATCTCCGCCTCGCGGTAGAGCAGCTTGATGATCTCTACGCGCTGTTGCACGCCCACGGGCAGATCCCGGATATAGTCGTTCGGATTCACTTCGAGGTTATAGTGATTCGAGATTTCCAGAATGCGATCAGCAGCCTTCTTGCGGTCCAAAAATCCAGCTTGCTTGACCGCTTCATTGCCCAGCATCACGTTTTCTGTGACCGTGAAGACCGGAATGAGCATGAAGTGCTGATGCACCATACCAATGCCCTGGTTGATCGCGTCAGTGGGGGAGTTGATCGTCACCTTTTCGTCGTTTACCAGGATTTCGCCTTCATCCGGTTGGTAAAGACCGTAGAGAATGTTCATCAGGGTGGATTTGCCAGCACCATTTTCCCCCAGTAAAGCCAGAATTTCGCCTTTATTGAGGGAGAGATCGATATGGTCATTGGCCAAAACCCCCGGGAACCGTTTGGTAATTCCTTTTAATTCAAGAATTGGGGTCATAGTTGATACCGTTCCATTCTCAATTATTTTTCCAATATTACCACAGCCTTAAAAAAAATAAGGCTGGAAAAAATCCAGCCTTATTCTTAGGTAGAACAGATTAGTCGAGTGTGATCGTTCCCGCGATGATCTCAGCTTTGAGTTGTTCAATCTCAGCTGCGAGTTCGGCAGAAACCAGGCTCTCAAGTTCGTGGAACGGGGCGATAGCAACGCCATTATTGGCAAGTGTGCCAACCACATCACCACCCACAAAAGTACCATCGATAACAGATTGGATAACCTGGAAGGTGGTGGCATCCATCAGTTTCATGACGGAGGTCAGGGTGATACCAGCATATTCGGGGCTGGTAAGAGCCCAGTCAGAGTCGACGCCAATCAGGTAAGCGTTTCCGCGTTCCATGATGGCGGCAGCCGCGCCCAAACCAACGGGGCCAGCCACGGGCATGATGATGTCGGCGCCTTCGTCCATCAGGGACTTGGCGAGCTCATTACCCTTTTGCTGATCATCGAAGGACATGCTGAAGAGACCAGAGTCTGGCGCAGCAGGATCCCAACCGAGGACCTGGACATTAGTGCCCTTGACTTCGTTGTACTTGGCCACACCCTTGTAGAAACCATCCATGAAGATGGTCACGGTGGGGATGGGCAGACCACCGAAAGTGCCCACAACGCCGGTCTTGGTGACGCCAGCAGCGAGGTAGCCAGCCAGGAAAGCGGCTTCATCGGTTTCGAAGATCTGACCAGTCACATTGGGGATGGCGGGGTCGTAGTTGTAGTCCACGATGGAGAACTTGACATCCGGGTTGGCTTCAGCGGCAGCCTTGGTGGCATCGCCGATGAGGAAACCGACGGTCACGATCAGATCGCATTTTTCTTCGATGAAGGCGTTCAGGTTCTTCTCGTAGTCAGCAACTTCTTTGGACTCGAGGTATTTGCCTTCGATGCCAAGTTGAGCCTGAGCGTCGGTGATACCCTTCCATGCGGTGGCATTGAAGGATTTGTCATCGATACCGCCAGTGTCGGTGATCTGGCAAACCAGAGTGGTTTTTTCAACAGGAACTGCTTCAGTGAATGATCCAGCGACGATCTCAGCTTTGAGTTGTTCAATTTCGGCTGCGAGTTCAGCAGGAACGAGGCTTTCGAGTTCGTGGTACGGGGCGATAGCAACGCCATTATTGGCAAGTGTGCCAACCACATCACCGCCCTTGAAGGTACCATCGATAACAGACTGGATGACCTGCATGGTGGTGGCATCCATCAGTTTCATGACGGAGGTCAGGGTGATGTCGGCATATTCGGGGCTGGTAAGAGCCCAGTCAGAGTCGACGCCAATCAGGTAAGCGCTGCCGCGTTCTTTAATGGCGGCGGCCGCGCCCAAACCAACGGGGCCAGCCACGGGCATGATGATGTCAGCGCCTTCGTCCATCAGGGACTTGGCGAGCTCATTGCCCTTTTGCTGATCATCGAAGGACATGCTGAAGAGACCGGAGTCTGGCGCAGCGGGATCCCAACCGAGGACCTGGACATCGGTGCCTTTGGCTTCGTTATACTTGGCAACACCCTTGTAGAAACCATCCATGAAGATGGTCACGGTGGGGATGGGCAGACCGCCAAAAGTACCCACGATGCCGGTCTTGGTGACGCCAGCAGCGAGGTAGCCAGCCAGAATGGCGGCTTCGTCGGTGTTAAAAATCTGACCAGTCACATTGGGGATGGCGGGGTCGTAGTTGTAGTCCACGATGGAGAACTTGACGTCAGGGTTGGCTTCAGCGGCAGCCTTGGTGGCATCGCCGATCAGGAAGCCGACGGTCACGATCAGATCGCATTTTTCTTCGATGAAGGCGTTCAGGTTCTTTTCGTAGTCAGCAACTTCTTTGGATTCGAGGTATTTGCCTTCGATGCCAAGTTGAGCCTGGGCGTCGGTGATACCCTTCCATGCGGTGGCATTGAAGGATTTGTCATCGATACCGCCAGTATCGGTGATCTGGCAAACCTTTACCGCCGTGGGTTCTTCAACAACGGGTTCCTCAACTACGGGGACTTCCGTTGGGGCGGGTGTCGAGCAAGCAGCGAGCAGCATGCTGCCGACGAGTAAAACGGACAAAATGGTGAACAACTTTTTAGTCATATTTTCTCTAATCTCCTTCTGTAGATTAATGATACTTGCCGGGAATTACCGGTAAGTAATTATAAGTCAAGTATAAGGCAGCAAACAAAAGACCGCAAGTTCAATTGCGGTCTTGCTTACACTAAAATTTTCCACTTTCCGGTTCCAATTTTGCTTCGCCTGATTTCATTCCCAAAATTGAGATCAGGGCCGCTACCATAAAGATCGGCCCAATGATGAAGATTGAAGCATAATTATCTCCGGTCAATTTGACGATCCAGCCGTTGACGTTCGGTCCAACGATCGCCGCCAGGGTGGAGAAGAGGTAGTAGAGTCCGGTGAAGGTTCCAATTTGGGTCACATCAGTCAGATCTACCACCACAGGCAGAGAGTTGATGTTGATCAAAGCCCAGCCAAGCCCTGCAATTACCAACATCAGACCGACAACAGGCACTGCTCCCAGCACGGGCAGGCTGAAAAGTTCCTGGGTGAGGGTTCCTGGCGGAATGAAGAAGATGGAAGTCATGACGATGATCATCACCACAATACCAATGCTGATCGTGCGCTTGCGTCCAATTTTCCCTCCAATCAAACCCGCAGGAAGCGCCATGATCACGAAGGCGAGCGAATTGAGCGTCATCAGCGTTACACTTCGCCCTTCAGACATACCAAGAGAGTGATTGGCATACAATGTGATGAAGGTTTCGATCGCGTTCATCGCCACGAACCAGAAGAATATTGCCAGGAAGATGCGGATGGCATTGTGTTGTTTATCGCGGAAAATCTGCACCAGGCTTTTCCACAGGTTTGGCTTTTCAAGATTGGGATTTTCATCGTAAATTCTTGGCTCGCGGATGAAGGCAAAAACCAGCAAGACGCCCACCAGGATCAGTACAGATGCCATCCAGAAAGGATATTGAGGTTGGATGTCGTAAAGCTTACCGCCGATCAGGAAAGCGATGATGGAGCCAATACCACCCATGAAGTTGATCACGCCATTAGCCTGCGAGCGATATTTCGAGGGTGTCACATCCGGCATCAGGGCAACCACCGGCGTGCGCCAGATTGCCATCGAGAGCATGAAGGTCATGGTGCAGGCGACAAAAAGCGGTAAACGCGCTTCCAAGGGAATGTTGAGCAGCGGAACTGCCACTACAGGCGCGAAAAGGAAGGCTAAGGCTGCAATAGGCGCGCCGATCAGCATAAAGGGCAAGCGCCGCCCAATCTTGGTGCGCGTGCGGTCCGAGACCGAACCGATCACCGGCTGAAGCAGCAGGGCTGCAATGTTGTCCAGCGTCATGAAGAAGCCGATCGCCGCTGGGTTCAGATTGAAGCGGTTTGCCAGGAAAAGCGGTACAAACGAGTTGTAGACCGACCAGGCAACCATCACGGCAAAAAAGCCGAAACCTAATAAAAACGTCTTGCCATAATTAAATTTGGGTTCTTCTTGCATTATTCCTCCATTGATTGACTTTCTTCAAATTTTTGATTGATGTATCTGGCTAAAAATTCCTGATCTTTTTCTGAAAGGGTAGCATTGCGCAATAAATCCGGTCGGTTTTCGAGGGTGCGAATGAGGGCTTGTTCCCTTTTCCACTTAAGTTGCTCCGCCAGATTGCCATTTTGCATCACTTCCGGCACGGTCCAGCCGCGGAATTCGGCTGGCTTGGTCCATTGGGGATATTCGAGCAAGCCTTCCGATGAAAAGGAATCGTCCTGGGTGGCGTCTTCGTCCCCGAGCACCCCTGGCACCAGCCGACCGACAGCGTCCATCAGGATCAGGGCGGGCAATTCGCCGCCAGTCAGCACAAAATCGCCAATGGAGATGACATGCGTGGCAAGGTGCTCGCGGATACGATCGTCGAAGGCTTCGTAGCGCCCGCAGATCAGCGCCAGCCGGTCGAAGGCAGCCAGCTCGCGCGCCATTTGTTGGTCAAAACGCTTGCCTTGCGGGCAGAGCAGGACCACCGGGCAGCTTGGGGGAGCCCCGAGCACGTCCTCCACCGCGGCGAAGATAGGTTCGGCTTTCATCACCATGCCCCCGCCGCCGCCGTAGGGCGTGTCGTCGGTGGTGTGGTGCTTGTCGGTTGCCCAGTCGCGGATGTTGTGGGTGTGAACCTGGATCAGGTCGTTTTGAATGGCGCGCTTGAGGATGCTGATATCGAGATAAGGTTGAAAGACTTGCGGGAAGAGACTGAAGACGTCAAATCGCATGGGTGAATTTTATACGATAGCTGACATTTGGGCAAGCGGAAATCGTAGGATCGGTTGCGTATTTCAACCTGGCAATACTCTACTGTGAACCAAAGCCGGATTGAGGTACGCAAGACCTTTCGGGCACTATTCCCCGAATGAATTACCCTTTTGGTTTAATGCGTCGATCTGCTCTAAACTGGGTTTTATGACGTGATCGTCTGACTCACTATCTATGCTTGACCATTTCCATTGATCGACAGATTCAACATAACCATGTTTTACTGGGTTGTAAAGGATATACTCAAAATGAATTTGCATATCGCGTTCATCCCGGATAGTATGCTCCCAAAACCTATCCTGCCAGACAACCAAATCGGGTAGGTTGAGGTGATTTCTGATGCTCTTCGTGACAGATCTTTTTAGCACCTTGATAATCTTTGAATAATCTCTTACCCCCTCCGGCAAGCTCATGAGCAGGTGGATGTGGTCAGGCAAGATGCAATATGCGACGAGGTCGAAGGGATGGTAGGATTTGACTTTGTCAATTCCGATTAAGAACAAGTTGCATAAGTCAGGGTCATGGAAGAGGAGTCTTCGGTTTTTTGTGACCATGGTGAAGAAATAAGTGCCACCTTCAACATAATTGCGGATGTATTTCCTCATGCAATTAAGTTTATCATTTTTCAGTTGTTGGCCGGGTTCTGCTTTGGACACGGGCAAGACACACCCGTGGGCCGGGTTCCACAGTCGAACCATGGCAATAGACAACCGTAGCCCGGGTTCCACAGTCGAACCACGGCAATAGCTCGAAGGTGAACGAAAGCCGGATTGAACCCCATTCGCTACGCTCAGGGGCAGGTGATAAGCAATCCGCCCTACGAAAAGACAGGNNTGAATCATGGAAAGTAACCGTAGGCCGGGTTCCGCCTTTGAACCCGGCAATAGACAACCGTAGCCCGGGTTTCACAGTCGAACCACGGCAATAGCTCGAAGGTGAACGAAAGCCGGATTGAACCCCATCCGCTACGCTCAGGGGCAGGTGATACGCAATCCGCCCTACGAAAAGACAGGNNTGAATCATGGAAAGTAACCGTAGGCTGGGTTCCGCCTTTGAACCCGGCAATAATTCAAATACACAAAAGCCGGATTGAACCCCATTCGCTACGCTCAGGGGCAGGTGATAAGCAATCCGCCCTACGAAAAGACAGGATCTCCAGCGTCGTCAAAATTGGCATATTAAATTAAGTGAAGTAACCGTAGGTCGGGTTCCGCCTTTGAACCCGGCAATAGTTCAAACGAAAAACAGCCGGATTGAAGTACACAATCCGGCCTACGAAAGAACAGGATTTCCGGCCTACGAAAAAACAGAATTTTCCGCATTGGTCAATCTGCTGAATTTGGTGGCACAACCTCCGTCTCAGCTAAAATTGACAAACCACGAGGCAGAGTGTACACTTCCCTCGTTAGTCGTTAATTTTGTTACACAATAAAGGAGTAGTACAAATGGCATTCAGCTTCAAAAATTCAAAAGGTAAAGAATATTTCCTGCACGTTAAGAAAGTGCAACGTGCCTCCGGGAAAGAAACCGAGCTCTATTATTTTTCGACCGATGTCCGCAAGGGTCAGGAAGTTGAAAAAGTTCCCGCCGGCAAAACCGTCGTTGAACTGGCTTCCGGTCTGCCCGTCCTGAAAAAGATCTAGTCTTAATCAGGTCTATGATAATGACCCTGTGTTTCACGGGGTCGTTTTATTTAAGAACAGATGGCACAATTATTGCTACCTAAAAGGCATGAAGTATGTCTGTATTTAAGGAGATTGAAATGAAGAAACCATCATTGCTGCTGCTAATCCCGTTGGTCGTGGCGCTTGCGCTCTCGGGCTGTGTGCGGAAAGCTTCCACACCACCAGCAACAACACCCCATATTATCGATGTGGCGAATACCCCCCTGCCGGTTGACCAACAGATCCTCAACGCGACCATGACCGCGCAAGCCATTATGCAGGAATTCAACATGCCAACCCAAATTATACAGAACCCACTGGGCACCCCCGAGGTGATTACCCAGGTCCCTCCCACTCCGATCCCGGTCGGAACTGCCACCCCAACCCCGCTGCCCACCCTCCAGCCGATGACCAGACCCACCACCTGGACTGTGCAGAGCGGCGAGACCATTTACTGCCTGGCGCGGCGTTTTGATGTTGACCCGGGCGACATGCTGGCAATCAACAACCTCTATGCCGGCAGTATGCTGAGCATTGGCGATGTGCTTGAAGTCCCTCAGACTGGTTCGTGGCCGACTGAGGATCGTTCCTTGCTTCCGCATCCAGATGTCTGGAACGTCAGCCCGGGCGAGAGCGTCTACTACGTTGCCTGCGCTTATGGCGACGTCTGGCCAGAGCAGATCATCCAGGTGAACGGCTTACAGCCGCCCTACGATCTGACAGGAATTTCCACTTTACAGATCCCATAAACCAAACCCCGATTACAATAAAGGAGGCGCGAGCCTCCTATTTTTGTTAAACGGAGAAAATTATGGAACCTGTGATCATTTCAAGGCAAAACCTCCTGCAACTGCATGCTTTTGATGTTGAACGTGTGCATTTTAGGTTGCCTGATGGGCGGGAACGCGACTATGATCTTGTGCAGCATGTGGACGCGGTCACGATTCTGCCGGTGGACGATCTAGGGCAGGTCCACCTGGTGAGGCAGTTTCGCATTGGGGCTGAGCAGGAACTGCTCGAGCTGCCGGCAGGCGTGATGGACCCCGGGGAAGAGCCCGAGATCACTGCCCACCGCGAATTGCGGGAAGAAATTGGCAAGGACTGCGGCGAGATGATCCACCTTGGCGGTTTCTACATGGCGGCGGGATATTCGACTGAGTACATGCATGTTTTCCTGGCGCTGAACCTGAAGGAATCCCCCCTGGATCATGATGATGACGAGTTTCTGACGATTGTCAAGGTGCCTGTCTCTGAGGTGTTGGAAATGGCGCAAGATGGCAGATTGGCAGATGGCAAGAGCCTTTCAACACTGCTGCTTGCCAGGCACGAACTGGAGATCCGCAGGTTGTTATGAGCGTGCACAATCAGCACTGGCGAGTATTATGCGTTCAAACGATTAGGGTCACTATTGCAATTTACCAAAGCTGTAATCGTCTGGAGAAACTAATGTTGACGAGATCGTCAGGAAATAAGAGGGTAGATACATGGCAGGCACAAAATCACGAATAAGCCGCGAGCGAAAAGAACTAATCTCGCAATACGCAACAGCAGCAGTGAGTCTGTATGGGGTTATCAGCGCGGAGGAGTTTGTAGCGGTGTTTAACCACTATGAGGAAGCCCACACAACGGTGGAAGAGGCAATGTTGGCGTTGGTCCATCTTGCCAGGACCGACGATGTTGAATACTCTGTTTTCGGCGAAATCATATCGAGACCTGAATTCCAACCCGAATCTGATGATTATGAGGACAGTGTGGGAGACATCCGAAGATCTCAAAGAGGTAAGCCCCACTACCTTCCAAGCAAAGAGGAATTTTTGAAGTATCTCGATTTTGGTTACCGGGAGCCCGAAGAGCCTTATGCTGAATTAAAAGCATATATCTTGAAGCACAAACTCAACTCTCGCAGGGAAGGACTTAGTGGTGTTGATGGTAACATGCTCGACCTGCACGCAATAATTCAATCTGGAGCCACAATCAAACATGAGCTCGATTACTTCCAAAACGCCAGATATCGATTTAAGGATTTGCGCGAGGTGCAAGAATTTTTAAACTTAGTGACGAATGTCCATAACCACACAAGAAGGTTCCAAAACAACGGTTTTACACCGAATGAGATTTTTGAGATTCAAAATCGAACAAGGTGGAACCCAACACCCAAAAAACTGCCCAAGCGTTAAAGCCGAACCTAAGGTCGTTGCCGCGCGAGTAGACTGATAGGCAAAAACTTGCAAGGGATGGTGAAGTCTGTGCGGATTCAGTCGTGTGCAAGAAGTGCGTTTTTTTCTGTTATCGGGGTATATAAATCCATTTTTAAGGTTTTTCCACAATTAATCTGCCCCCGGTTTTGGGTTTAAGGGTACAATTCAAAGTCGGAAACCTCGGCTTTTCGCGGAGGGTTCTGTAAGTCTGACTAACAAACGGCAACGTTCGATAATAACTTAAAGGAGTTTTTTTAATGACACGGGAAATGGTAATGACAGATGCCAATGAGGCGACCGCTTATGTTGCGTACAGGCTCAACGAAGTAATCGCAATTTATCCGATCACGCCTTCTTCAAACATGGGCGAATATGCGGATCAGTGGGCAGCCGAACGCGTTCCAAATATTTGGGGCACAATCCCTTCGGTAGTGGAGATGCAGTCTGAGGGCGGCGCGGCTGGCGCAGTGCACGGCGCGCTCCAAACTGGCGCTCTTTCCACCACTTTTACAGCCTCCCAGGGCTTGCTGCTGATGATCCCCAACATGTACAAAATCGCTGGCGAACTGACACCCACGGTGTTTCACGTCTCAGCCCGTTCGCTGGCTGCCCAGGCGCTGTCTATCTTTGGCGATCACCAGGACGTGATGGCTGTGCGCCAGACCGGTTGGGGTTTGATTGCCTCCAACTCGGCCCAGGAGGCGCAGGATACTGCCGCGATTGCTACGGCTGCAACCCTGCGCTCCCGCATCCCATTCGTACACTTCTTTGATGGCTTCCGCACTTCTCATGAGATCAACAAGATCGAGCGGCTCACAGACGAAGATTTGCGAGCCCTCATCAATGATGACATGATCATTGCGCATCGCAAGCGCGCCCTAACTCCGGATCAGCCCGTGATCCGTGGAACCTCCCAGAATCCTGATACGTATTTCCAAGCCCGCGAAACCGTCAACCGCTACTATGATGAAGCGGTTCGGATTGTGGAAGAGGAAATGGACCGCTTTGCTGACCTTACTGGTCGCGAATATAAGATCATGGAATATCACGGCGCGGCGGATGCCGACCGGGTGATCGTGGTCATGGGCTCTGGCGCCGAAACTGCTTCCGAAGTTGCCAAATACCTCAACGCCCGCGGCGAAAAAGTGGGTGTAGTGGTTGTGCGCCTCTACCGCCCCTTCTCGGTCAAACACTTCCTGGGGGCGATCCCCGGCACTGTCAAGAAAATTTCCGTGCTTGACCGCACCAAGGAACCCGGGTCCATTGGCGAGCCGCTCTTCCAGGACGTTGTCAACGCTTTTGCTGAGGGCATCCTGAACGGCACTTCTCCGTGCCAGCAAATGCCTGTGGTTACTGGCGGACGATACGGTCTTTCTTCCAAAGATTTCACTCCTGCTATGGTCAAAGGTATTTTTGACGAGCTTGCCAAGGACCAGCCCAAGAGCAAGTTTACTGTTGGCATTGTTGACGATGTCACCAATCTCAGCATCGACTACGATCCAAGCTTTGAAATCCTGGGTGATAATGTCATCCAGGCAATGTTCTACGGTCTTGGTTCTGATGGCACAGTCGGTGCAAATAAAAACTCGATCAAGATCATTGGCGATGAGACCCCCAACTACGCTCAGGGCTACTTTGAATATGACTCCAAGAAATCCGGCAGTGTGACAGTTTCGCATCTGCGTTTTGGTCCTGATCCCATCCGCGCCCCTTACTTCATTTCTTCTGGCGAAGCCAACTTTGTTGCCTGCCACCAGGTGAGCTTTGTGGATCGCTTTGACATGCTGAAGTTCTCCCGCCCGGGTTCAGTTTTCCTGTTGAACACGATTTACGGTCCCGATGAAGTCTGGGATACCCTACCTCGCGAAACTCAGCAGCAGATAATTGATAAGAAACTGAAATTCTACGTGATCGATGCCTACAAGGTAGCTGAAGCCACTGGCA
Source organism: Anaerolineaceae bacterium UBA2274 (assembly GCA_002347705.1). Taxonomy (GTDB): domain Bacteria; phylum Chloroflexota; class Anaerolineae; order Anaerolineales; family Anaerolineaceae; genus Mesolinea. The sequence continues at coordinate 2,553 of DDWY01000072.1, read as the reverse complement.
TGGGCACACGCATCAATACCATCATGCAGACCTGTTTCTTTGCTATCAGCGGTGTTTTGCCCCGCGATGAAGCGCTGGAGCAAATCAAGCACTCGATTGAGAAGACTTATGGTCGCAAGGGCGAAGCCGTTGTGCGCAAGAACTTTGAAGCGGTGGATCAGTCCGTTGCGAACATGCACCAGGTGGCATATCCTTCTGAGGTCACAAGCAGCCACAACCTTCGTCCGCCTGTACCAGCCAACGCTCCAGTGTTTGTAAAGGAAGTGTTGGGTGAGATGATCAACCGCAATGGTGATGCTCTCAAGGTCAGCCAACTCCCTGACGACGGCACCTATCCTGTAGGCACTACCAAATGGGAAAAACGCAATATCGCTCTCGAGATCCCAATCTGGGAACCCGATCTGTGTATCCAGTGCGGTCGTTGTTCTTTCGTATGCCCGCATGCCGCCATCCGCACCAAAGTCTATCCCACCGAGCTGCTCAAGGGCGCCCCGGAAACCTTCAAGTCCACCGCCTCTAAATTCCGCGAGTGGAAAGATGGCTACTCCTGGACAGTCCAGATTGCCCCCGAAGATTGTGTAGGCTGCGGCTTGTGCGTTGAGAACTGCCCTGGAAGAGACAAAGCCAACCCCGGGCGCCACGCCATCAATATGGGCGCCCAGCCTCCTATCCGTGAAAGCGAAGCCAAAAACTGGGACTACTTCCTCAATCTGCCCCTCATCCCGCGCGAAGAGATTTCGACCCACCTGGTCAAAAACTCGCAACTACTCGAACCTTTGTTTGAGTTCTCAGGTGCTTGCGCCGGCTGCGGTGAGACCCCCTATGTGCGCCTGGCAACCCAGCTGTTTGGTGACCGTATGTTGGTCGCGAATGCCACTGGCTGCTCTTCCATCTACGGCGGCAACCAGCCGACGACTCCTTGGGCGAATAATGCTCTGGGAAAGGGACCAGCCTGGTCGAACTCTCTGTTTGAAGACAATGCTGAGTTCGGCATGGGCATGCGCCTGACAGTCGACAAATTTATGACCTCCGCCAAGGAATTGGTGGAGAGAAACGCCGATTACATTGGCCGCGAGTTGGCAGAGGAACTGTGCAACGCCAGCCAGAATGGTGAAGCCGAGATTAATGCCCAGCGCAAGCGCGTCAAGCAATTGAAAGCGCTGCTCAAGGACGAACAGAGCGGCGAACTGCGCAACCTCTACAGCCTGGCAGATTACCTGGTGAAGAAGAGCGTGTGGATCATGGGCGGCGATGGCTGGGCTTACGATATCGGTTATGGTGGTCTGGATCATGTTTTGGCTTCCGGACGCAACGTGAACGTGCTGGTGCTTGACACTGAAGTCTACTCGAACACTGGCGGTCAGAGCTCCAAATCCACCCCGCGCGGTGCAGTCGCGAAATTTGCCGCGGACGGCAAGGACAAACCCAAGAAAGACCTCGGCATGATTGCCATGACCTACGGCAACATCTACGTGGCGCGTGTGGCGATGGGCGCCAGCGACTCGCAGACCCTGCGTGCCTTTAACGAGGCAGACGCCTACGATGGCCCTTCATTGATCATTGCCTACTCGCACTGTATCAACCACGGCATCGATATGAAGAAGGGTCTTGTCCAGCAGAAATTGGCAGTCAATTCCGGCGCATGGGTGCTCTTCCGCTATGACCCACGCCTGGCTGCTGAAGGCAAAAACCCACTTCAGATTGACTCCAAGGCTCCCAGCATCAGCGTGGCGGATTACGCCTACAACGAAACCCGCTATCGCATGCTGCTTAAGCAGGATGAAGAACGGGCTGAAGAGCTGATGAAGGGCGCGGAAGCCGATGCCAAACGACGCTGGTCACTCTACTCGCAGATGGCGAAAATGGATTACTCGCAGATGGCGGCAACAGTAGATGGCGTACCTCCGGTGCAGCCAATGATTGATCCTGCCAGGTCGGGCGAAACCAAACCAACCGCTCCCAAACCAGCCGAAACAGCGGAAAGTGAAGCAGGCGCTAAGGCAAGCACTCCGACTTCTGAAGCCTTTGCTGAAAGCGCAAGCTCCGAGCCCAGTAGCGACCCGGCTGCAACGAATGGTGATCTGCCCACTCCTAATGAAGCAGCGCTCAAAGCTGACGAGGAACTCAAGAGTGAGGACCACACCGCTTCGAGTGTGAAGTAACCCTTTTCAGGTAATTGACAAATCAGGGTCGTGCCAGCCACGACCCTGTTTCTTTTAACCTTTCCTGTTATTTTGGGCCTCTTTTGCGAAGAATCTAAGCACCACAGTCCAGATCCTTCGCAAGCTCAGATGACAAACTCACAACCCCTGTCGTTCTGAGCCTCTTTTGCGAAGAATCTTAAGGGTAGACAATGCAAGATCCTTCACTGCGTTCAGGATGACACCCGTATGTCATTCTGAGCCTCTTTTGCGAAGAATCTTAAGGGTAAACAAAGCAAGATCCTTCACTGCGTTCAGGAAGACAAGCCTACAGTCCCTGTCATTCTGAGCCTCTTTTGCGAAGAATCTTAAGGGTAAACAAAGCAAGACCCTTCACTGCGTTCAGGAAGAC
>DDWY01000067.1 GCA_002347705.1 Anaerolineaceae bacterium UBA2274 | reverse complement strand
ATCACCGATTTTGTCGCGGGGCAGCTGGAGATCAGCGATGAAGGTTGTTTGCAGGTGGACCGCGAGAACCAGACCGCAATTCCAGGAGTCTATGCGGTGGGAGATGTTTTGTGTTCGCACGTGAAGCAGGCTGTCATCGCTGCCTCAGATGGCGCGATAGCGGCAATTTCAGCCGAGAAGTGGCTGCGGGGCAAAGCCAGGTACCGCATGGATTGGGGCAATTAGCCGTAGATTGGGTTGTTAATATCCAAAATACAACACACCAGCAACCTTTTTTTGCGTAGGGAACGGCCTTGCGCCGTTCCGGGTGTGAAGAGGAACGGGACACCCTATCCGCTTCGTTGCCAGGGCAGGGCCACGTTCCCTACAATGGACTCGTAGTCCAGGTCTTCATGCGCAAAAAAATCGTGGATTTTAAGCAGGCATCTCTATCTTTGTTACGAATGATCACACTATCCATTACAATTTGTATGGAAAGACCTTACTTATGGAAGAAAACACGCCGTCAAGCCCGCTTGCCACTTTACGTCCTCACCATGCTTTGTGCGCCTTGTTCTTTGAGGGCAAAGGTTACAGCCAGGTGTTTATTGAGAATATGAAAGCTTTTCTGGCTGACCCCACCCGGATGCTGCAAATCACGAGCGGATGCGATGCGCTTTGCCAGGCTTGTCCCCACAACCTCAATGGATTGTGTGACGAGGAAACGAAAGTTTCGCTTTTTGACCGGCGCACTTTGAACCTGACTGGTGCGCTGCTCCAGGCTGAACAGCCCATGCCCCTTTATGAGTTCTGCCAGATTGTCTACGATGGCATCCTGCAGCAAGGACTGCTGGCAGAGGTTTGCGGCGAATGCGAATGGGCAAAGTTCTGCCAAGGCAAATGGCAAAAGCGCGATTTAAATCATTCGATGCTCCCATACAGTGGAATAGATTCCAATGGTGGGTAGGCTATACTGAGGTCGAGGAAGCCAGAAGCAATAAGACGCCAACCCACCCTACATGACTACAAGACTGAAACATCTGCGAACCAAAACCGTTATAATGGCTTTGAACACCCTAATGGAGGCACCATGACCAAACCTGACCCTGGCGTTCCAACGCCCCAAAATGAAGCCCCTGAGCGCTCCAAACGCGCTCAACTCGAACAAAACGCAAGAAATGGTTCCACTTACTTTTTCTGGATCGCCTTTTTCTCGGTCTTTAACCAGGTGATGGATCAGCTTAGTGCAACACGCCGCTTCGTCTTTGGTCTGGGCGCACCCCAATACGTCGACCGCATGCTGGGAGGGTCCAATCCCGCGCTGATCTGGGGCATGATCATCGTGCTGGCAATCATTTTCGTCCTTTTTGGCATCTTCTCCCGGCGCAGGAACGTTTCAGTCTACATGATTGGCATCATTGTTTACCTTGCAGACATGGTCTTATCCATCCTTGCCGGGGATATTGTTGGCACCGTGGTCCACGTGGTCTTCACAGTCCTGCTGGTGATGGGGTTGATTGCGACCAGGAAACTCAACAATCAGCCGTCTGCCTGAGGCTGCTCGTCCAAGATCAAAGTTCTGCAGTGGCTTTTAAAGGGCGACCTTCTACAGATTCTGCCTGTTTAATCGTTTATTAACATTAATAGTAAAATTAAAAACATTAAGAAATGTGAGCTTGCGATGACAGAGATACCCTTATATGAAATATTTTTCCGCCTGGCAGCCGCCCTTCTTGCCGGCGGCGCAATCGGGTTTGAACGCGAACGCGACAGCCAACCAGCCGGCTTGCGCACTCATATGATCGTTGCGCTGGGTGCTGCCCTGGTGATGATCCTCTCGATCAATATCGCTATTGAATTCCAAGCCCAGGATGCTGATCCCACCCGCCTGGCGGCTCAGGTCGTTTCAGGCATTGGCTTCCTCGGGGCGGGTGCAATCCTGCGCTTTGGCTTCAATGTCAAAGGTCTCACGACTGCCTCCACCCTCTGGACCACCGCTATGATAGGGCTCGCAATTGGCTATGGCTATTACCTGGTTTCTCTTTTCGCGGTCGTTATCATGCTCATAGTGCTGACGCTGGTGGAACGCTTTGAAAAGAAATTTGTGCGCATCAATGTCATTCGGACAGTGGTGATAGAAGTTCGCGACCGTGAAGGTATTATCCGCGAGGTGCGCAAAACCATTTCAAAAATGTCAGATGCCGTCATGGCGTTTAATGTGCAAAAAAGCCTCAAGAACAAACATTTGCGGATCGAAATCGTGGCACGTTTCAACCGCAGTGAAAAGCTTGAGGACATGATGGAAGTCCTCTCCGCTATTGAAAGCGTAAGAAGTATCAAAATTGAATAGCCTGATCGCAAGCGAGGGGGCGATTGATGTATACTTTTCAACACCATGCCGGATCTAAAAACCCTGTTAGTAAGTTACGACCTTGCTTTTCTGCGTGATATTGCCGAGCTCTGGGGGATCGAGCTCCAGGCAGTTGAACGCCGCACCGCCCTGGTAGAACTCGCTAACGCGATGACCTCCAGGCAGTTGTTTGAGGAGGTATTCGCCTCGCTGCACCCTTCAGCTTCTGCCGCGCTCATGGAATTGAGTAGACTAGGCGGCAAGATGCCCTGGCAGGCTTTTGAGCATACCTATGGTGAGCTCCGCCCGATGGGTCCGGCCCGGCGCAAACGCGAAAAACCTCACCGCTTCCCGCAAAATACCACTGAGAAACTCTGGTATATGGGGCTTGTCGGGCGGGCAGCTTTACGTGAGAATCAGAAACTGAGCGAATTTGCCTTCGTCCCTGAAGAGCTCATCCTCTGGCTGCCTGAGCCCACTCAAGCCAAGATTGATGAGGGCTCTTTACTTCAGCTGCCAGCCTGGTCTGGTGCCAAAGTGACCGCCCTACCACCTCAAAACGACCAGGTGCTGGATGACATTTGCACCCTGTTCGCCGCATTACGCATGGAACTCGTGGAGCAACTACCGCGCCTTAGCACCAAAGAAGCCGACTATTGGCAACTATTACTGACTTTAACGAAAAGCCTCGACTTACTTGGCCAAAACGATCAACCCAACGAAAACGCGCGCGTGTTTCTCGAAAAGCCGCGCGGAGAAGCCCTGAGATGGCTGGCGCAAAGCTGGGCGCAATCCCAGGATATTGACGAATTACGCCTGATGCCGCAGTTGCGCTGTGAGGGCAGCTGGCAACATTCCGCAATTACACCCCGGCGAACAATCCTTGAACGCCTGGGCGTACTCCCCACTGACACCTGGTTTAAAACCCAGGACTTCGTAGATGATATCCATCAACATCAGCCGGACTTTTTGCGCAACGGCGCAGAATATAACACCTGGATCATTAGCAGCACCGACCCCGAAGCCCGTTTGCTGCATGGTTTTGAACACTGGCAGGACGTAGAGGGGCAATATATTCGTTTTCTCATCTCGGACCTACTCGTTAATCTGGGCATGGCACAAATTGGACGGCTGACAGATCAACCTGAAAGCCAGGTCTTTCAGATCACGTCCCGGTTTTCCAAATCGCTCAACCCGGAGGAAAAGCTGGAGCTGCCAGAAGAAAACCAGCCAGTACTGGTTGGCAGGGATGGTAAGCTTGAGATGACTCCCCTGGTGCCGCGCATTGCGCGCTACCAGCTTTCACGTTTTGGGGAATGGCTTACACTCCGCCCGGACCATTTTGTTTTTCTGCTCACGCCAGCCTCACTGCAGGCTGCCGCGGAGCAGGGCTTGGAGCTCAAACACCTGCGCGCTTTGTTGCGAAAATACGGCAAACCCGGCATCCCGCCTGCGCTGCAAAAAGCCCTCAACCGCTGGGAGAGCCGCGGACTGGAAGCCCGCATTGAACCCCTGCTCGTGCTGCGCCTGACGGAACCAGAACTGCTCGAGAAACTGCGCGAGTCGCAGGCTTCAACTTGCCTTGGTGAAATATTGGGACCGACCGCCGTGTTGGTAAAGCCGGGGTGCGCGTCCAGGCTGAGAGCTGCCCTGCGCGACCTGGGCATTCTGACCGACCTCCCTGGAGATGGTGAATGATATCGCCCAGACCCGGTTTCTTTAGCAGGATGCTGCGTTTCAGTTTCCTTTTGGCTGGTCTGGCGGGCTTTTTACGCCTTTATGGGGCTATCACCCAACAGCCTGACATCCTCAGCTTTAGCGATAAGGAATGGCTGCCAGCCTATCTGATGGTTGCGGGCGGATTGATGGGGCTGTTCAACCTGACCGTTTGGCTGGTGCTGAAGCTAAACCCACCAACGCTTGCCTGGCTGCCCTGGGCAGGTGTGGTTTTGAACATTACTGCGTACTGGCTTGAACGGCTTTTTCTCTGGGCACCTGCCCAACGCGACACCAACACAATTTGGGTTGTGGGAATGTATGCTGCCTGGCTGTTGCTGGCGGCACTCAGCGCATTGCAAATGAAACGGAGATTAAATGAACACGAATTATCAGGAAATTGAGGTCAAGTTTTTCATTGCTGACCTGCCTGCCCTGTTGGAAAAGGTCCGGAACCTTGGCGCCCTCATGCTGCGCCCGCGCATGCTTGAAGTGAATCTTCGTTTCGATACACCCGACATGCAGCTTGGCAAGCGTGCCCAGGTGCTGCGCCTCAGGCAGGACGACCAGTCGATCCTGACTTTCAAAAGCCCCGGCAAAATCGTGGACGGAGTCATCTCCCGCACCGAATTAGAAGTGCTTGTGAGTGATTTTCAGACCACCCGCGCCCTGCTCGAAGCGCTTGGTTTCCAGGTTTTCATGACCTATGAGAAATATCGACAAAATTTTAAGTTAAATGATCTGGTAGCTTCGGTGGACGAATTGCCATACGGAAACTTTATCGAGCTTGAGGGAAGCAGCCCGGAGCACGTCCGTTCCACCGCTGCTTTGCTGGGCTTGGATTGGGAACAGCGCATTAACCTGAGCTATACGGCGCTGTTGGGACTTTTCAACCAGAACACCGGGCATACCTTCCAGGACCTAAGCTTTGAGGTATTCTCTGGTCTACGCGTGCTGCCTGAGCAGCTTGGGCTGGCTTATGCTGACGACCAGTTGTAAAGGTCTGTCATCGCGAGCTTTTTTTGCCTTTGCTCGCAAAGTGACCTTATCCCATAACAAAAAAATGGGGGCAAATAGCAAGCCCTACCACTTCTCATAGCATACGATTTCGCTCAGCGCTTTGCGCGATTTCGCCGCTGGCTGCTCAGCGGGATAGCCGATGGGGATCACTCCCAACACAAACCTGTTATTGGGAATGCCCAGAATCGGACGAATTTCTGACTGGACAAAGAACCCGACCCAACAGGTGCCCAGACCCTGCGCGTCCGCTTCAAGCAGCAGGTTTTCAACAGCGATTGCGGTGTCGCGGATGGCGCGTTTCAGCTCCCATTGCGGGCTGTTCTCATCAACGTAGATCGGCAGATCGGATGGCGATCTGGCAGCCATATCCGCCACTGCCACAATGAAAGCAGGTGCTGTCATCATCCAGGTCTGATTGTGAGAGGCTTCCATGACGGCTCGGCGCTGCTCTTCGCTTTGAACCACGATAAACTTCCAGGGCTGCTTATTGTTGCCCGAAGGTGCCAGCCTGGCAGCTTCGAGCACGCTCTGCAGTTTCTCCGGCGCGATTGGAGCGGATGTGTATTTACGGATGCTTCTGCGACGTTGTATTGATTCGATCATTTTCACCTTCCTTACTATTAGTTTAGTCGAAAAATATCAGGTCGTCTTTAATTGTGATTAAAGCTGGCGACGCGTGCGTCGCCACTACCCGGTTCATGTTGGATTACAGGTTGCTTAGCCCAAGATTTGGTTAATGGGTTAAAATAGGAATATGGACTGACATGCGTGAGATAACACCGTCTTTCTTTCCCGATCTCGAAAAGCACGTTGAAGGTCAGGTGCTGAGAAAGACCACGCCTTTTCCCGTCCAGACTTATCACGAACTTGTCCGCAAAGTTGCCCAACTCTCCTTCCTGAACAAAGACTTCCTGCTCTTTTACCGCGGGCAGGACCAAGACTACCAGAATAAAGCCGGCTCCAGCACTTTCTACCCCAACATATACCGCAAAGAAATTCTGACCTCCCAGGAAATTCGCGCCCGCTTTGAGCTGCTTGATGTGGCTACCTATAAGCTGATTGAAGCTTTTGAAAACGAAAAATTGGATGGAAGAACTGACATCCGGCGCAAACAATACATTGCCTGGAGCATCCTGCAGCACTACGGAGTCTGCGATACCCCCCTGCTCGACCTGACCCAATCCCTGCGCGTCGCCGCCACCTTTGCCCAGCTGGGCAACAAAGCTGAACGCGGCATGGTCTACGTGTTTGGTCTGCCCTACACTACCAATCGCATCACCTACAACAGCGAGCAGGACCTGGTGATCGTGCGTCTGCTTTCCATCTGCCCGCCTGAAGCTTTGCGCCCTTATTTTCAGGAAGGCTATCTGTGCGGCACGCTCGATATCACCGACACCTACGCCAATAAATCCGAGTTGGACTTCAAAAACCGCCTGGTCGCCAAATTCTCCATTCCCACTGGGGCATCCTTCTGGGGCAACGGCTTTTCGCGCATCCCCCAAAACCTGCTCTTTCCTGAAAACGACAGGATTGAGGCCATGTGCATCCGCATCCGCGAAGAAATCATCAGCGAAATGAAATCCGTCTTTTTCAATTAATCCTGGCGCGATCTTTTTTCAATCAAAATTTTTCTTTTCTAAACTTAAGGAAAACGCATGAATGATATAGCCTCAGTTAATGACAAAAAACGCGCCCGATTCATTTGGACTTCTGTGTTCAACCTGGTATTCCTGATCCTCCTGGCCTTGTATATCTACTCCCTCATACAACTCAGCAGTTCGGCTTTACCTGTCAATGGAAACTCTGCCAGTTCAGGTCTGCCGCAATTGATGTACGTGATCACCCCACCGGCTTTTGGCTTGGTTGGGCTGCTGCTTGCCCTCGCCTGGAAGCCATTGAGCAGAGGGATTATCGTCTTGCTGGGACTGCATTACATATTGATATTGTCGCTTCTACTGTTGGTTGGCTATGCAGACGTCATGCTCCTGGTCACTCCATTTAGTCCAAAATCAGTGGATGGTCTCCTCCTGTTTGCTCTGCTTGCAGTGCTGATATTCCTGTCTTTCTGGAATGTCAAAGCGCTCAAGGATCTTGATCTGCCATCAATTTTTAGTCAGAGATAGGCTTTTTTAGCCCAAAACAGACGGGATTCCCTCCATTAAGCAGGTCATTCTGAGTTTTTTGACCGTTTATTACTCTTTTCCCCGGATCTATTTGCGGTACAATCCAAAAAGCTCTTATGGAAAAGAAGAAGAAGGTCCGCAACTCCGCTAAAGCAGTCATCATTCGGGATGGAAAACTGCTCGTGATCCTCAAACGGGATCAGGAAGGGCCTTACGCCGTCCTGCCCGGTGGAGGTCAGAACTGGGATGAAACTTTAGCCGATGCTCTCAAACGCGAGTGTGAGGAAGAAATTGGGACGAGCGTAAAAGTCCGTAAGTTGCTTTTCATCCGCGAGTATCGTTCCTGTCAGCACGAATTCGCAGCTGTCAGCCCGGAAGTGCACCAGGTGGAGTTCTATTTCAAGTGCAAAGTCAGCAAAGATTACGAACCCTCCCAGGGCGTACACCCCGATGACGGTCAGGAAGAAGTTCGATGGGTGCCGCTGGACCAGCTCGATTCAGTTCACCTTTACCCCCGTACTATTTGCTCGGTTCTGCCGGATCTCAAACACAGCATTTACCCCATTTACCTGGGCGACTGCAATTGATGTGGTTTTGGTGTCATCCTGAACGCAGTTCGCTTTGTCGGAGTGAGCCCGCAACAGTCTTATAAGAAACAAACATCATTTGGCGGTCTCATTCCGACCTACTTCGCTGGTACTTCGTCCTGCCTACAAGTGGTGTGTCTGTCATCCTGAACGCAGTGAAGGATCTGGGCTTTTATTGATTCAGGACTTAGTGATAGATTCTTTGCTTTGCTCAGAATGCTGAGGGGGAAAGTGGGCAGGCAAACTTATCTGTCAGCCATATACATGTCAGCCATATACACAGCAGCTATTTCGCACACAGGTATAATTAGCCCAATCATATTAGTCCATGCCCTGGAGGCATATCATGCGCCAAACCTTCCTTACCAATGACCAACTGCTTTTTCTGCAAAACGAAAAGCAGAGCCTGAATGAGATTCTGGCTTCTTTGAGGGCCTTTAACCTCAGTGATGATTCTCTGCAAAATTTGCAGAAGGCTATCAATCAACTCGATGAGCTTTTCCTGATCGTGGCAGTTGGCGAATTCAACGCCGGAAAAAGCGCCCTGATCAACGCCATGTTGGGGGAAAAGTTGCTGACAGAAGGCGTTACCCCCACCACCGCGCGCGTCACCCTTGTGCGGTTTGGTGAAACTGTCAGCGAGCAGATTGTGGACGAGGGCTTCGCCATCGTGACCCATCCCCTGGCGCTGCTTAAAGAGCTGAACATCGTTGACTCCCCTGGCACCAACGCCATCAACCGCCAGCATGAACGCCTTACCAATGAATATGTGCCGCGCTCAGACCTGGTGTTGTTTGTCACCTCTGCTGATCGCCCTCTCACCGAAAGTGAGCGCATCTTCCTCGAGAAGATCCTCGCCTGGGGCAAGAAAATCGTGATTGTGATCAATAAAAGTGACATTCTTGAGGACGCGCAGTCCCGCCAGGAAGTGGAGGACTTCGTGCGTGAGAATGCGACCCGCATTCTCGGTACCCAGCCTGAAATCTTCAGCGTTTCAGCCCGTGTTGCGCAAAAAGCCGTGTTTGCAAGTTCTGAAACTGAACAGGATTCTCTGCGCGCAGCCAGCGGCATCAACGCCCTCGAGCATTATATTACTGAAACCCTGGACGACAATTCGCGCCTGGAGCTAAAACTGCGCAACCCACTGGGGGTCGGACTGCATCTGCTGACCGAAGCCAAAGATCACAATGAGGCACAGATCCGTGAAATCAGCGAAGATGTCAGCCTTTCAGCTACCCTGGAAGGAATGTTGGAAAACTATCGTCATGAGCTCCAGGCTGAGCTGCCGTCCCGCCTGGCTGAGGTGGAAAATGTGCTCAATGGCTTTGAAAACCGCGGACAGGAATACCTGGATAACACCATGAAACTGACCCGAATTCTCGACCTTGCCAAGCCAGACAAAATCAAAGCTGAGTTCCAGGAAGAGGTCCAGGCAGATGTAGCGGAAGAGATCGACGGAAAAGTCCGCAGCCTGATCGACTGGTTGGTGGATAAAGACCTCAATGTCTGGTACCAGGTGGCAGGCGCGCTTGAACGCCGGCAGGCACAGTCACAGCGGGCTATGCCCGCCAGTGCCAGCCCCCAGACGGAACGCCGCCGCCAACTGATAGACAGCGTCAGCACGACTATCAAAGCGATTGTCAATCAGTATGACCGCAAGCGTGAAGCTGAGCAACTTGGCGCCTTTGTGCAGGAGTCGGTCACCCAGACCGCCCTTTTCGGGGTGGGAGCAGTGGGTATTGGCGCGCTCGTGGCAACTGTGCTCACCACCAAAGCCCTGGATGTTACCGGCATCGTTACTGCCGGCGCTCTGGCTATATTGGGACTGTTCGTGATTCCCTATAAGCGCAAACAAGCCAAGGAAGCCTTCAAGGATAAGATGGCTGAACTGCGTCAAAATCTGATGAAGACCCTCAGCAACACATTTAAGCTTGAAAGCGACAGCGCCATTCAGCGCCTGGAAAGCAACATCAGCCCCTACACCAGCTACGTCCAGAGCGAACAAGTCCACCTTCAGACCGATAAAGAGACCCTCGAAAATTTACAGGGCAGGCTGGACACGTTGAGTCAATCCATCCCTGAAATACTCGTAAAAAACAGACACTAAAGAAAAAGAGGCAAAAGACCCAAAAAGGTTTTTTGCCTCACATTGCTTGCTCAGGTAAGAGCCGGGCTGCCTTAGCCCTCGTGGTCCACCAAGGTCCCCACCTGCTCGCCAAGGACAGCGCGCATCAGATCACCGGGTCTCCAGAGATCCAGCACCAGGATGGGCAGGTTGTTTTCCATGCAGAGGGTCACAGCCGTTGAGTCCATCACGTTAATCCGCCGCGCGAGGATTTCAAGGTAGCTGAGCTTTTCAATGCGCACAGCATCCGCATTGGTTTTTGGATCCTTATCGTAGATGCCGTCCACCTTGGTGGCTTTTATCACCACGTCCGCTCCAATTTCAGTCGCGCGCAGAGCAGCCGCTGTATCGGTGGAGAAGTACGGATTGCCAGTGCCTCCGCCAAAGATGACCACCCGCCCTTTTTCCAGGTGGCGGATGGCACGCCTGCGGATGTAGGGCTCAGCCACGGTCCGCATCTCGATCGAGGACATGACACGCGTTATCACCCCGATTTTCTCCAGGGCATCCATCAGCGCCAGGGCGTTCATCACGGTTGCCAGCATACCCATATAGTCCGCAGTGGCGCGATCCATGCCGGTGTTTTCGCCGGTTGCGCCCCGCCACAGGTTGCCAGCACCGATCACAATCGCCACATCCACCCCGGTTTCATGCACCGACTTGACCAGTTCGGCAATCGTGCGTGCCTGGCCGGGGTCAATTCCCTGCCCGTTTGGGGCCGCCAGCGATTCGCCCGAGAGTTTTAGTAAGATACGTTGATATTTTGCAGTCTTGAGAGTTTCAGGCATGTTATCTCCTTTGTGTGGTACTGGCAAAATAAGAGCCAACCCCTCGGTTGGCTCTTTTGTTTCTTAAGCAGCTTCTTCCTCATCCGCTGTCTGTTGAGTGGTTTCCCCCAAAGACCAGCGCACAAAGCGTCGAACCACGATGCGTTCACCCAAGGCGGCAACGCGATCGTTGATCAGATCGGTAACTGTGCGGCTTTCATCGCGGATGTATTTCTGATTCAGGAGGACATTCTCATCCTTGAACTTCTTCATGAAACCATCCACAATCTTTGGGATGATCGCTTCGGGCTTGCCCTCCGCGCGCACGCGCTCAGTGATCAGGGCAGTTTCTTCGGCTATCACCTCTTCGGGGATGTCGGCTTCGGAGACATACTTGGGCGAAGCGGCAGCGATTTGCAGCGCGATTTCGTGAGCAAGTTCCTTGAAGGTATCAGATTTGGCGACAAAGTCGGTTTCCGAATTGACCTCAACCAGAACTACCATGCGACCTTCACTGTGAATGTAGACTTCCAGGCGGCCTTCGGAGGCTTCGCGATTGGCGCGTTTTTCAGCTTTCTTCAAACCCTTCTCACGCAGTTCTTCCACGGCTTTGTCAAGATCGCCTTGTGAATTTTGCAGCGCACTACGGCAGTCCATGATGCCGCAACCGGTTTTCTCGCGCAGTTCTTTGATCATATCAATGGTGATTTCCATGTTTTTTCCTCTCTTGTCCGTAGCTCCTTGGAGCTATTATTCCTGTACGACCGTATCATCCTCTTCGGACTCAGACTCTTGCTCATAAACGATCTTGGCACGGGTAGAATCGCCAAGCAGCATTTCGTCATCAAGTTCTTCATCCTCATCAATGCGGCGCGAGATGGTGGAGCGGGTTTCAACCACGACTTCTTCTTCCTCATCCTTGCGCATCATTTTGCCTTCAATTACTGCGTCAGCCATGCGGCCAACAAGTAATTTGATGGCGCGGATGGCGTCATCATTAGAGGGGATCACGTAATCAATATCGTTGGGATTGCAGTTGGTATCTACCAATGCGATCACAGGAATGCCCTTCAGATTGGCTTCACGCACAGCGGTGTCTTCGCGCTCAATATCGACAATGAAGAGCAGGTCAGGCAGAGTTTTCATGTCGCGAATACCACTCAAGCGGGTCTGTAAACGATTGATCTCGCGCTGGATCATCAGGCCTTCTTTTTTAGTGAGATTATTGATCTCACCAGTTTCGAAGAGTTTTTCCAGGCGGGTCAGTTCAACAATACGCTGCTGAATGGTGACCCAGTTGGTCAGTGTGCCGCCCAGCCAGCGCTGATTGACGTAGGGCATGCCGCAGCGTTCGGCTTCAACCTGAATGGTTTCCTGAGCCTGGCGCTTGGTGCCGACAAAAAGTACGCTGCCGCCAGCGGCAACAGTATCGCGAACCTTGTTAAAGGCTTCGTCGAGCAACTTTACAGTTTGCTGCAGGTCAATAATGTGGATCCCATTGCGTTCAGTAAAAATATACTGACCCATTTTTGGATTCCATTTGTTAGTTCGATGTCCAAAATGGACGCCGCTCTCGAGGAGCGCTTTCATAGAAACAGCGGGCATGATAACTCCTTTGCGTTATGCCTCCGCCCGGCTTTGCGACTGCTCCAAACCCATCTCTGGGCACGCAGGAGAGTCTGATCCTGGGCGTGTGTAATAGTAGTCCCCGGCATTTACCGGAGCCGTTGCAAAGTATATCACAGAGTCTGGTGAGTCAAGCCTCAAATATGAGGGGATGTAAGAGCAAAGTGATAATGTC
>DDWY01000033.1 GCA_002347705.1 Anaerolineaceae bacterium UBA2274 | reverse complement strand
TGATCGAAAGTGGATTGCCCATTTTGGGGATCTGCTACGGCATGCAAGCCCTCACTCAAAAACTTGGCGGTAAGGTGATCCAGGGCAACCAACATGAATATGGACTGACCGAACTGGACGTGCCTGCGGCTAACACACTGCTGGTTCAGGGCAGGCAGACTGTCTGGATGTCTCATGGAGATCACGTCACGGAACTGCCCCCGGGATTTTCCTGCCTGGCAACTTCCCCCAATAGCCCTTTTGCGGCCATGATGGATGAATCCAATCAGCATTACGGGTTGCAATTTCATCCCGAGGTTCACCACACCCAGTATGGCAAAGATATTCTGCAAAATTTTGTTCTCAAGATCTGCAATTGCCAACCAGGCTGGACTTCAAACTCGATCATCGAAGAGAGCGTCGCAGCCATTCGCGCCCAGGTCGGCAACGGACGTGTTTTATCGGCGCTGAGCGGCGGTGTGGATTCTGCTGTCACCACAGCCCTGGTACAAAAAGCGATCGGCGATCGCGTCACTGCAGTGTTCATCAACACCGGTCTGATGCGCCTGGGCGAGCCAGAGCAAATAGAGCAGGCTTTTCGACCTGTTCTTGGCAAACACCTGATCATGGTGGACGCCTCCAAACGCTATTTTGCCAAACTTGCCGGCGTTACAGATCCCGAAGAAAAGCGGAAGGTGATCGGCGAAAGCTTTATTCGCGAGTTCGAAACGGTCGTGGCAGGGCTGGAGGAACACGAGTTTCTCGCTCAGGGCACAATTTACCCGGACGTGATCGAATCAAAAGGAATTGGGGTCTCAGAAGCCCACCGCATCAAGTCCCATCACAACGTCGGCGGTCTGCCGGAAGACCTGAAGTTCAAGCTGGTAGAGCCGCTGCGCAATCTTTTCAAGGATGAAGTCCGCGCGGTCGGTGAGGTTCTTGGGCTGCCGCCCGAACTGGTCTGGCGCCAGCCATTCCCGGGACCCGGTCTGGCAGTCAGGGTGCTCGGGGAGGTAACTCCTGAACGGATCGCAATCGTTCGCCATGCTAACGCCATCTTCACCGAAGAGCTCGAAAAAGCAGACCTGACCCGCCTGCACACGGACGAAGAGGGTAAAATCAGCGGCAGCTCACAGGCTTTCGCGGTTTTACTGCCAGTAAAATCAGTCGGCGTGATGGGCGACCAGCGCACATATTCCGAGACGATTGCTCTGCGCGCGATTACTTCCACCGATTTCATGACCGCCGATTGGTCGCGCTTGCCGTATGAGCTGCTCGCAAAAGTTTCCAACCGCATTGTGAACGAAGTTATCGGTGTAAACCGTGTCGTGTACGACATCAGTTCGAAACCTCCGGCGACAATCGAGTGGGAATAAGTTGATTATTCAAGTTGCTCACCATGCAATTTTGGTATCACTTTCGGCAACGAAATTCTTAGGTGCATTGTGTCCTTCATCAAATGAGGCAGACGATCGTGAAAATCACCATAAATAATAGATACATGGCAATGCAGGGTCTGTTCTGGATGCTGTTTTGCGTAAGCTCCGGCTTTATCTCCCTTTATCTGCAGGGGCGAGGGCTGGGAAACGCGGAAATCGGCACTGTGACAGCAATTTTTGGCATCCTGGCAGCCCTGCTGCAGCCGGTGTTGGGTGGGATCACCGATCGAAGCAGCCGCCTTAACTGGCGCAGCATGATCCTGACGCTGGCTATTCCCTACTTACTGATTTGCATTGCCATGCCTCTGATCCCGGGAGCCTGGGCAGGCGCTTTGTTTATGGGTCTGTTGATCCTGCTCGGGAATACCATCATCCCTTTCATCAACAGCGCCCATTTCTATTACAGCCATGCCGGAGAGTACATCAACTTTGGCGTAGCCAGGGGGATTGGCTCGGGTCTGTATGCGCTGCTTGCGCTGGTAATAGGTGGGCTGGCTGAGAAATATGGCATCGAAATGGTCCCGATCACCGGGATATTGATTGCGTTTCTGTTTATTGTCGTAGTCTATCGCATGCCCCCGACAAAAGAACCTGTTAAGAAAGTACAGAGAGAAAAAACGCTGCAAAAAGGATTTCTGCTGCGCTACCCGGCTTTTACCTGGATGCTTCTGGCCTGCCTGCTGATGTTTACAACCCACAACATTATAAATACTTATCTCTTGCAAATCATCCAATCCCTCGGCGGAAACAGCAGTCAGCTTGGTATCGCGCTGGCAATCCAGGCTGTGGTAGAAGTGCCAGTGTTGTTCGGTTTTTCGAAACTGCTAAAACGTTTTACCCCCAAAAGTTTGATGCTGACAGCCGCGTTTGGTTTTGCGCTGAAAGCCCTGATGTATGCGCTTTCAAGCAGTGTGTCGATGATCTATCTGATTCAAGTCACGCAAATGATCAGCTTCGCTCTTTTTGCCTCTTCATCCGTATTTTACACGTCAGAGACTATCGCAATTGAAGATCAGGGAACTGGTCAGGCGTACATGACCAGTATGATGGCAGCAGGCACCGTCTTGGGAAGTCTTTCGGGCGGATGGATGCTGGAATTGAGCGGCGTGACCGCGATGCTCTCAGTCAATGTCATTATTGCCCTGCTGGGCGTTGGTTTTGCCCTGATTTCTGTAAAGAACAAAAGGCTTCTCAGTAAATCCTGCTGACGTAGGGCGGGACAAAGTGCCGGTAGGGCGTGTTTGAGGGCACCGTTAAACACGGGACAGACAAACGTCTTGTGCCCTCAATCCGCCGGAAAAAGGCCTTGGATTTCCTTACGAACCACCTGGAGGAATGTGCACCTTCCCCTGGCTGGGTGAAGAGAAGGCAATTACACCTTCATAAACCGATAGCCCCTCAGCCTTAGGGCATTCGTCACCACGGAAACAGAGCTCAAACTCATTGCCGCACCGGCGATCATCGGGTTGAGCAGCGGACCGCCAAACAGGTGCAAAACGCCCATCGCGATCGGGATGCCAATCACGTTATAAGCAAACGCCCAGAACAGGTTTTGTTTGATGTTGCGCAGGGTCTTCTTGCTCAGGTCAATTGCCACCGGCACGTCCATCAGCGTCGAACGCATCAGCACGATATCCGCCGAAGCAATGGCCACATCGGTTCCACTGCCAATCGCGATCCCCACATCCGCCGTTGCCAGCGCCGGCGCGTCGTTGATTCCATCTCCAACCATCGCCACGAACCGTCCTTCTGATTTCAACTGGTTGACAATCCCAGCCTTCTGGTCAGGCAGCACTTCGCTGAAGACCTGGTCCAGCCCCATCATGCGGCCAATTGCTTCTGCCGTGCGTCGGTTATCGCCCGTGACCATCGCAACCTGCACGCCCATCTTGTGCAGCTGATTAATTGCTTCTTTGCTGTCAGGTTTGACGGTGTCTGCCACGGCGATGATGCCCAAAAGTGCATCTTCCAAGGCAACAAACATTGGCGTCTTACCATCATTCGCCAGGTCCTGCCCCAACTTCAAGGCATCCTCACCCAGCGATAAGTACTCTTCGACCATTTTTTGATTACCGATGCGCAGCGACTTGCCTACGTAATCAACCACAACGCCCATCCCGGGCAAAGCTTTGAAGCCGCCAACTTCTGGCAGGCTCAAGCCTTTCGCTTCGGCTGCACGCAAAATCGCCTTTCCCAAAGGGTGTTCCGAGCCTTTTTCCGCGGCGCCAGCCAGCGCGAGCAAATCCTGTTCACTTTGCCCCTCCAGCGGCAAAACGTCTGTCACGGCCGGTTTACCTTCGGTAATGGTTCCGGTTTTGTCCAAGAGGACCATGTCCACCTGTTGGGCGTCTTCAAGCGCGTCGCCGTTTTTGATCAACACCCCATGCTCGGCTCCTTTGCCCATGCCAACAGTCAGAGCCGTTGGCGTGGCGAGGCCGAGCGCGCATGGGCATGCGATCACCATCACCCCCACGAAAATCGTCAGTCCAAATTCAACGCTTTCTTTCCCAATCAGCACCCATCCGAGCGCCGCCAGCACCCCCAACACGATCACAATCGGGACGAAAATCCCCGAGATCTTATCCGCCAACTTCGCGATCGGTGCCTTTGACCCCTGGGCATCTTCAACCAGGCGAATGATCTGCGCCAATGCCGTGTCCTTGCCAACCCTGGTCGCCTTGAAGTGCACTGCTCCGTTAATGTTCATCGAAGCTCCGGTGACGTTGTCGCCAATGGTTTTCTCAACTGGCAGGCTTTCACCGGTCAGCATGGATTCGTCCACACTGGTGGCGCCTTTCAAAAGGACACCATCCACCGGGAAGCTTTCACCCGGGCGTACCACCACCTCATCCCCCACCAGCACCTGGCTGGCGTCGATCTCGACCTCCTGTCCATTGCGCAGAACGCGCGCCTGCTTGGGCGAGAGCGCCATCAGCTTCTGGATTGCCTCGGAGGTCTTGCCAGTGGCACGCGCCTCCATGAACTTACCCAATGTGATGAGAGTCAGAACAACCGCTGCTGACTCGAAGTACAACGAGTGCGCAAAATGGGAGTGACCGCCGGTGATATTCCACAGAGCATACAAGCTGTAAAGGTAAGCTGAGCCGGTGCCAATGGCAATCAGCGAGTCCATATTGGGGTGCAGCTTCACCAGGTTGCGGAAACCATAAACGTAATAGGACCAGCCCATGATCACTACCGGAGTGGTCAGTAATAACTGCGCCAGCGCGTTGTTGAGCGGGTTGATGGATGGATCGAAAAATGCCGGCAACTTCAGCCCGAGCATCGGCCCCATTGAAATTATCAAGAGTGGAACGGTCAAAATTGCGCTGATCGTGAAACGCTGCTTCAAGTTTTGCAACCGTTTTGCCTTGCGCGCATTCTTGCGCTCAAGTTCGTCCTCGATGGTGTTATCAACCGGCAGAACAGCCTGATAGCCAGCCTCTACCACCGCGCTGACCACCTGCTGCAG
>DDWY01000105.1 GCA_002347705.1 Anaerolineaceae bacterium UBA2274 | reverse complement strand
ACTAGCAACCGCTCTGAACTTACTCGCGCGTGCCACTGATTTTGTGGAATGGACTGGTGCGGATGAGGGTATGCACGGTGTACCGGTGCCTATGTGGATTAACCCCACCCAAAATCGTCTGACCTTCTACTTCTTAGCGCTGACATTTATGGTGGTTGCGTACCTTTTGATGAAACGTATCGTTAGTTCGCCCACCGGGCGAGTCATCCAAGCGACCCGTGAGAATGAGGACCGTTCCAGGATGATTGGATACAACCCTGTCACTTATCGGACATTGGCTTTTGTGATTGCATCTGTCTTTGCTGGAGTAGCTGGCGGTTTATATTCGTTGTGGACCACCAGCGCTACCCCTTCAATGACTTCTAGCGTGACGACAGTAAATGCGCTCATCATGACGATTTTTGGCGGGATGGGCACTTTGATTGGTCCGATTTTAGGGGCTGGGATCATGCAGATTTTCAGCCAATTTTTGTATACTTGGTTTGGCGCCCGCTGGCCATTGGTCTTTGGAATCATATTTGTATTGATTGTGATGTTCCTTCCATACGGGATCGTTGGCACCTGGCGGCTGCAAGGATTCAAACTTAAGCAAGGCTGGCAGCGACTTTTGGGGATGCTGAAGTCTAAGAATTAAAGGCGTAATTGACTGAAAATGCCCGGGTTTACCGGGCATTTGTTGTTATTTTGATGGACAGGTATTCGTAAACCCTTTTCAGCTAACCGCTTTTGGATTACTTTCTCTCCGCCCCTGGCATTGAGCAGGCTGCCCGGGTCCGATCATAAAAATATATTTGTAATTCCATATTTTAATATTGTATTATATGAATACCTAAAGCAAGGTCGTAATCTGTTTGATCGTTTGTTCGATGGTTCCAAAAAGAAGGTATATCATGAAATTCAAAACGCTAATGATCATCAAAGCAATCGTTTGTTTGGTTTTGGGTATCCCCATTTTGTTCTTTCCTGAATTCCTATATGGTTTATTTGGTATTCAGCTAAGTGGAGTTGCGCAAACTTACCCAGCACGCGAATATGGAGCTGCGTTGTTTGGAAATTTGCTGCTTGCCTGGATCGGAAGAAATGCAGAAGATTCAATTGGCCGCACAGCAATTATCTGGGCGCTGTTCATTTATGACGCGATTGGTTTTGTCGTTACTCTGATCCTGGCGTTATCAGGTCAAGCCAATGCTCTAATTTGGGGTCCTGCGCTTATTTACCTGCTGATTGCACTGGGTTTTGGGTACTTCCTACTCAAACCAACTGCACCATAGACACAAATACAAAGGCACTGATCTTATTGATTTAGCTGAGATAGTCCCCAACCATCACGAGGGGGTATTTTGGTTTAACTTGGTTCCTGTTTCTTATCCGTTTCTGTATTGCACTTACTCAATCTCATATGGCTTTGGTATCTTTTCAATGGGCGTTTATTTGATGTCGTTCGCCAAAACAATACGATAGTGTGCTTTATTTTGCCGTATTCTGGCGATGGCTTCATTTATCTGCGACATGGGTATTATCTCAACCATCGGTCGGATCTTATGTTCCGCGGCAAAGGCCAGCATTTTCCGCATATCATCAGGAGTACCTACGAAGGATCCGAGGATACTCAACTCATGTACCACCAGATCCACAGGATCAAGATCGACTTGCGGGAAGGCAACCATTATGATCTTACCTCTTATCTTCAGAATGGTTTGCATTTTTGACCAGTCAATATTCCCCTGGGAAGTGATTAAGACCATGTCGAAATATCCGTTAAAAGGTTTATATGCTCCTTTCGCCGAGCTGTCGATGTAATGACTCGCGCCAAAGCCAAAGGCTTCCTCTCGTTTTTTGGATGAGGAGGAAATGGCAGTTACCTCATACCCCAGTGCAGACGCAAATTGAAGTGCCAGGTGACCCAATCCCCCGATACCCACAATGCCAATTTTTTACGCGGCTGGGGAGTAGTAGCGTGACAATGCCGTAAATACGGTCAAACCTGCGCACAACAGCACCGCGGCATGTTCTGAGGGTAGATCTTCTGGCAAAGGATACGCAAACTCATCCTGCACAACAATGGAGGTCGAGAATCCGCCGTAGGGTGTCCATGTGCCATTATTACCCACATCCAGGCAAAGCTGAACCTCACCCTTGAGACACCATTCGCAATGACCACAAGCCCTGGCTTGCCAACCAACTCCAACGCGTTCGCCAATTCGGCTGGCGGGTATTCCTGAACCGACTTCTGAAATGACACCAACCACCTCATGACCAGGAATAAAAGGAAAATCGAAAACAGAATAGTCATCATCAATCGCATGGATATCCGATCCACAGATGCCGCAAAGTGAGATGTCAATGCGCAATTCGTTTTCCTTTAGCGTTGGCGGGTCATAGGTAAAGGGCGTGAGTGTGGCGCCCTTGGTCAAAGCGGCAAACCCCTTGATCTTCTCGGACATTTCAATCCATCCTTTCTTAGGTACCGGATTAAAACTAAGAATGAGTTTCTTTTTGTAGTTTGTATAGCTATGAGTCAACTTTATTATATAATTTTTTACCAACGATTGGGGGCTCTTGAAAGAGCAAAAGTGCATTTCGATTTTTATCACCGTAGGTCGGATTGCGAATTTCCATCCGACCTTAGTGTCGATGGTGATCAACTGTAGGCCGGGTTGCGCGTTTCAACCCGGCTTTACCGTCGGCGGTGGGTTGGCTATAGCAATGCATAGGGAGGCACAAGTTTTATGACACCCCACGAGCGATAATCCCATCATCGCGAGTTATAAGATCTAATCAATCCAAATTGGGTTGGTGACCAATGCAGGCATGGCTGGCAGGAAGTTGAAGAATGTGCGCCAGACCTCCAAACGCCAATAACCGGGACCCGTCACTGGCAGCGAGGTCTCGAAATTTCCCTTTTCCGGGGCAGTGAAAATGTCCTGAGTGCCCTCCTGGGTGATAAGTCGGATAACATCGCCTTTTTCCAGAGCCAGACCCTTCAGTGAGGCTTGCATGCCTTCACGCCAAGCGAGGCTGGCACCAAAAGTTTGCCCCTCGACGTCCAGCAGCACTTGAAGGCTGGTGGGGCTGAAGGCAAAGTAACTTCTGCCAGCTTTGACAGCCTTTAGGATGTCGGTATCGCTGTTGGAATCAGCCAAAACGTAGGTGCAAGGGCTTGCCAGGCGCTGGAAGAAGGTGTCTTCGTGATAATCACTACCGCAGGTGGCAACTTGCTTGCGTCCGGCCTTGAGCATCGCATCCCAACGGGCAATGGCTTCCAGGTTAGCGGGGCGCATCGGTCCATTCCACACCTCGATCAGGTCGTAATCCAGCGAGTCCAGGTCATATCTAAAACCAAAATTTGTCTCATAGGGGTGATTGATAACAATCAGAGCGCCATTTTGGTGGGCTTCACTGAAAATCGCCTGGACTTCTTCCTGGCTATTGGCGATGAAACTGCCCCGGTAGGGCTGCTCGAGCCCCAGGAAGTTACTGTGACCCTTGTAGTGCGTCCACTCCTGACCTGGAATGATCGTGAGCCCCTCTACCTTTGGAAACGCAGCACGGTTGACTGGCTGGTTGTGGTCAGTGATGGCAATAAAATCCAGCCCGTGGATGCGCGCGTGCTCTGCCAGATGTTCGAGCGGCAAACTGCCATCCGAAGCCAGGGTGTGCACATGCAGGTCGCCGCAAAGCCAGCGCGGAACTTTGGGAGTGAATTCGAGCCTGATGTCCACATCAACCCCCTCCGGGGCGATCACATATGCGCCAAGAATGATTTGCCAGCTTCCTGGGCTAAGCAGGTGCGGTTGGTAACCGGACGTCGCGCTGGTTTCAGAAACCATGATCTCCGAACGGCTCGAGCCGCTTGCCCCAACCTGCGAGCCATCTGGAGCGATCAGTCCAATGTCGACGATGTTCACACGTTTGGTCCTGGCGAACTGACCCTCAGGCAAGGCCAGAGGCTCGCTGGCATGGCTCTGATATTTGTAGCGCAGGTCCAACCGGGCAGTGTTGGCCGGCATTTCGAAGGGCAGCAAGAGGTAAAGACCTTGCTCGGCGGGTGTGATGTGGCGTTGGAGAGTTATTACAGTCATGTGGCATCCTTAGGCAGGGTTGATGGATACATTGTAAAGCTATTTTGCAACTGTGAGAGGGATTGATGTAAGCGTGATGTAAGCGTTTTGGTAAAGCGTCCCCCTAAAAGTCTGTACGGGAGTTTCAGGCGTGTATTTGTGAGTGATTTTGCAGAATATTTGAAAACATGAAGGGCTGACCCCAACCTTGCAGGGTCAGCCCTCCTTCTATTTAAACAGGTCTGTAATCTTAAGCGACAAGTCAAAACCTAAGGCAAACACTCGCCAGTGACCGGATCCGCCTCGCCGATGACCAGGCCAGCTCCAAAGCTTGAGCCAAAGATGGGGGTGAGATCACCGAGACTGAGCCCGAAAGCCTTATCCACCACGCTCAAGCCACCCTGGTACAGGGTCGCCTGCGGTAAGGACTGACCGTTCACTTGCAGATCAATTACGCCTTTATTCCAGCAAAGCTTGAGGTTTTCGATGCCTGCCAAGTTGACCAAATCCAGCGTCTCTGGGGTGAGCGACATACCCGTGGGGAAGCCTTCAACACTTAATTCGCCGTTATCTTTCACCTGTACCTGCAAAAGGGTCGCGAGTGAGATTTGTAGTGGCTCACTCAGTTCCTTGGATTGGCGCAGGGATATGACTATATCGGACTTATCCAGCCAGGCTTCAGCGCGTTCCATGTCGACGTCCCCGAGCTCGATGTAGGCATTCAGAAGAGAATAAAGTATCTCCCGTGAGGCTCCATCCCAGGCAACCGAGAACAAAGGTTGATCATTCGTGAAAAAGTCAATCGTGTCACCCTGGATCTTGAGGGTTGCGCCATCGAGCATACTCAGTACCTGCCAGATTTCATCCTGGAATTGGGGCGCACCCACCTGGCGCAGGTCTTCCGCTGAGAAGCCACCTATGCTGTAGCTCTTGGTTCCGGGGTCGTAGGTGACGTCAATGTGAACCATGTTGGCGGGGATTTCTTGCTTGGCGATCTCGGCGGTTGCCATGGGGGGTTGTTGAACCATCAACATGCCGAGGACCAAGATTACTGCCAGAAGCAGTTTAATGAAAGTTGGTGTTTTGTTCATGTTTTACTTCCTCTATTTTATTGATAAATGATTACTGATCAGTTGTTCTAAGGTAATGCTATTAGTAAAACGGACAAGCGGAAACGGATGATATGGTAGTAATAGGCGATGACCCAGTTGATCAACTTCCGCAAAAAAGGAGAACTTTCAGGGACATCTTCTTTACTTTGGAGGGATTTTTGTGCGTTTAGCAATCTCTCGCCCAGGTCGAGAGTGTTATCAAAAGTCTCCGGCGTGTAGTTCAGCGCGGCCAGAGATTGATCTTCTGAGGTAATCTCAATTTCGCCAGAAGTATTCAGCGTTAGCTTGAGCTCATCGGCTCCATCTGAAGTGATGATGGAATGTAATGGCTGTCCGGGTGAAACTTTATAAGGGATGGTTGGCAGGGGGATTACTGGTCTGCCCAGGGCGAAGTAAATGCCGTAAAGCACGAGGACGATAATTAAAGATATCAATAATACTCGCCAGAAACGGGGCACTTTAAATTAACCTCTTTCGGAGCGACTGTTGGATTTCTCTGTTCTCTTTTCCTACTAAATTGTAAACCAAAAAGAGAGATTATACAAATTTTTATATGAATTTTTATATGAAGTCTTGTTACGATTTGCTGAACATCAGCAAAAAATACCTAACACATTGACAAATTTTGATATGAGGCTTATAGTTGCTTACATCAAAAATATTTTATATGAGGTAAGGATGGATAGCGATTATCAAAGTCAGGCACGTGTGTTCAAGGCTCTTTGCGACGAAACCCGTCTGCGCGTACTCGAGATGCTGCGAGGCGGCGAAAAGTGCGCTTGCAAATTGCTGGAAAATCTCGATTGCGGGCAATCCGGGCTTTCTTACCACATGAAAGTTTTGCTCGAATCGGGTATTGTCACCAGCCGGCAGGAGGGTAAATGGACCTACTATCGCATTTGTCCCGAGGGTGCTCCCGCGCTTGTCTCGCTGGTCCAACAATTGACTGCAGTTACCGATGTTCCGGACCAATTCGGATGCTGCGAAAAATGATCCGCGCCCCCGGAACCAACCATTAGTATTTAGAAAGCGTAATTTATGACAACCTCAATCTGGGACTTTATTCAAAATCAAATACTGGGTATGCAGTGGCTGAACGCCTTTGTAGCAAGATTGCTCGTCTCGTTTGGGCTCGATACAACTAATCGCTGGGTTGGGAGTCTGCAATTCTTCATTTATGACGTGATCAAAATCACGCTGCTCTTGTGCGTCTTGATCTTTTTTATCAGCTATATCCAGAGTTTCTTCCCTCCGGAGCGCAGTAAAAAAATTCTCAGCAGATTTCACGGATTGGGCGCCAACACCATCGCCGGCCTGCTCGGCACGGTCACCCCGTTTTGTTCCTGTTCCTCGGTTCCGCTTTTCATCGGTTTTACTTCTGCGGGTCTGCCCCTGGGGGT
>DDWY01000088.1 GCA_002347705.1 Anaerolineaceae bacterium UBA2274 | reverse complement strand
TCAAACTCCTGACAGGGGTCGGCTTTAAGGTGCAACCCGCTTCAGCCGCTTAACCCAGGGTGTATTGTCGGTAGTGGTCAAAAGGCAGGTAAAAAACAACCAAATTGAGTGAATTATGAACAGCCCTGAGGCATGATAGCCCCTGTTTTCGATGAAATTCCAGCTTATGAGCAGGCATTTTCACCTAATCTCCTCTTTTTTCAACACCCTCCATTTTCTACTTTGACGTTTATACTAACTGTGACTGTTATGGTCATTGGAAGTTCCTTTCTTTTGTTTTTGAGTAAAAACTAATTGTATTGGAACTTCCTCTTTTTTTCCTTGATCACGGACTTTTGAAACGCATACCTCTTTGCGTCTTGCTTGACGCAAATCGACAAATCAGGATATACTTCACCCTCGCCGGGGTGTAGCGCAGTCGGCTAGCGCGCTGCGTTTGGGACGCAGAGGTCGACGGTTCGAGTCCGCCCACCCCGACCTTTTCTTCAGGCTCTTCAAAGCGACCAACTTGTGAGTACGCCTTTTCTCTCCCTCATCATCCCCGCCCATAACGAATCCGAGCGCCTGCCTGCCTCCCTCGAGGCGGTGAAACGCTACATCTCATCCCTGCCCTTTGAAACAGAAGTGATCGTTGTTGAAAATAACAGCAGCGATGCCACCGCGGAAATCACGCGGGAGTGGATGAACACCATGCCCCAGCTGCGCCTGATCAGCCTGGCGCAGCCCGGCAAGGGCAACGCCATCCGCACGGGTATGCTCGCTGCTCAAGGCGCTTTTCGCTTCATGGCAGACGCGGATTTCTCGATGCCGGTTGAGGAGATCGGAAAATTTCTGCCTGATGGCAAGCCACTGGCAAGCGTAGTTATCGCATCGCGCGAGGCAGCTGGCTCAAAGCGCATCGGAGAACCTTTCTACCGCCATATCATCGGACGTGTCTATAACCTCCTCGTGCGCCTGCTCGTCCTCCCCGGTTTGCAGGATACCCAATGCGGATTCAAGTGCTTCAGTGCCGAAGCTGCCCAGGCAATCTTCCCGCTCCAAAGGCTCGAGGGCTGGAGTTTTGACGTCGAAGTCCTTACCATCGCGCGCCAGTTGGGCTTCGAGATTGCGGAAGTCCCCATCACCTGGCATTACCAACCCGGTTCGCGCATGCACCTGCTGCAGGACAGCCTGCAGATGGCAAAAGACCTTTTCACCATCCGGCAACAGAGAAAAAAGGGCTTGTATCATGCCCCCAAAGTTTGACCCCAGCCTGATCCCGCCTTTCCCAACCCTTGCATACGAAAAAAGTATCTTTGAAAACGGCTGCACCCTGATTGCCGGGCTCGATGAGGCCGGGCGCGGCGCATTGGCAGGACCGCTTTGCGCGGCAGCAGTCATCCTGCCCGTGGACCAGGAAGGGCTTGCGGAAGCCTTGTTGGGGGTGCGCGACTCGAAGCAAATGAGCGCCATGGAGCGCGAGCTTGGAGCTGAGGAGATCAGGAAGATTGCGCTGGATTGGTCGGTTGCCTGGGTGGAAGTGCCGGAAATTGACGCGCTTGGCATGGGAAAAGCCGGGCGGCTGGTCTTCGAGCGTGCGATCGCGGGGCTGAAGAGCCGACCCGCGCACCTCCTTCTGGACTACTTCAAGCTGCCGGCGGTCAGGCTGCCCCAAACCTCGCTGGTCAAGGGCGATCAACGCTCGCTGTCGATTGCCTGCGCCTCGGTGTTGGCAAAGACCGCCCGGGATGCGCTGATGCTCTCGCTGGAAGAGGTGGAGTCCCGCTATGGCTTCGGGCAAAACAAAGGCTACGGCACCCAGGAGCACGTGAGAGCGATCGAAATACATGGGCTCAGTCCGCTTCACCGCAGGAGCTTTTGCGAACACCTGCTGCAGGGTAGGCTGTTTGATTGAAATCCGTTTTTTATAAGTAGGCGATAAGATTCTTTCGGCAAACAAGTTCCTGGGGAGGCATGATAAAATAAACCATCAGCCCTAAGGAGCTCATCATGACTGAACATGTTGCCCCCAATTACTCCCGTGAAGAACACATTCGAGCCTTGATCGAGCAGATCAGTGCCTACATCGAGCAATTTCATCACGGTTCGGTTGAGCTGGTCAGTATTGAGGGCAATACAATCAAAGTGCGCCTCGGGGGCGCCTGCTCGGAGTGCAATCTTTCCACCCAAACCCTGCAAGGCTGGGTCGGCGGCACTATCCGTCAGTTCTTTCCTGACGCTATCGTTATCGCGGCTGAATAGACGCGGGTTTCCTATTTTTATATTCCAAAAGCTGAAGAACTTTTAAACCCTGCAATTAGATTGAATCTTAGCCCAATTCGCGGTAAGTTGGTACGCTTGGGGCAAAGATCTCGCGCTGAACGGTCTCCAGCAAAGTCTCACCCTTCAGGTCTTCCACCGTATAACAGACCGCGTCCATCTTGTCTGCCAGCTCCTGTGCCAGACCGCTGTCGAACACCTTCTGCTCCATGTTGATCACCACGCTGTGGATCTTCTCGTTGGCAAACATGCCAGCCAGCTCCGCGATCTCCTCCGCTACAAGCCGCCCAGGGACAAGCGGCACATTTCCCGCTCCATCCGTCAGAACGATCAGCAGTGGTTGCACATCCGGGTGCAGGATCTTTTCGCGTTTGATGACCTCGTATGCCATTTGCAGCCCTGCCGAGAGGGGGGTTTTCCCGCCAACCGGAATGTTTTCAAGCGCGCGCTGTGCCAACAGCACTGAGTTGGTCGGTGCCAGCACCAGCGTGGCGCGATCTTTCTGGAACACCACCAATCCCACACGATCGCGGCGCTGATAAGCGTCCGTCACGAGAGATAAGATCGCCCCCTTGGTAGCCTGCATGCGCTCTGAGACTGCCATCGACCAGGAGCCGTCCACCAGGAACAGGATCAGATTTGCGGTCTTCCTGACCCGTACTTTTTTCTGAAAATCTGACGACCGCACCGCAAAAGCCACGTCGCGTTCGGCGCGTAAGTCTTCACGCTGGTTCTGGAAAGGCGCGGCCGCGCGGATGGTGGCGTCAAACGCCACATCAGAAGTGTCATCCGGCGCTGCTTGCGCCTGGATGTAACGTCCTCGTTTGGTTTTCGATCGGGTTTGGGAGCGTCTGCCGCCCTGCTTGCGGACCATCTCGTCCAGGGGAGTATCCAACTGGCGCGGCTCAAAGGTCTCGCCAGGTTTCACTACTTTGCCGCCCTCCCACCATTGGGCGTTTATCTCGGTGAAGATCTGCTGCTGCCCCTCCCCAACTACCGGGAGTTCATCATCGTTTGCTTGATTGTCTAAAGAATCGGGTTCTGGGGGTCCGTCACTTTTTTTTTAGATTCTTCGGCGGTGTCGGGTTTTTCTTCCTCTTCGCCCCCGACGATCGTGGTCTGCATTTTCAGATCAGCCAGCTTCGCCTCCAACGCCTGCACCCCAACAGCACTCTTGCGGAAAGGTCCCGCCTTCACCCTGTGCGGCAATGCCAGCTCAGCAGCCATGGCAATATCGCGCGGGGTAATGCGCGTGCGCCCTTCAAAGGCAGCCTGGGCGCGGGCGGCTTTAAGGATCACCAGGTCTGAGCGGTGCCCATCCACTTCCATCTCGGAGGTCAGGTCGGCAATGATCAAAAGATCGCGCTGGGTGTAGCGCACCTCATCCACCAACTCGCGCGCCATCTCAATTTGCTCTGAGAGCTCCAGCTCCTTTGAGAGCCAAACCTCGCGAAAGGCTTCAGGGTCAGCTTCAAAAGCAATGTTGCGGCGCATGATCTCCACACGCTGGGCTTTATCCAGAATGCCGCGAATCTCAACCGAAAAGGCAAAGCGGTCCAAAAGCTGTGGGCGCAAGTCGCCCTCTTCGGGGTTCATCGTGCCAACCAGGATAAAACGCGCCGGATGGCTGAAAGAGATGCCCTCGCGTTCCACCATATTCACGCCCATTGCCGCCGAGTCGAGCAGGATATCCACCACGTGGTCATCCAGCAGGTTGACTTCGTCGATGTAGAGCAGACCGCGATTGGCGGCTGCCAGCACACCAGGTTCAAAATGGCGCTCGCCCTTTTGAATCGCGCGCTCAATGTCGAGCGTGCCCACTACGCGATCTTCGGTGGCTGAAACTGGCAGGTTGATGAAAGGCGTTTCACGAATTTCAGTGGGCATCGGATCCTCACCCCCCACAAAGCGCTCACGGCACTCCGTGCACCAGGTGGTGGGCTTGGCGGGGTCGCATCCAAAGCGGCAGTCGCTGACAACCCGCATCGGCGGCAACAAAGCTGCCAGAGCACGCGCCGCGGTAGACTTGGCAGTGCCGCGTTCGCCGCGAATCAGCACGCCTCCAATGCGAGGATCGACTGCGTTAAGGATCAGCGAGCGCAGCATGCGCTCCTGGCCAACTACTGCTGTAAAGGGAAAAATTACGCGATCATTCATATTCATCTCCTGCAAGGATGGATTATAGCACGCCAGATATTGATTGATTGGGTTGATTGATATCTTCCCGGTAGGGGCGAAGCATTTAGAAAAATATCCAGCAACTCACAACCCGTCCGCACACAGAATGCTTCGCCCTCGCGCCAGAATACAACAAGTCTGGATGTTTTAGGGTTCCTTGCTTCACCAAAGCCCAACCCATTGGGCAGGGTTGTGCAGCCTTTACTCACCTGATCTGAAGTCAAAAACATCTCAAATTCACCTGAATCCCAGTTTTTGAGAGTTCCTGATAGTTTCTATTGACTAAACTGATACTCGATAGCTCATATTTAGGAGATTAACTATGGAAGTACCACGCCACTGGCGATTAAATAAACAAAGATATGCACTGCAGGGCGAAGTTTGCCCGCATTGTGATGCCAAGATTTTCCCTCCCCGCGATGTCTGCCCTGAATGCGGCGGCGAGGCCAAAACCCCCTTTACCTTCAGCGGTCAGGGTGAGGTTTATTCCTTCACAAGCTACAGTAATGCTCCCACTGGCTTTGAAGAGCAAGCTCCCTACACCGTCGCCATGGTCAAATTGAATGAAGGTCCGGTTGTGACAGCCCAACTGACTGATCTGGGCGCTGAGCCTGTGCGCATTGGCATGCCGGTGGAGATGGTCACCCGCAAGATCCGCAACGACGGCAGCGAACACGGAATTATTGTTTACGGCTACAAATTCCGCCCGGTGATGCAAAATTAGAAGTTGCGATAATGCAAGTGCAAACCGCCTTCCAAGCTGGAGGGCGGTTTTTGTGTCCATTTTGTTTGTAACTTTTGTGTGAAACATGTGATCTACAAAAATGCGGAAAACAAGTTCAAGCATCAAGGATCCATGAATAATGGTATTAAATCCCAATCAAAAGCCAGCCAATAAAGAGTGTAATGATGCGACAAATTCTGCGCATATTAGAGAAACTCCCAAAGCGTGACATAATCTTTTTCCTGTTCCCAAACAATTTCCTCGCCTAAAAGAACTTATTTGAGTCCGATGATCGTATAATTAAGAGGATAGCTTTAACCTATGCATGGATTCCCTTCCTTTTCAGGTTAGCTGATGGTTACGCATGAATATTTTTAGAGAGTTCATTAGTGGATAAAGTAATAACTCTTTTTGAGAGACACACTATTCCTTACGAGGCTCTTGGCTTAACAGTTGATGATCCATTGTTGGAAATCCTGGATCATTTAAATCAGAATTCAGGAAAGGAATTGATCCGCCTTGAACGCAAGGGTTTGCGCGCCACTCAATTTGTGGGTGTGATCCAGGCAGGGGGGCGCACGATTCAAATCTTGCCAAAAATTGATTGTGACCCAGAAGCCAATGCTGAATCAGTCATAGGCTCAGCATCTTATGAAAGAGCGGCTGTCTCTGCGTCGCAAAACTTTTTGCACTTATTAACCCATGCGCGCCGCCTGAAATTACATAACCAATCCCTGGCATCATTAAGTACCAATCGTGGCACATGGCTTGAAATGCTTACTCGTTTATTTGCTGTCGAACTGCTAACCCAATTCCAACAGGGTTTTCACCAGGATTATGTTCGTAGAGAAGATTTACTCCCATATGTGCGCGGGCGATGGAACATTGCACGGCAATTTTCCCGTCAGCCGAACTTAACTCAAGGGTTGGATGTCTCTTACGATGATTATTTGCCAGATACTTTACTTAACCGGGTTTTCCGTCTTGCAGTAGATCGGTTACAGCGGGTCACACGTGATACACAAAATCGTCAGATATTGGCGGATCTCGAAAGCTGGTTGCAGCCAGTTTACCTACCTGCGCAGTTAAGTTCCGTAGACCTGGATCATATAGAATTCAATCGCCTAAATGAGCGCTTTTATCCTGCTTTTCAATTAGCTCGGTTATTGTTGGATGGGCTAACGGTGCAGTTGTTGGCTGGTGGGCAGCGTGCATTTGCGTTTGTTTTTGATATGGATCGCCTATTTGAGCAGTTTATCGCCAGTTTTTTGCAGACTTACAGCCGGCTTATTCTGCCTGAGGAATGGCAAGATCTACCAATTGAATTACAGGGCAGCATATCCAAGCGACACCTGGTCTTACCGATGCCCCTGCCTGAGAAACCGATGTTTCCATTAAAACCTGACATCTTATTAGGTTTACCCAGTCAACCAAATCTGATTATTGACACAAAAAATAAGGCGCTTCCTTTAAAACAGTCATATCGAGCAGTCGCTGAAGGCGATGCTTATCAAATGCTAGCCTATGCAACCCAATTTCATTGCCGTAGTATTTTACTTCTGTACCCACACACATTTGGAGCAGAAGTGTTCACACCAAAAATGCTAATGGTTGAGCAAACCTCTATCCGGATATTCGTTGCGACTTTGAATTTACATAAACCATTAAATCAAATTTTTCCATTGATCCAGGAATTTCGTAATATTTTATACTCGACTTTCTCGCAAGTAGGCTCACCATCGGAGGTAATATGGCCCGCATGACAGAATTCCAACCACTCTATGATGCGTTTCACCTGTTTCAGGAACGTTGCTTACAGCAGGACCGTTCACTTATTTGGCCGGACCAACCGATATGGACGATCGCCAACTTGCAGCGTTGGAAAACGCAGGTTATTGATAGCCCCAATCTGGAAGGGGAATTAAATTTTAACGAGAAATTAGAACAACAACTTGTTGGCGCACCACCAATCTTATGGGGGTTGGCAGCTGATTTGCACTATGTTTACTATTTACCATCTGCGAACATCACGCTTGCCACACGGTTGCGCAATATAGGCTGGGCTGCTCAGAAAAGCGGTTTGACTCTACCACCAGAAAACGATCCCATTTGGGCTGCTCAAAAGAATGGATTTACCAGAACTACTCAAAAATATCATTTTCGATATGCTCAACTCCATTTATTGGCTGCATTTGCCTTACGATTAAAAGAGCAAGGTAATACTACACAAATATTAACAGATTCAACGCAAGTCCAATCAATGCTCGACGAAATCCTGGAGGGTATCCCAGGAAAAGGTGATCGGGCTTATGATCTCCGACATGCCATCTTGTATTTGATGTTCCCAGATCAATATGAGCGGATTATCAGCACCACGCACAAAGAAAAAATTGTTAGTCGCTATATTAAGTATGTTACTGACCCGCACACAGATCTCGATACCCGGTTACACCAAATCCGGGAAGGTTTAGCCGGCAACCAACCAAGTGGCCAGAACTTTGACTTTTATAGGGATCTTAAACAAGAATGGAATCCCGATGAAGTGGAGACACCGCCGCAACCTGAGACAGGCAAAAAACCGGAAGAACCTCAAAAGGATACCAGGATTGTGGTTGATGCATTGCGCTTGTTGAACCGCTTTAAGAATTTGATTCTTTTCGGTCCTCCTGGAACAGGCAAAACTTTCTGGGCGAAAATTATTGCAAACCGACTGGTCTCTCCCCAACTCAAACAGGCGCAGTCTCGAGCGACCTTTCTGCAAACGGTCATTGAGGATTTACCTTTCTACGATATTTTAGCTTTGGATATGTACAGAACAGGACATGACAAGAAATATACAGTTCCTCAGCTTGAAGAAATGGAATTGGTTCAGGCTCGTTTTAGACAAAGTCCGGTAAAACACCAAAAAAACCAAATATGGGGGTATCTACAGTCGCATACAGCTATCGAAAGCCAGACCGTCAATCTGACTTCACGTGCTGAGCCTTTCCTTTTTGACAAAACTGCAATTAGCCAATGGTTTTTGACACCTGCCGGCAAAGAATATGTCCAAGGCACCTTAACGGATCGTCTTACCTTAATCAAACAAGGTCCTCCCGCAACGAACCAACCGGAAGATTTTATTCGTTGGGTGACATTTCACCAGTCCTATGCGTACGAAGATTTTGTGGAAGGTTTACGACCCAAAACAGAGCAGGGTGATGCAATGGTTTTGGCTTTTGAACTGAAACCGGGGATCTTCCGTAGCCTTTGTGCGCGTGCTAAAGATGACCCAAATAACCAATATGTTCTGGTTATTGATGAAATCAACCGTGGAAATATCGCTAAAATATTTGGTGAGCTGATGACTCTTATTGAAGCGGATAAGCGAGGTAAGCAGCCAGTTGAACTTCCATACAGCAAAGAAGATTTCCAGGTTCCGGTAAATCTAGCCATTATTGGCACAATGAACACTGCTGATCGGAGCATTGCGTTACTGGATGTCGCTTTGCGCCGTCGGTTCGCTTTTCTGGAACTATCACCTGAGGCAGAACTACTTGACGGAATTAACGTGTCATTAGCAGAAGAAGATGCTTTAAATATCGGAACCTGCTTGAGAAATTTGAATCAGCGCATTGTTGAATTTCGTGGTGTGGATTATCAGATCGGACACAGTTATTTTCTACCACTCCAGGGAATCGCGGATGAAGTAGAAAAGCTAAATTGTTTGGATGATATCTGGAACTACCAGGTTGTACCGCTGCTCAAAGAATATTTCTATGGCCAGGTTGACCTTTTACGTCAAGTTCTGCCAAGTTTCTTTAATCAGGATGATGGAGGTCAACCTCAATCTGCAAGTGGAATTGTAGTCTTACATAGAGAGGATCTTGTCGCCGCTTTAAACAAGCTATAGATTATGAGCGTACGCCTAAAGAATTCTTTCTCGTAAAGCTGCATAGTGAACGATCATTAGAGGCGTAGAAGAATCATATATAAAGATTTGCATGGAGAGACCAAATGGGCAATTCAATTGGTCGATTATCAGGATCTGCAGTATTTTTGGGCTTTATCTAAACCCTGACGGGATCCTGCTCCCAAGCCGAGTCCAAGCCCGCCCACACCCAAATAAAGCAAACCGTTATGTTCATAAGTAATATGTCGAGAGTTAAGGGTTCGATGGATAAAATGAAAGTCGACACTGATTTCAATTTTTACTCTGATTCAAATAGCGGTGACCCTGACAGTAAAAGTCCAACACTTCGCAAGTATCATAAGCTATTGTGGAGCAAGCAATTGCCAAATGGTAAACTCCTGGAATTGCGTGATGACAAAAAAGGTGCGTATCTATATCACAAGTCAGATCTGGGGGAGTTTTTCCTGGGCAGCGATGCAATCACACACTCTTATAAAAACCATAAACGCAAGAAGTGGCTTACCGAGCAAATTCCAAGTGAAGTAAATGAGCTCTTCGACACAGGTTCCACCATTGGTGCTTATATCATATTTCCAAATAACAGAATTGACGGTAAGCACACGATCAACCAGGCTCGTGGAGTGATTGGCTTAATTGATGACAGGTTTGATTTGACCTTGGAATGTATTCGTCGCTTTTACCTTCAGGAGAAAAGTCCGCTTTATGACACTCTGGTGAGATACAAGGGGTTTTTCGATTTGTTCGATGACTTTTTGGGATACATCCACTTTTTCCTGTTGGATGATCTTATTACTAAAAACGAGATGATTGACTTTTACTTGCCGTTTGATGGTTTCGCAACTCGTCCAACATTTACTGATGTCAATCAATATCTTTTATATAAAAACAGGGTGACTCGATTCATTAACTCACGAAATAAACGAATAGATAATTACGTCAAAAATTTAGAGAAGTAATTTCCACACACTGACGGCAGCGAACACGGAATTATTGTTTACGGCTACAAATTCCGCCCGGTGATGCAGGGATAGTGTCATTAATATAAATGCCAACTCAAGTCATCACTTGACCTGTCTCGTTTTCAAACATACACCCCCGTATCTGTTTCAAATGTCCGTGATTAGGACGAAAGAGGAAGATCATCATTGATTATAGCCTTGAATAAGCTGGCATAAGGAGCGGATATTTTCCCTGACTTCAACACTGGAAAACTGGCTGCATGGACGGTTCCCGGATCTCCTTTTTTGTTCTTTTTTGTTTGAAAGTTTTGTTTCGAACGCTTATTCTGATACGGGAAGCTATG
>DDWY01000057.1 GCA_002347705.1 Anaerolineaceae bacterium UBA2274 | reverse complement strand
CTTCGACAAAATCGCCTATAATCAAAGGAGGGCATTTCCCCGCAGCTTGCTGCGAAAAACAGTAAGATAGAAGTATGATGTAAGTACAGTAGGGCAACGAGGAAGTGAAGAAACGATTAGGAAGTACGTTCAAGAGCAAGGGATTGAAAAGGAATACAGACGGTTACATTATGACGAACAGCTTAAATTATTTTAGCAAGGATAAAAAACAAAGTTGATACCCCGCAGCTTGCTGCGGGGAGGATTCATTTAATAAGAGTCTCTTGACAACAAAAATTATGGCGTTAAAATAGTTGATATGTACACCACCCTCTTTGGGCGATTAATGATGCAGCAAACCAAATACGATTTATATAATTCACTTAAGTCGATTTTCCTTCACATCGACAATCATGAGAAGGCGTTTCTCGCTCAGTTTGGCTTGAATATTCCTCGTTTTTTTGTACTGATGCATGTTGAGAAGAATCCGGGAATTAATTACATTGTTCTTAGTGACCTGCTGCTCTGCACCAAGAGTAACACAACCCGCATCGTGAGAGGCATGCAAAAAGATGGTCTGATCAACCGCGAAAACGATCCAAGTGACCGGCGCAGCTATCAGCTTACCCTGACCAAGGCAGGGCATGATCTGTTTACCCGCGTCTACCCCGACTACAAAAAGCTAGTTGATGGGTTAATGTCCAAGCTTGATAAGGCAAAGCTCGAAGATTACCTTAAAGCAAGCTCAGAAATTGAAAACACCCTGACCCCCAACCGGTCAGAACCGACCCCAGGCTAACCTTACCGGGCAGGAGCTCAGGATGGAATATAAAAACCATGGCAATAATGCCAAACCAGTTCTAAAGTTTCAAAAGGAGAAACCAATGAAGAAAAGCTATTTATTGATTGCAATCGCCCTGATTGCGACTCTGTTGCTCGGTGCCTGCAGCACTCCAACAGAGACCCCTGTTGTCGAAACGGAAGCTCCCGTAGTTGAAGAGCCCGTTGTCGAAGAACCCACCGAAGAGCCAGTAGTTGAAGAGCCTGTGGTGGAAGAACCCGTCGCCTCCCTTCGTATTTGGGCTGACGAACAGCGCGCTCCCGTTCTGAGTGAACTCGGCGCCGCGTTCCAGGCAGAATACGGTGTGGAAGTGGTTGTTGAGAATATCTCTGGCATCCGCGATCAATTCCTCGTGGCTGCCCCCGCTGGCGAAGGTCCGGACATCATCGTCCTTGCCCATGATCAACTGCCTGCCCTGACCGAATCCGGCCTGATCGCCGAACTCGACTTGGGTGCCAAAGCCGCCGAGTTTACTGACCAGGCTCTCAAAGCCTTCAGCTACGAAGGCAAACTCTATGGTATGCCCTACGCAACTGAAAACTTGGGTTTCTTCTACAACAAAGATGTTGTTGAGACTGTTCCCACCACCTGGCAAGAAGTTTATGACCTTTCCAGAACCCTGATCGACGAAGGTAAAGTTCAATACGGTATCGTATTGGGCGGTACATCTTACGATGCCTATCCCTGGATGACCTCTCAGGGCGGCTACATCTTCGGTCTGGATGAAAACGGCGACTACGACCCCACCGACGTCGGTGTTGGCTCTGAAGGCATGATCGCATTTGGCGAAATGGCTCTGCAGTGGAAGAATGATGGTATCCTTTCCGATAACCTTGATAACACCACCGCCAAATCCATGTTCCTGAACGGCGACGTGGCATTCTTCATGAATGGTCCCTGGGAAATTTCGAATCTCAGAAATGCCGGTACCAACTATGGTATCGCCAACTTCCCAG
Source organism: Anaerolineaceae bacterium UBA2274 (assembly GCA_002347705.1). GTDB lineage: Bacteria > Chloroflexota > Anaerolineae > Anaerolineales > Anaerolineaceae > Mesolinea. Next base: position 1,719 of record DDWY01000057.1, on the reverse strand, counting down.
ACGGCGGCGTTCCTTTCATGGGCGTCCAGGGTTTTGCTGTAAACTCCATGTCTGAGAATGTTCTGCTTGCTCAGACCTTTCTGACCGAGTTCGTTGCTACCGAAGACGCAATGATCGCCCTCTACGAAGCTGATCCCCGCGCTCCTGCTTATCTGCCCGCCCTCGCTTTGGTTGATGATCCTGACCTGAAAGCCATTGGCGAAGCTGGTAAAGATGCTCAGCCGATGCCCGCCATCCCTGAAATGGGTAAGGTTTGGGGTGACTGGGGCAATGCCCTCACATTCATCTTCGATGGTTCCAAGACCCCCACCGAAGCTTACACTTTCGCACAGGAAGCTATCGTGGCTGCTATTGGTTTGGATACCACCGGCATGATCAACCTGCCCGGTTCCTGGCAAAAAGCCGCTGGCTTTGATTGCGAATGGAATCCTGCGTGCGCCGATACCGTTATGACCCTTGGTGATGACGGTCTCTATACTGCCACCTTCACAATCCCCGCTGGCGATTACGAAGTCAAAGTTGCCCATGACGGCGGCTGGGACACCAACTATGGTGTTGATGGCGTCGCTGGTGGCGACAACATCCTCTTTACCGTCGCTACCGATGGCGAAGTTACCTTCATCTACGACCCAGAGACCCATATTCTGGAAATTCAATTGCCCTAAGATTTAGTCTGTCTGGAGGCTTGCATTTGCAAGCCTCCTTTTTTCAACAGGGAAAGGAGAATTATGTGATGGACGCAAATCAGACACCAATCGAAGGTGAGTTTGCTAAAAAAACCATCCTTGGTGCTGGTAATTTACTCACCTCTCTGCTTGTTCTCATTGTTGATATTGCCCTGGGCTACTTTGCGTTTAGACTCTTTAGTCTTGGCTATATCCCTCTGGGAATTTGTTTTGTCCTTATTATCCTCATGATCAGCGTGGCCTTCCTGGTTCCAAAAGCCCATATGTTCAAATGGATGGCAATTGGTCTCTCAGCCTGGCTTCTTTTTTCAATTTTTCCGATCGTTTACACAATTTATAACGCTTTCACCAACTATGGCGATGGTCACCTGATTTCTCAAACGCAGGCTATCGAACAAATCCAGGCGCAGACCTATTTGCCCGAAACCGGCAAAGCCTATCAATGGATCGCCTACCGTTCCCCGGAAAACGAGTATTTGCTGTGGCTCAAAGATGCTGAAGGCAATACCAAGCTGGTTACCCAGGTTGACTTGGAAGGCGATGCCGAGGTTCCGCTGGTCGCTGGCGAAAACGGCATTGGAGAACTTGACGCGGAAGGAGCCCCGGTCACGATCGAAGGTTACACCCGCCTCAATCGCATCCTTGCCTCAACCGATAAGAACCTGACCAAAATCAAGTTTGGCGATCCCGAAAACACCATCCAGGTGCGCTCCCCATCGGAGGCGGCGGAGCTTCTGCCTCTCTATACTTATGACCCTGAAACTAACACCTTTACCCACGCAGTCACTGGCACGGTATATTTTGATCAGGAAGGAACCTATACCGCGAAAAACGGAGAACGGTTGATCCCGGGTTATAGCGCTATCGTCGGCACTAAAAACTTTGTTCAGTTTGTCAATAGTCCCGGTTTGCGCGGACCCTTGGTGACGATCGTTATCTGGAACTTCCTCTTCGCCACTTTCAGCCTTTTGCTGACCTTCTCTGTGGGCTTGCTGATTTCGATTATTTACGGCGATCCCAAGTTCAAGGGCAA
>DDWY01000026.1 GCA_002347705.1 Anaerolineaceae bacterium UBA2274 | reverse complement strand
ATGATTTGGATCCCCTTTGAGTGGGCGTAATTCTTCAGGTTTTGCCATTGTTGATGGAACAGGAATTGGCTGAACTTTACCTTTTCGATGAGAGTTGCCAACTCAGTGCGGACTCGATCCATGGCCGATGGATCACGGAATTTCAGGGCTTCTGGCCAGGCAGACCAAGGCTGCCCGCCTTGTGATTCCTTGATTGCCATAAACAGACCGTAATCATCAAGCCAACGGGAGTTTTCTTGCTGGTATCGCTTGAATTGATCAGAGATGTCGGTTGGATTTAAGCGCAGATAGTTCGCGTAAGCTACATCCAAAAGGTGATTCTTCCACTGTATTACCGGTCCGAAGTCTACGGAGGTCTCCGGGAATTCTGGTCTTTGACGCAAATCGGAGCTGCTAAGTAAGCCGGATTCCAAAAGAAGCAGCGGACTGACCAGGAAGGGATTACCGGCAAAAGCCGAGAAGCATTGATAGGGTGAATCGCCGTATCCAGTTGGTCCGAGCGGCAAAATTTGCCATAGTTGCGTCCCTGAAGCATGCAGAAAGTCAATCCAACGATAAGCTTCCGGACCTAAGTCGCCAATTCCATCCGGACTGGGTAGACTTGTTGGGTGGAGTAAGATGCCCGATGATCGTTCAAGTTTCATAAAGAAGAACCTTTCAGAAACTGGCTAAGCCAGGAGTTTACGGTAGACGTCCAGATAATTACCTGCGGAAAGTTTCCATGAGAATTGCGCCTTCATAGCGTTGCGCCGCATAATTGCCCAGGAAGTTTTATCCTCAAAGACCTTCAAAGCTAGCTTTAGTGCCTGCCCTAAACCGGTTTCGTTCTTTTCCGCGTAGAGGAAACCGGTAGCAAAACTTGGGTCGTCGGAATAATCGAGGATGGAGTCTACCAGGCCACCGGTACTGGTTGCAACTGGAAGATTTCCATAGCGCATGGCGAACATTTGTGAAAGCCCACAGGGCTCGTAAAGACTTGGCATCAGAAACATATCGCCACTTGCGTATAGCATTCGGGCTATAACGTCGTCATATTTGATGATGCAGGCAATCCTGGTGGGGTAATGAGCGCTGAGTTCATTCGCCAGGCGCTCAAGTTCCGGATCACCCGTGCCCAAAAGTGCAAATTGCCATGGTTGATCGATGAGCGTTGGAAGAATATTTAGAATACTGTGGATACCTTTTTGGCGATCGAGCCTGCTTACCGTTGTAAGCAGGGGGATATCAACGTTCACTTCAAAGCCAAGGGCCTTTTGCAGGTCAAGTTTGTTTTTGAATTTTCCCTCAATGTTGTCGAGGCTGAAATTACTTGAAATGGCTTTATCAGTGGCTGGATCCCATTTGGATTCATCGATGCCATTCAAGATCCCGATAACTTTGTCTGAGTGCTTTTGCAAGTAACTTTCAATTCCGCAACCAAATTCAGGCGTCAGGATCTCCTGAGCGTAATTTGGGGAAACGGTAATAACTTGATCTGCAGCGGATAGACCCAGAGGAAGGGGGGTATATTTTGCCCAATCAGGCAGATCAGGATCACTGCTGGGTTCGAACCCGAGCGCACTCATGGCTTCCTGGGATCCCCAGCCATTAAACGGCAAATTGTGAACTGAAAGGATCGTTTTGATACCGTCAAAAAATGGATCATCCGCGTAAATTGTCTTCAAAGCAAAGACTGAAAGGGCAGTATGCCAGTCGTTGGCGTGCAGCAGGTCGATCTTCCAATCAAGGTAACGCAAAGCTTCCAGCAGCGCCAAAGAGAATGTGGCATACTTCATTCCATCCAGCATCCAGTCACCATGATAAACGGGGGAGTCGTGGTTGATAAATTCATTGTCCAGGAGATACACAGGTACGCCGCTTATCTCGCTGACGTATAAATCTGTGGCAATTGATCGTCCATTTGCTTCAAAAGAAAAATTTCCGATCAGGCGGTGGGGGGGATTCTTCTTCTTTACCTCGGCATGAAAAGGCATAATCAGGCGGATATCGAGACCTCCGGCGGCCAGATCCTTAAGAGCCGGAGGGAGGGCACCAGAAACATCCCCCAATCCGCCAACTTTGGCAAAGGGAGCTGCTTCTGCTGAAGCAAATAAAACTTTGATTGGGTCCATGGCTAACCTCTAATCCTTTAATTTTCAGACGCGCTTTCAACAATTTGCAGATAATCCAGAGAATTTATCTGGGTTAGATCCAGGCCAAGATAGTCCGCCAGTTCGCGAATAAGAGCGGCTTTCTGATCGGCGTCCTGGCGGCTCCAGGTGCGGCTCTTGATTTCGACGTATTTTCCAATGGAGGGCTTCTGAATGGTGTCTAGATTGATGAAAAATTCAATCTCTTTATATTGAACCAGGTAGCGTAAACGATCTTTTTCAATTTCAAGTTTGGAGGAAGGCTTGAAATACTCATGATAGAAACGAAGACTGTGGGTAGCTGGAGCGAGGTAGCGGCTACGGGAAAGCATGATTTGAGAATCATTGAGATTCCTGGCAGTATCAAGTTCCCCGATTAAGGTCAACCGTGAACGAACACTGGTGATCTTACCCGATTCATCCAGGAATTCATCTTCCCGGTAGCGCAAACGCCCTTGAGAAGGACTTTCAAAGCCAAAATAGGTGTCATATTCGTGGTAGTGGCGTTTTCGCAGGATTAGTATGCCAGGCTTGGAAAGGGCTTCCAAAACAGGCGCAATTGAGTCAACTTTCACCTTGACCTGAACCTCGAAGCTCTCTTCTTCCGCTGCACCGCCGATCGCGATCAGTTTGGAATAAACCGACTCCTCACGCCCCTTGAGGAATTTATCGATCTTAGCCGCAATTTCACTGGCTTCCGTGAGCAATTGATCTTCATTGACGGTGAGCAATTGCTGATTTTTCATCAACCACTTGCCATTGACCATGGTATCTGTCACGTCAGTTGATTTGGCAGCATAAATAAGTTGGGCATACACGCCGTCGGGGTCTCGTAAGAAGCGTGGCTGGTTGTGGACGGAAGAAATATCAACCAGGATCATATCAGCCCGTTTCCCCGGCTCAAGACTTCCAATCTTCTCGTCCATATGCAGTGCTTTTGCGCCAATAATGGTTGCCATTGCCAGGGTTTGCCGGGCAGGCAAGACAGTTGGATCGCCGGAAACCGCCTTGGCAATCAGGTTGGCGAGCCGAATTTCCTCAAACATGTCGAGGTCGTTGTTGGAAGCAGGGCCATCGGTTCCGACACCCACATTGCAACCGAGTTGCAGCATGCGTGCAACCGGCGCAAAACCGGATGCAAGCTTGAGATTGGAGGTGGGGTTATGAGCAATGCCGACGCCAGCGTGCTGCAGAGTGCGGATTTCACCTTCGTCCAGGTGAACACAGTGAGCAGCTATAAGCTTGGTCTCGAGCATGCCGAACTTGCGGATGTAAGGAACCACTGGCAAGCCGTGTTCTTTGCGCAGGTTTTCGACCTCATCTTTGGTTTCTGATACATGGAAATGAACCCTCGCATCATACTTCTTCGCCAGTTCCACAACTGAGGTGAGCACGTTCGGGGTGCAGGTGTAAACAGCGTGCGGAGCAATTGCTGGGACGATCAGGGGATGGTCCTGCCACTTTTTGATCAGATTTTCGCTTAAGGCAAGCGCATCTTCATAAGAATCTGCATCCGGGGCTGAAAATTTCATCACCGTCTGACCGACAACAGCGCGTAAACCGATCTCAGCGGTTGCCTCAGCGACGTCGTCTTCGAAATAGTACATGTCATTAAAAGTCGTAACGCCGGATCGGATGAATTCAGCGCAACCAAGTTTAGTGCCAAGTTGAACAAACTCAGGCGAAACAAACTCGCGTTCCACCGGCATCATATACCCCATCAGCCAGACATCCAGGCGCAGGTCGTCAGATAAGCCGCGTAATAAGGTCATCGGAATGTGTGTGTGGGTGTTGACCAATCCAGGTAAAAGTACTTTTTGACCACCGTCGATCACTTCTTTCGCCTGATACTGTGAAAGAATTTGATCCTCGGAACCAACCGCAATTATTTTGTCACCTTCGATCGCGATCGCGCCCGGATCAAAAATCTCATAGTTCTGATTCATTGTCAGAACAATTGCGTTTTTTAGGATGGTTGTTATGTTTTGCATGGTTCTCCTTTAATCTTCTATAAACTTCCAGCGGATCATGTCCAGGGCATAGTTGACAGCCCAAGTGACAGCATCTCCGGGGGGGCCTCCATAGAGTCTGTCAATCTCTGAAAGCTGTCCGTCGTGCAACAAGGCAATCTGGACGCGCGGATCGCTTTCTTTGGAACTGACAATGACCGCAAGCACCATGTCCGCATTATTTTGCTCCTGGTAATCATGCATCAGGCGACTCAGAGTTTCGCCAGAAAAAACCAGATGAACATTATCTCCAGTGAGATACCCTTCCTGCATGTATGGTTTTAGTTTCCGAAAAACCTCACCTTTCGTTCCACTTTCAATGATCGAGACGCGTGTTTGAGATTGGTTTAGCATCTCTGCCACTGCTTCTTCAAGAGTGGTTTCGTTTTCACCGTAAATATAATCTTTTAGCTTTTTGCGAATTTCCTGCAGAACAGGCCGCATCATTTCTTCAGCCTCCGTAGCAGAAGAGGCCTTGGCAGTCACACGAATATCTGTCTGACCCGGATGCGCGAGAAGTCCAACAGTCGGGTTGGATAGGGTTTCCATTTCCCCAATGATTTCATCAATGCTTGATTCGCCTTTAGAGATGGTATGAATCACCCATGGGAGAATGATTTCATCACGCAAGTCATAGCGATGCTTGAGATATTCCACCACAAAATTATTCATAAGGTATTCCATCTCGCGTGGGACACCCGGGAGCGAAATGATAGTTTTGACGCCCAGTTCTACGTAAAAGGCCGGAGCGGTGCCAACCGGATTTGGAATGGCAATTGAATTTGAAGGAATAAATGCTTGGCGCTTGTTGTTATCAGTAGGAGTCCGATTGTAACGGCTAAATCTCTCTAAAATTTGCTCCCACAATTCTTCTTTGTAAACAAGATTGACATTGAAAACGTTGGCGACTGCCTGGCGGGTTGGGTCGTCTACGGTGGGTCCAAGTCCGCCTGTGGTTATAACGATATCCGCACGCATCAGCGCTTCCTGGAGGGTTGCAGTGATGCGATTTAGATTGTCGCCGACAGTCGAGAGACGGTAAAGATCCACTCCAATGTCCCGGAGCGACCTGGCGATGAACCTTGAATTCGTATCCTGGATCTCACCGAGAAGAAGCTCAGTACCGATTGTCACTATTTCACAAATTGCCATCGGAAATTCCTCTATATGTAATTGGTCAATTCTAACTTAATCTGGAAGGAATGTCTAAATTTTTTCATCCAAAGTTCAGCAAATAGTGGGTGGTGCCAAAAACGTAGACACAAACAAAAAAAAAGAATTGCTATTCTTGACAGAATAGGAGTCAAAGATGACAGGTAAACCGAGAAGGGATTACACAGAAGAGTTCAACTAGGATGTGTTGTCTTGATCAGCAAAATCGGCAAAAGCCAGTTTAAGATTACGCGAACTTACAGTGGGCGACCACAATATCTGTGTACGGAAGAGGTGGATTCTGTTTGCGAATTAGAAAGACCTGAATAAAGAAATTTGCTTGTACCACACCAAGTATCCTGCATCCCGCCAATCCTTATTTCCTGCGTAAACCCCCAATCATTGCAAGTGCTTGTCACCATCCTCAGCCAATCGATCAAGCTTATCTTTGAGCTTAGGATCTGTTACTCCCATTTTCTCAACAATGAAATCAAACAAAACGCTACCAAATGGACTAGCAACATATCTCACAAGTTTCTCTGCGGATGTATCAAGGCTTTTAGCAAAAGTATCTTCAGAAAGCTTGATAAATTTAGTTTGAATTGCGCCAAGATCGAGGAGACGTGCGATAGCATCAAGACGAGCACCTGTCGACAATACTTGTCCCATCGTTTCGCGCACTGGAGGTTTCAATCCCCCCTGCTTCTGGGTCTCTGTCAATACGATCAAACTTTCATAATCGAGCCGCTCTGCAGCTTGACGAACTGCAAGATTGCGTTTGATGTCTAACTCGCGCATAGAATTAACAATGGTTTTAGCAACATACTGTCGGGCTTCTTCAGGATTATTGTCGGGATCATAGTGGTGAACACGAACATTAGAAATGTCAAAAGCAAGATCAAAATTATCAGATCGAAATAGAAGTACCTCTTCAGGAAGACGTGTTGCATGAGCTAATCCAATTTCGTAAAAAACATTTTGATTACGGATAGCACGATTATTGAGTTGATTAAGAGCTGTTATATCTGCAACGAACACACGGCATCGAGCAATATGATCGAGAATCTCCGTAAGTATGGAATCGCTCGCACTTATTAAATCCACGCGTAGCGGTTCAAGTGGAATATCATTGATCTGTATATGCGAAAGCGCGGGACTTATAACATTTTCCCAGCGAGCATCAAAGCGTGTATCAAAACTCATGGCAACGAACGCTGTAAAGTCTTGTGGAAACGGTGGAAACAGTCCAAAAAAGGTATTGGGATACATATTTTCCTTTGGTGCACTCTAACAATTAATTATTCAGATTTTAAATATACTACAACAAAACTTTTTTATGCGAAGGTTACAGAATACTATACCCTTATGGACAAAGCATGCAATAAGGACTACACCATGTGTTTGAAATTGTTTACCGCTATTGCCTCTGCTCAGTCAATGTTTTACGAAATTTTATTCAATATTTTAATCAAGGTTGATGCGGTTATACTTTTTAACATGAACCGACACTACAGGAAAAAGACCGGAAACTGGGGAGAAACGCTGGTGATGGAGCATTTGCTCAGCCAGGGCTATAAATTGCTTGCAAGAAATTATCACTGCCGCAATGGTGAAGCAGATTTGATCATGCTGGATGAAACCGGTTTGTTGACTTGTGTGGAGGTGAAAACCCGCCGCAGTCAAAAATTTGGACCGGCAGAGTTTAGTGTAGGAAAAAAGAAGTTGAAAGCACTGGTTGCTACAATGAACGCTTTTCTGTCTAAGCACACTGAATATCCAGAAATTTGGAATTTGGACCTTGCCATCGTGGAAGATTTTAATCCTGGGAAATCGCCTGAAATTCTCTATTTCAGGTCTGTGAGAATCGATGATTGAAAAGCCGCTTCTTTTGATTGTTGGCCCAACAGCTTCTGGCAAAAGCACATTTGCTATTAAACTCGCACGTGCCTTGAATGCCGAGATTGTTTCTGCGGATTCGCGCTATCTTTATCGCGAACTGGAGATTGGCGTTGCCAAGCCGACTGCTTCGGAACTTAAGCTTGCAAAGCATCATCTGATCAACGTTACCAGCCTGAAAGAACCGTGGAATTTAGGACTCTACAAACAGTCGGCTACTCAAATTATTGGGGAAGTTCATCAACGCGACAGGTTGCCAATCCTGGCAGGGGGAACTGGGCAATACGTCCGCTCAATTCTGCAAAATTGGCAGATTCCATCCCATGGGCCAGTTGACACATTGCGTAAAGACCTCGAGACCATCGGCAACAGGATTGGATTCGACCAGCTCTATGAGATGCTCTGTGCCATCGATTCAGAGGCTGCTGCCAAAATCGATTATCGCAACCACCGTCGGACTATCCGGGCATTGGAAGTGATCCTGAGCACAGGAAAGAAATTTTCCGAACTTAGTGATATAGAAAAACCTCCATACCGCACACTCACAATCGGCTTGGAACTTCCGCGTGAGGTACTATATGCGCGCATCGATCAGCGAATTGAGGGTATGGTCCGTCAGGGTTTAGTTGGCGAAGTGCAGCAGCTACTCGACACTGGTTTTGGTCCGACGCTTGAAACAATGCGCGTCATTGGCTACAACGAAATAATTGCTCACCTAAAAGGAGAAATTAGCCTCGATGAAGCGATTGCATTGATCAAACGGAATACGCGCGCCTTTGTGCGCCGGCAGGCAAACTGGTTTAAGCCCTCAGATCCGGAAATTTATTGGTTAAACGCACAAGATCCAGAACTTTTAGAAAAAGCCCTGGATCTTGTTGAGAACAAGTTTGGAATTACTCCGACTGAATAACCGGTATACCCTGATTCTTATCAACTGGCGAAGGGAAAATCGCCTCGAATTCCTCGTTCGAGATTGTTTCAACCTCGAGTAACTTTTCAGCTACGGCAATCAATTTATCCTTGTGGATCTCGAGGATTTCTTTCGCGGTTTTGTAAGCCTCGTTAACCACACGCTGTACTTCGCGGTCAATCTCCTGGGCTACTGCTTCGGAGTAATCGCGCTGTTCAGATATTTCACGTCCCAGGAACACCAGCTCTTCCTTCTGTCCGTATACCATCGGGCCGAGTTTTTCGCTCATGCCGAGGCGTGTGACCATGCTGCGGGCTATTTTGGTGACCCGTTCGATGTCACTGGAAGCACCAGAAGTGATGTCGTCAAACATGATTTCTTCTGCCGCACGGCCACCAAGCATACCAACCATGTCGGAGGTTAGTTTCTTCCGGCTCTCAAGGTTGCGATCTTCGGTTGGCAGAGAGCGGGTAAATCCGCCCATCATACCGCGGGAAATAATCGAGACTTTCTGAACAGGGTCACCTTCAGGAAGAGCATTGATCACCACAGCATGTCCAGCTTCGTGGTAGGCAATAATTTTCTTTTCCTTGGGGTTGATCAGACGGCTCTTACGTTCCGGTCCGGCAATCACCCTTTCAATGGATTCTTCGAACTCGGATTGACCGATGATCTTCATGTTTCGACGGGCAGCGAGTATAGCAGCCTCGTTGACCAGGTTTTCCAGGTCAGCGCCAACAAAGCCAGGCGTCGCGCGGGCAATTTCTTCCAGGCTGACTTCAGGCGAAACCGGCTTGCCGCGGGTGTGAACTTTGAGGATCGCTTCACGACCTTTGAGGTCAGGCTTGTCGAGCATGACACGCCGGTCAAAACGACCAGGACGCATCAAGGCGGGGTCAAGAATGTCAGGACGGTTGGTTGCGGCAATAACGATAACGTTGGTGTCGGTGCCAAAACCATCCATCTCAACCAGGAGCTGGTTAAGTGTTTGCTCGCGTTCGTCGTGGCTTCCACCAAGACCAGCACCACGATGGCGGCCAACAGCATCAATTTCATCTACGAAAACTATACATGGTGAGTGTTTCTTGGCTTCATCAAATAAATCCCTAACACGGCTGGCACCTACACCAACAAACATCTCCACAAATTCCGAACCGGAAATTGAGAAAAAAGGAACGCCAGCTTCTCCAGACACGGCTTTAGCCATCAGGGTTTTGCCAGTGCCGGGGGATCCAACCAAAAGCACACCCTTGGGAATCCTCGCACCCAAAGCGATGAACTTCTGGGGTTCTTTGAGGAATTCAACAACCTCCTGCAGTTCTTCTTTCGCTTCTTCTACTCCCGCAACGTCAGCAAATGTAACTGTTGGATGTTCGCCTGTGAGCATTTTTGCGCGGGATTTGCCAAAAGCCATAGCGGCGTTATTTGAACCCTGCGCCTGCCGGATGAACATGAAAAAGAAGACACCCATCAAAATGAAGGGTATAAAGTTCAATAAGACTATTAAAGCCTCCGACCAAAAACTGGCAACTACAATCTGAATGCTTAGTTCTGGATCGCGAAGTTTTTCAGGCGAAACACCAAGTTGAACCAACTGTTCCACCAAACCGCTTTGGGGATCCTTGGAAGAAAAAGTTGTTGTTTTCTGTTCAAGGTTCTTATATTGAACCTCAACTCGATCGCTGTCGACTTTAATGCTGGAAACTTTGCCAGCCTCGATATCTGCCGCGAGTTGGTTTATTGGAATCTCAGTACTGCCAAAGCTGTTCTCCTGAACGCCGTAAAAAACCATAGCGATCAATGCAAATAGCAATAGAGCTGAGATAAAAAAAGACTGATTTCGTGGTTTCAATACTACCTCCGTAAAATTAACGCTTTACGCATCGATTAAATATTATACCAACAAGATGTGATAAATTATCCCTAAGCAGAACTTTGCAGCAGTTTCTGATAGAACTCTAATGTTTCTTAGTTTCCTGGGGCAGGTGACATAATCCACACCCGATATTGGGATTACGCACAATCCCATGCGAGCGCGAACACCAGGCTTTCACCCGAATTCGCTTGCCAAACAAGGTCTTTTTAAAATAAGTCGTCAGAGCCATGTTGGGGCAGGCATTATTCTGAAGGATGGACGGGACAGGGCAAGTCTTACAGGCAGAAGAGGTCCAATCTTTTTTATCCTGGGGATTAATCAGGGCGCGGCATTCCTCAAAATTTCGGCCGCGATAATAATCTCCATAAAAGAACTTACATTCGCGGCCGTCTGGAGTCTTCATCGATAACTAAACCCGTGTAAGGTATTCGCCTGTGCGGGTATCCACACGGATCGTATCGCCTTCATTGACGAAGGAAGGCGTTTGCACTTTGAGCCCCGTGTCTGTAACGACCAGTTTGGTGACGCCAGTGGCTGTATTACCGCGTGCTGAAGCGTCGGCTGTGATAACTTTCAGGTCCACACTGGTAGGAAGCTCAATGTCGAGCGGCTCTTCCCCAAAGAAGGTCAGTTTTACTTCCATGTTTTCTTTCAGGAAGCCGGCATAGTCTTCCGCAAGCTCATTGGGGATTGCGGGTTGTTCGAAGGTTTCCATATCCATGAAATAGAAGAAATTATCATCACGGTAGAGATACTGAACATTGTGGTAATCGAGCCGAATATCCTGAACTCTATCTCCAGAGATGAAAGTCATATCGAGTGTGTTGCCCTTGCGGATATCACGCGCTTTGATGCGGATCGTAGCAGAACCTCGACCCGGCTTGTTGTGCGTGTACTCTAAAACGCGAAACAGGTTGCCATCAAGTTGAAACGTGACACCTTTGCGTAATTCATTTACATCTATCATACCGAAACCTCTTTCCAAACTAAACTTTAACACGCGGATTATATAACAACTCGAACCGCCCGGCAAGTATCGCAAATGAGAGTTTGGGGTTATAACTGAAGAATTATTATTTTCTGCTTAAAATCTCCGGTGGAGGAAGACATGATCGAAATTATTAAAGTTGACACAAAGGCATTACAAAAAGAGTTTGTCGAATTTCAATACGAGCTCTATCGGGACTGCAAGCAGTTCGTCCCGCCATTCAAGACGGATATTTACGCCATGATGAATGAGAAAAAGCATCCTTTTTATGACCACTCAATTTCTGAATTTTTTTTGGCGAAACGTGACGGCAAGGTGGTAGGGAAATTATCGATGCTGATCAATCGACCATTCAACGAATATCACGGAACGAAAGATAGCGAGTTTTACCTTTTTGATTGCATCGACGACCAGGAAGTGGCAAACGCTCTGTTTGATCTTGCTACGCGCTGGACACAGGAACACTGCATGAACAGGATTGTTGGACCGAAAGGCTACGGACCGCTTGACGGCTACGGCATCCAGGTGGAAGGTTTTGAACATCGCCAGATGATGAATATGATGAACTACAACTATCCATATTATCAACAGCTTGTTGAAAACTATGGCTTTGTCAAAGAAGTCGATTTTGTGTCAAGTTATGTCAGGCTCGAGGAATTTGTTTTGCCAGAAAAAATAAAAAAAGCCATGGAAATTGCAAAGAAACACGGTTCCTTGACAATATTAAATTTCAAGAATAAGAAGGAAATTTACAAGTGGAAAGCAAGCCTGCGGGATGCTTATAATAAATCTTTCGTCCGCAACTGGGAGTATTATCCGCTGACAGACCGTGAACTTACATATGTGGTTGACAACGCGATGGCATTTGTGCTACCAAAAATGGTGAAGTTTATATTGAATAAAGATAACGAAGTGGTTGGATTTGTGCTTCCATTCCCGGACGCTTCCGCAGCAATGCAGAAAATTAAGGGGAAACTTGGACCTATCGAGATTTTGAGGCTTCTTAGAGAGCTTAAGCGTACCGAATGGCTGGATTTCAATGGCATCGGTATTTTGCCTGAGTATCAGGGAATGGGCGGAAACGCGCTTCTGATGGGCGCACTCGAAAGCGCTGCTCGCGAGAATCCACGCTTTGTGCACGCCGAGCTTACCCAGGTGGCGGAAACCGCCACCCAGATGCGGAAAGATCTGAGCAATCTGGGCGTGCGATTCTACAAAAATCATCGGGTTTACAAGAAGGTTCTTGATTAATCAAACAAAACGCCGCTGGTAAAAACAGCGGCGTTTTGTTTCTCAGCTATAATCAAAGGAGGGCATTTCCCCGCAGCTTGCTGCGAAAAACAGTAAGATAGAAGTATGATGTAAGTACAGTAGGGCAACGAGGAAGTGAAGAAACGATTAGGAAGTACGTTCAAGAGCAAGGGATTGAAAAGGAATACAGACGGTTACATTATGACGAACAACTTAAATTATTTTAGCAAGGATAAAAAACAAAGTTGATACCCCGCAGCTTGCTGCGGGGAGGATTCATTTGCTTTAAAAGAAAAAAGCGGGTGATGGGATTCGAACCCACGAATGTTAGCTTGGGAAGCTAATGCCTTACCACTTGGCAACACCCGCAAGTGAGTTTCTATTTTATCTCAAAAGTAATTTTTTTGAAGGGTAAAAAGGAAATGACATGAAATCCAAAAGAAAAGAGACTGAGAAATTTATTCGAGGGAGAAGGAATTCTTTTCAGTTTGCTTTCTCTGGATTCTTTTATGTTCTCAAGACACAAAAAAATGCCTGGCTGCATCTTGCCGCAACTGTCATTGTGGTGCTGCTTGCGTTATGGCTGCAAATAGACCGACTCGAATGGCTGGCTATTTTGTTGGTAATAGGGTTGGTTTGGATGGCGGAGTTTATGAACACGGCACTTGAAGTTATTGTCGATCTGGCAAGCCCCGAAAAGCATCCTCTCGCAAAAGTTGGCAAGGATGTTGGCGCGGCATCGGTGCTGATTGCTGCCTTTTTGGCTGTCATTATAGGGGTCATTGTGCTTTGGCAGCCTCTTTTAGAAAAAATAGGGTGGTTTTTTGAATAAGCTTTTCGTTTGAAATTGAATGTAAAGGCTTGTATACTGGTACAAATTTACCGGAGGATTTTTACTAATGATTGAAGAACCTATTCATGTTACAGATGCCGCTTTTCAGAAGACCGTCATCGAAAACACTTTACCTGTGATTGTCGATTTTTGGGCGCCCTGGTGTGGTCCATGCCGAATGGTTGCCCCGATCCTGGATAAAATTGCCAAGGAAAACGCTGGCAAACTTATTGTAACCAAGGTCAATACTGATGAAAATCAGGAATGGGCTGGCAAGTATGGAGTGCAGGGCATTCCCACCATGCTGATGCTGAAAGATGGCAAGATTGTCCATCGCCAAGTTGGCGCGCTGCCTGAGCCCATGCTCAAGGATGTCGTCAAGCAATTTTTGGAAGTCTGCGAAGCTCAAAATTAACTGGACTTATCGCACATTTTAGCGGGTGGCAATCGTATTGCCACCCGCTTTTTTGGTTAACTTCAGCTCAGTTGAATTTAGGCTTTTTCCCTGATAATCTCAGCCCCAAGCCCCTGCAACTTTTCCTCGATGCGTTCGTAACCCCGATCAATTTGGGCAACATTACGGATTGTGGAGGTGCCATTGGCTGAGAGTGCGGCGAGGACCAGGGCAATGCCGGCCCGAATATCAGGGCTGTCCAATTTTTCGGCATTTAAGCGGGTCGGCCCGTTGACAATGCAGCGGTGGGGATCACACAAAACAATTTGCGCTCCCATTGAAACCAGTTTATCAGTGAAGAACATGCGGCTGGGATACATCCAGTCGTGGAATAGAATTGTGCCAGTTGACTGGGTGGCAATCACAATGGCGATGCTCATCAGGTCGGTAGGGAAGGCAGGCCAGGGCATTACGCTGATTTCAGGGATGGCATTACCAAGGTCAGGTTCAATCACCAGGCGTTGATTCGCACTCACGAGGATATCATCTCCAACGAATGTCATATCGACCCCCAACCGATTCAGGACCATCTGGATCATTGAAAGATGCTCAACGCCCGCCTTAATAATTCGTATTTCACCGTGGGTTACCACGGCCGCGCCAACGAAACTGATCACTTCCAGGTAATCAGGTCCGATGGAAAATTCAGTTCCATGCAAGCTTTCTTTTCCCTCAATCACCAGCGTATTTGAGCCTATGTTTTGGACATCAGCGCCCATCGCGTTCAGCATTTTACAGAGTTCCTGGATGTGCGGCTCCGAAGCTGCGTTTCGTATAGTTGTTGTGCCCTTAGCCAAAACTGCTGCCATGATGGTATTTTCGGTCGCGGTTACACTGGCTTCATCAAGCAGGATGTCTGCTCCTTGCAGCCTGTCAGATTTAAAATCAAACACACCATCATATTTAAAATTTGCGCCAAGCTTTTCCAATGCCAGGATGTGCGTGTCGACCCTGCGCCGTCCAATCACGTCACCTCCGGGTGGAGGCAAAACCAGATCGCCAAAGCGGGCAATCATTGGACCAGCCAGGAGGATTGAAGCACGAATTTGACGGCATAGGTCAGGGCTCAGATCTGATGGACAGATATTCTTCGCCTGAAAACGCCAGGAGGAGGTATTATCCAACTTCTCAATTTCCACGCCAAGGCTCTCAAGTAGCTGGCGCATGGTTTGTGTGTCTTTGATGTCGGGCATGTTATGCAAAATGACAGGATCTTCCGTAAGAAGGCAGGCTGCCATCATTGGTAAGGCAGCGTTCTTGTTGCCAGAAGGCTGCATCGTGCCACGCAATGGTCGTCCCCCGGTGATAACGAATTTATCCATCAGATCTCCATTTTTTTATATAAGCTATTAAATTCGAGGTCCAGCTTCCACAACTTCCTGGGAAACCGAATCCACGTACTTTTTGAAATTTTCGGCAAATTTTCGAGCCAGCTGGGCTGCCTCTTCCTGGTAAGCGATTTGATCGCTCCATGAAAGCTCTGGATTCAAGACCTCCTGGGGCACCCCAAGAACCTTGTTGGGAATTTCCACCTGGAAGATGGGGTGCGTGTGGGTCTCAACGCGATCCAAAGCACCGCTCAGCACGGCAGAAATCATCGCCCGGGTCAGAGGAAGGGCGATGCGCTTGCCAACCCCAAAGCCGCCGCCTGACCAACCAGTGTTGAGCAGCCAGACCTGTGTGCCGTGTTCGGTCAGTTTTTCAGAAAGTAATTTGGCATATACAGTCGGCTTTAGGGGCAGGAATGGATCGCCAAAACAAGTTGAGAAGGTGGCTTTGGGCTTGTCACCAAGACCGCGTTCCGTGCCAGCCAGTTTGGAAGTGTAGCCGCTCAGGAAGTAGTACATTGCCTGGGCGTTGTTGAGTTTTGCAAGAGGAGGCATGACACCAAAAGCGTCAGCAGTCAAAAAGAAAATATGGTTGGGATGCCCGCCCATTCCAGAAGGCTCGTAATTAGCGATGAATTCCAGGGGGTAGGAGGCACGGGTGTTTTCGGTTATTTCACTCGAGTCAAAGTCAGGGTGATGATGCTCGTCCAGTGGCACATTTTCGATCAGGCAGCCAAAACGATTGATGGCAGACCAAACCAGGGGTTCGTATTTTGGGTTAATCCGAATTGTCTTGGCGTAACAACCTCCCTCAAAATTGAACACACCGTTATCGCTCCAGCCGTGCTCGTCATCGCCAATGAGGGCGCGTTCCGGGTCGGAAGAAAGCGTGGTTTTGCCCGTGCCGCTAAGCCCAAAAAAGAGTGCCACACTACCGTCGTGACCTTTATTGGCGGAGCAATGCAAGGGCAGGATGCCTTTTTTGGGGAGGAGATAATTCATGAAGGTGAAAACAGACTTTTTGATTTCTCCGCCGTAGAGTGTCTTGCCTACCAGGATCTTTTTGGCATCAAAATTCAGGACAACCATGGCTGGTGAACGCAAACCATCTGTTTGTGGGTCTGCTGAAAATTGTGATGAGACCAGAATAGTGAAATCAGGGTCAATGTGGGGTTCACTCGATTTTGATTCGATAAACATATTTGAGGCTGCCAGATTCTGCCAGGCAAGGTCTGTAATAACTCTCACCCGGGCAGTGTGCTCAGGGTCTGCTCCAACGAACACATCCTGAACATAAAGCCGTTGGGTGTTCATTTTTTTGATGAGTTTGGACTGAAGATTAGAGAATTGCTCCTCAGAAAGAGACTCCGTGCCAGAAGCAAACCAAAGATCTGGGTCGCCATTATCAATCAGGTACTTGTCATTCGGAGAACGTCCAGTGTAGGGCGAAGTGTTGACAACCAATGCGCCTGAATCGGTAAATTTCCCTTCACCGTCCTGGATAGCCTTCGTGATCAGATCAGCCCTGTCAAGATTGTAGTGAACCTCCTTGACCTCACTTAACCCTAATTTTTCTAACTCAGATCTTAATAC
This sequence comes from Anaerolineaceae bacterium UBA2274, assembly GCA_002347705.1. Lineage (GTDB taxonomy): Bacteria > Chloroflexota > Anaerolineae > Anaerolineales > Anaerolineaceae > Mesolinea. Next base: position 15,872 of record DDWY01000026.1, on the reverse strand, counting down.
TTCGTGCATTGATTCCATATACCTTCCTCTTAGTTATTTTGTGTGGTGAGACTGATAAAAGAGTTCATCGCTGGCTTTCCGTAGATAGAAGAAGAAAAGTCAGTCAATTGTAAGACAGGGAAAAAGCCCCGCGTGCTGATGCCGCTAACCCAATCGCGTGAAGACAAAACTGAGGTGTAAACCTGGTAGAAATAATCCTGTGATGCCAGATCCACGTTGCCGGCACCAAATTGCGAGTTAAGGGGGCTGATCAGGGAATCTGTCGCGAGTTCCGTATCTAAACGGCTGCTTGTTAGCGAGGCCGCGTTCAACCCAAAGAATAAAGGTTTATCGACCGTCTCATAAAAGGCAAACACTGTTCCATCCAGGTAAGATCCGACTGAGTATTGATCATAGGTGTAGGCTTGCAGCCCTTGGTCACTAAGGGTCAGATAGAAACCATCGACCTTGTCAAAAAAACTGAAGTTAACAATATTTCCGTCATCCGCAGGAAGTGCAAAAAGCAACTGCCCAGTATAGTAAGTGTTCACCTTGTCAAGCAAATCCGACCACAACTGTTCTGCGGTTTTGGGCGTGCCAAAGTTGGTGCCGATGGTTTTGATCGCGCCGGGAAGACTGCCTTCTACTCCACTTCCTCCAAGAATTAGCTGGTCAATTCCATTAACATTAGCAAACTGACTGTAACTCATGATAAATCGTTCATACTCAGCATACCACTGCTGCCACCACAATAAGTTTTTTTCGGAATTAACCCACCAGCCAATGGGAGAGGCTCCGGGGAACACAACTTGAGGGTAGAGTGCAACAGTATAACCGCTAGATTTTGCAAGTGAGACGATCTCCGCCAGTTCAGTCAACAGGGCAGACGAGTTGGCGTCAAACTCAAGATAGGGCAATCCTTCTCTTTCAATCAGTTTCCATGTGGGCGTAAGTATGAGCCAGTTAGCGCCATATTGTTCAAGCTCTTTTGGAATTTGACGATAACGGCTGAGAAAACTGGGTTGGTAAACTGGCAGCAACTCCACTCCAACCAGTCGCGAAGCTTCTGCTTGTTTTGGTTCCATTGAAGTTGTTTGGCTTAAGTCCCATGAGGTCCAGCTTTCTATCTGGATTGTTTGGGGCGTATCTGATGTGTATTCAACCCTGTAGGGATCTGCGCTGCTGACAGGATCCACGGAAAGGTCTGGCTGGTCATTTCTGGCAAAGCGATAAGTGACCGTACCAAGGCTGGAACTGCCGAAGAAAAGGAACATCCACTGGTTATTGTCCATATGCCACATGGGAATGGGTTGGTGGGCATGATTGGTGAAGAATTGGATGCTGACGCTGTCTTCAGGAGGTGTCCCATCTGGTGTTCGGGCAATGATGGTTGTGGGTTTTTGATTATCAATTCGCCAGGTAGCCACTTCATCCCTGATAATTACATCGTGATCAGGAAGGATAATTGTTCGAAGCAACAAAGATCCATTTTGATCGCGTTCCGCATTTAAGTATCCGTTACCGAGCGTGTATTTATAACGAAACACATTACCGGCATGTAAATTGAGTTGGATTGAATAGGTGCCATCTTCATTTCGAGACATTAACGGCATGCGCGAAGCAAAGGAGCTTTGAGAGTATTCATTGAATATTGCACCTAATTGCGCGTAGTTACCGGCTAATCTGATCGGAGCCCCGATTGCATCGGAGGGTTGGTTAAGGTTTAGGGTAACGGTAATTTCCGGCAGAGGGATCATCTGGATGACAGCAGGAGTTGAGAGCCCAGCCACCAGGTTTGCCTGCTGTTGGAATGTCGCGTGACTTCCATCGATAGTTACGGCACTGAGATAGTGCACACCAACAGGCAAATCATGGAGCACAAACCTTCCTGTCATGTCAGTAAAAGTTTGATAACCGGCAATATTGATCAGAACATCAGGTAGTGGCTGGTTGCTCTTGCTATCATGAATGATGCCGTTCAGATCAGCGGTTTCTCCAGTGTAAGGGGCATTTGGCCAACCCGAGACAGAGTCTTTAATCACCTTATGTTTTTGCACAGACACTAGACGGTAACCAACAGGCATACCATCCGCTCTTTGTTCCGGAACTTCCAGTGGGGCAGTCATCACGTAGCGGTATCGCAGTGTGGCGTTTTCCGGGAGATTCAGTATTCCGCTGAATGTCCCATCCGCTTGGCGTGAAAGTGGGGTGCGCTCAATGTTGTAGAGCATACCGCTTACTTCATCAAAAACGTCTACGGCCAGTTGCGTATCAGCAGAAGCAGGTATCCGCAATTCTACAGAGAATTCCATCGGAATCAAATTTGGTGTGGTGACTTTTTTGGGAATTTCTGCACTTTTAGTGGGGATTGGTTTGTCAGCTGGATCAATGCGGATTGCGCATCCAAATAGAAAACTTACCGCCAACAAACTAAAGGTAAGCCGGAGGTATTTATGAAATTTTCTCGATGGCATAAGCACCTGCTATTTGTTTAGAGTCTGTTTAATCGTCTCGATATTATCCGCAAGGCTGCCTAACACACCATTTACAAAGCGAGGGGAGCTATCCGTACCAAATGCCTTTGCCAGCTCTACCGCCTCATTGATGCCAACTTTAAGAGGTGTCTTCTGGTAAACTGCCACTTCCCACAATGCCAGCCTCAGAATGTTGCGATCAATCACGGCAACCTGATCCAAAGGCCATTCCGGAGCGTGTTCAGCTATTAGCAAGTCCAATCTTTCAGCAAATTCACGAACTCCAGCTGTCAGCATACGCGCAAATTCATACTGGGCATCATCCAGCCCCATTGAATCTATCCTGTCAGCAACGACCTCACCAAGTAAGTGATCGGTGAGGTCGAGCTCGTAAAGTGACTGGAGGGCGCATATGCGCGCCTCGGTTCGTGATTTCATTACACCTTTGCTTCTAAATCAATATCGGTTATATGCACATCTATACGAGCAACTTCCATGCCAACCATTTCAGTGATCGCCCTTGTGACCCTCTTTTGCACTGTCTGTGCCACCAGGCGCACATTTTCTTCGCTTCCTGGAATAATGTAGAGCTCAACTTCAATTGAGTCCCCCCGTACGATCACCTTCACACCGTCCTCAGGGACATTGCTCAAACCCTCACGGCTGCTGAGCCGGCTGACACCAGGGGTTGCCAGGGTTGTCAATTTGGCAATCGTGTGCAACACGCTTGGTGCAATGGTTGTTTTTCCGGTTGTTTCTTCCATAATTTCTCTTTTCTAAGGCAAATAGCCTGTCAATAATATGCTAAGAAGTGCAGTTTCATCCTTGCTTAAAGGGAAATCTTTTTCCTGGGCAGTAATTTTCTCAAAAAGAGTCTCAAAGTCTATCCCCTCTGGCCAACCTTCAAGAAAGGTGTTCAATGGGTCAGGATATGCATTGGCAGCCTGTTCGGAGATGGAAAATCCCAGCTCGGCAAGATTCTGCTTAAGTGCTCCATGCGATTGAGAGTAGAGGGATTGCCAGCACTTGAGACAAATCAGACTGAATTTCGAATCTTTTTCGAAAACCGATTCAGCATCCCGGATCAAGAGAGCCCGGGGAGCAACCATTGAATTGCGAAATCCACTGATCCTGACCTGGTCCTTTACCTCAGCCACCAATTCCCGGCGCAACTCCTCAGGAAGCTCGCCAAGATTCTCAAATATTTTCTGCAATATTTCTTTTCTAAAGTATGGTTCAATAAAGACGTTTAAAGCAATTGCTGGTCTAAACTCGTCCATAGTAACTCCTTCTTGCGCGGACTTGCCGTGCAGTAAACACAGACAGGGCTAATAGTCTTCGTTATCTCCAGCCAAGTCGTCGTCGTCTTCGTCCTCTTCAACTGCCCAAAGATCTTCGTGTTCTTCTTCTCCTTCGTCCCAATCATCCAGTTCTTCGTCTTCCCAGGCTGAACCGGCGTGATCCTCCTCATTGGGGGTGTAAGTCAGGCAGCCTGCATCAGGGTTGATCTCAACAGCTGCTGCAGTGCAATACCGCTCGTCCAAAAAAATACAATCCAGATAGTGGCAGCGAATTTTTGGCATTTTCATAAACTCCATAAAATTAAAGATATTTTCGCAGGCATTTTACCTTAGGAAAGGTAAACCGTAAAGAAGGGCAATCTGCTTAGCCAGGTTTGACACGGATGGCCTCGATTACGTTTGGAAGGTTTTCGAGCCTGGCAAGTAAACGGCTCAATTGAGAAATGTCCGAAATTTCAACAACGAGATTTACCTTCACAATGTGCTGCCTGGTACTCAAGGAGAGGTCCACCAAACGGGCAGGCTCACTGGAGAGCACATCGGAGATATCAGCCATCAATCCCTGCCTGTCGTAGGAAGTAATTTGCAGGGGGACCGGGAATGTCTGCGTTGCGCTGCCCCAATCAACTTTAATCAAACGTTCAGTATCTTTGACGCGCAAAGCATTCGGGCAGTCGGCGCGGTGAATGGTGACGCCGCGCCCGCGGGTAATGTAACCAATGATTTCATCGCCGGGCATCGGGTTGCAGCAGCGGGCGAAGTTAGTTGCCAGTCCTGAAAGCCCCGTGACAGTGATCGAGGTGCTGTCCGCGCTGCTTCGCCGTGATTCAGGGATGAGTTCATCAGCCTCCGCGAGACTTGGCTTGCTCAGTTCTTCAATTCGGGTGATGAGTTTTCCCATCTGGATGTCACCACAGCCAATGCCTACGTAGAGGTCCTCAAGCGTGCGCACATTAAAGCTGGACACGTAATCGTTCAGGTCAATGTTGGTTAGTCCGAGCCGTTTGAATTCTTTTTCGACAAGCAACTTTCCATGTTCAAGGTTTTGTTCACGGGCTTGCTGCTTGAACCATTGCTTAATTTTTGTGCGTGATCGTGGAGACTTCACCAATCCAAGGTTAACATTTAGCCAATCCCGGCTAGGCCCTCCACGATTTACTGTGAGGATTTCAACCTGATCTCCAGTGTGCAGGGTGTAGTCTAACGTCACAAGCTTTCCATTTACTCTTGCCCCACGACAGCGATGTCCGATATCTGTGTGAACCTGGTATGCAAAGTCAATTGGAGTAGAACCTTTGGGAAGGTCAATCACATCGCTTCGGGGTGTCAGGACGTAAACTCGATCGTGAAACATATCCGATTTCAGGCCATCAATCAAAGACTGGCTGTCGTCAACTTCTTGAGACCATGCAAGCAAATTGCGCATAGATTGCACTTTGCGTTCATAATCGCTCGACAGGGCAGCGCCATTTTCTTTATAACGCCAATGCGCAGCGACACCATACTCGGCATTGTGGTGCATCTCCCAGGTGCGAATCTGGACCTCAAGCGGTTTTCCATCGCTATAGATCACGGATGTGTGTAATGATTGGTAGTTGTTAGGCTTTTTTGCAGCTATGTAATCATCAAACTCGCCAGGGATTGGCTGGAAATGCATGTGAATAATCCCAAGGACCTTGTAACAGGTCTCAACGTCATCCACAATTGCCCGCACAGCCCGCAGGTCCCGGATCGATTCAAAATTTTTGCCCTTTCCCTGCATCTTGCGATAAATTGAGTAGATATGCTTTGGACGACCTGAAATGTTTGCTTTAACCTCTGCATTTGCGCAAAGTTGCTGCAAGTCAGCCACAATGTGCTCTATTTCTTCAAGGCGCTTGGTTCGACGTAAGGTGAGGTGATCAGAGATCTCTTTATATTTTTCAGGATTGGTATATCTGAAGCCGAGATCTTCCAACTCCCACTTGAACTGCCAGATACCGAGGCGATTGGCAAGGGGAGCAAAGATATCGAGAGTCTCCTGACCGATAATCCGCTGCCGGTCCAGCGGCAGGGAATTCAAAGTTCGCATGTTGTACAGGCGGTCAGCCAGTTTGATGACTACTACCCAAATGTCGTCGCCAATTGCCAATAGCATTTTTCGCAGGGTTTCTGCCAGATCCTCAGACAGCTTTAGCTGAGAGAGTGGCGTTGAGGGAGCTAAGGGTGTCCGCTCTGGAGGATGCTGGTCTGCCCGGGAAAGTTGGGGGAGTGCAGTGATGCGAGTGACATCTTCCACAAATCCTGTAATGGTCTTCCCAAATTCCTTCCTCAACTGTTCGACTGTAGTTTGTGTGTCCATCAGCACGTCGTGAAGCAATCCGGCTGCAATGACGTTAGGTGGGACTTCAAGGTCAAGCAAGATATTGGCTACGCCCAAACAATGCGTGAAATAAGGTAAGCCGTTTGCACGCGTCTGACCCGCATGCGCATTTTCCGCAAAGTCGTACGCCTTTTGGATAAGCTCACGTTCAGCCACGGAGTAGCTTTTTGGTAGTTTATTGATGAATTGATCTCTATCCATGATTAGGCTAATTGTAAGCCACAATTCAAAGCTTACTTAAGCTTCTCCAGGCTTGTCCACTCCCTGTTCAGGCGCATACTATGAAGGCACTGCTGTTCTTGCTCAGATAAGGTTCCCTGGATCAAATGAGTCAGGAGTTGCCCCACACCAGGACCCAGCATAAATCCCTGCCCGCAAGCACCTGTTGCAAGCAGGAAGCCTTCTACCCCTTCAACTTCGCCCAAAATTGGATTGCCATCCGGAGTCATCGGGTAAGTACCACGCCAGGTGCGCCTCACCCGGCAATTAGCCAATTTTGGCATGGTTTCGATCAGGCGTCTGCTGGAAAGGGGAAGGAAAGCGCTGGTGTCCTTGTCCAGAAACCCCCAAATCTGCGGGTTGGGTGTCACACAAAAGATAATCTTGCCAGTTGGATGCTGATAGAAATAGAAGTTGCTGGAGCCTGGTCTGGAGCGAATATCCACGATCATCGGGCTGAACATGGGCTGCACAGCTTCAGTGATGCCGGCTTCGTGCGCGTCTGGTCTGACGGGCAGATCAAGCCCAACCATCCGACCAATTTCAGCAGACCAGGATCCTGCGGCGTTGATAAAACAATTGGTTGAATAGTGCCCCTTATCGGTCGTGACAGATTGCACCCTGCCCGCGTTTGTTTCTATACCAATCACATTTTCATTGAATTGAAAGACCGCACCGCGTCTGACAGCTTCCTGGTAAAAGGCAAAAGAAGCTTTTAACGGTGAAGCTGAACCGTCTTCCGGGGAGTAAGTGCCTCCGCGCAAACTGGCTGGATTAATGTCGGGTATGAGCTCCAGGAAAGCCTGTCGATCGAGCCAGTTGATGTTCAAACCCAGGCTGCGCTGCATGTCGAGCAGGTCTTTCAGGGTTTTCTCGATGGCATCGTCGTAGGCTACAAAACTGTAACCGCCAGCCCTCCATTCGATATCCTGTCCGTGTTCAGCCTCCCAGGTTGAGAAGATGTCGATCGAGTTGGAACAAAGCAGGATCTTAGCCGGATCCGAATGGGTGGCACGGATGCCGCCAATGGCGTGTTTGTTGGAGGCCTGACCAGTACTGGCCCGGGAATCGATCACCAACACCTTTAGTCCCGCTTGCGCAAGAAAGAAAGCAGTTGGGGTGCCAATTGAGCCAGCGCCTGCAATGATAACATCGAAGTTGGTTTGTGGGCTCATGAGCGCTCTCCTTCATCATCAGTCATATTCGCCAGGACCCTGACGGGCATTTCGACGAAAACGGGCCTGATTGTAGTTTCTGTGACTTCTGAGAGTGGAATCCCTTCAGCGAGATACATGCGCTTGATCATGTTCAGGCAGGTTTTGCCCCCGCAAGCGCCCATGCTGGCTTTAGTGACGGCTTTAATTTGGTTGATATCCCGTACGCCTTCCCTAATCAACGCCCGAATTTCACCTGCCGTCACCCTCTCACATCGGCAGATGTAGGCTTCATCGGCGAGATTTTCGGGATGATTTGTATCAAATTCAAAGGGGGTAGGCTCGGTCGTCTCTATGATACGCAAACCGGAGACTTGTTTGGCAATTGCGCGGGGAACTTCCACTGAGAGCAGGGAGGTGCCATTCTCAAAGCCTTTTATTTTCTTGATAGTCTTGATAGTTGCCTTACCAAGCGACATCCCTTCGGTGCTTGTCAGTTCAATTTCCTCCCCCTCAGCCAGGCTCATCGGGTCTTGCTCAAAGGGCAGGGTCACCAGGGCGTTTTCATTGCTCTTGCGATAATCTACCAGCGTAACTGCCAATCCGGGGCAGACCGCCACGCATCGTCCACAAGCTATACAGCCTTTTTCTGCGAAGTAGTCCACCTCCGGGAGATGCCGAATATCTGATGGGTCCACATGGATCAAGTGGCGCGGGCAGACCGTTGAGCACGGGTCGCAGGGAATTTCCTGTGTGCAGTGCATGATCGGGAATACCCCTTCTTCAAGCTCCGGCAGGTTTGGTTCAGTTACTTCACCCGGGCGGGATTTTAGGATCTCTTCAATCGTCGCCCACTCGGCAGGGATTTCTTCGGTTTGCTTGCCCAGGTATCCCGCAATTTTCCGGCCAGCAATCTTGCCAGAAAAAATCGCGGCTGAGGCTTCAGCGATTTCTTCAGCGTCACCAGCCGAAAAGACTGGCAATCCAACCAGTTCCGCTTGTTTGGTGAACTCATTTACCGGGTCGAGACCAACCGCGATCAAAACCGTATCGCAATCGTATTGCTTCTCAGTGCCTGGTAGGATTTTGAAATCCCTGTCCACTTTGGCAATCACAACTTTTTCGACACGATCCTTCCCAAGGGCTTCGACAATCGTATGGGAGGTGAGGACGGGCACTCCGGAACGTACCAGCTTGTCTTTATGCACTTTGTAACCGCCGCATTCGGGAGCCGCTTCCACCAAACCGCTCACGTGAATGCCGGCCTGGATCGCGTGATAACCGGCAATCAAGCCCACATTTCCGCCGCCGATGATGAAAAGATTCTCACAGGGTCGCACCAGATCGCGGTTTACCAGCGTCTGGAACGCCCCTGCGCCATAAACACCGGGCAGGGTGTTGCCAGGGAATGCCAGGCTCTTCTCCCGCGCTCCGGTCGCAATCAGCAGCATTTTTGGGTAAACCAGGGTATAGACTTCACCATTTTTATAAACGCCAATGGATTTATCTTCAAACACTCCAACAGCTGTGCTGTTTTCCCAAATTTCTACGGAATTGTGCTGCCGGAGAGCAACTTCAAGCTTTTTAGCGATATCAATACCGCGCGTGCCGGCGTAAACTGCCTCACTGGAGCCAAAGAATCGGTGTGTCTGCAGAACGAGCTTGCCGCCGAGATGCGCTTTATCATCGATCAAAATCGTGCGCACGCCAGCCTGACCCAGTTCTATCGCCGCGGAAAGCCCAGCAGGACCACCGCCAATAATCAGCACATCAGCCTCACATTTTGGAGTTGGCTGGTTGATAAGCGTGTCACGAGGGTGGACGTCCGGTAAACTGGGAAGACCGTCCAAAGGGAAAACCTGCATCCCGCTTTTGACGGGGGTCATGCAGGCCTTGACAGGTAGTCCATCCGCAATCACCATGCACTGCGAGCACTGCCCGTTGGCGCAAAAAATCCCCTGGGGGGAGTGGTCTTTGGGGTGGTGCCCGAATATGGAGATGCCATTTGCAATGAGGGCGGAGGAAATCATTTCACCTTCCTTCGCCAGGAAGGTTTGGTCTTGCCAGAAAAACGGAATGTCTGCTACAGAATCATCTATCAGAATTGGGTGAGCCTTGATACGATTCTCAGTCATAAACTCCTCAATTGTTCGGTTTCAAGGAATTATGATACCACCAACAAGGCATCAATCGAAGATTTGCTGGTATTCCTGGTCCAACTCGCTGTCGCTCAGATGTGAGTAGCGTTGGGTGACAGCAATGTTGGTATGGCGTGCCAGCACTTGCGCGAGTTTGAGGTTGCCTGTGCTGCCGAGGATTGTGGTCACAAAGTAGTGGCGGAAGGAGTGGGGGGTGATGGTGCCGACCGCTTCCTCGCCCAGAGCTTCACGCACGCGCTGATTGACGATCTCCCGTCCCGTGGTAGTAGAGATGGGTTTTACCTTCTTGCCCGCGCCGCGATCGTGACGCGCGAAAACCGGCTGGGATGCCAGCGCTTTGCCGCTGTTGCTGTCCAGGTGGGCGCGTTCGGAGAGGTACATCTTGAGAGCGTCCAGGCTGCGCTTTGAGAAGCGCAGAACCGCTTCTTTGTTGCCCTTTCCAATCACGATCGCGCGATGCTCCAGCCAGTCGATGTCCCCGCGGCGCAGGTTGCAGGCTTCTTGCACACGCAAGCCGGTATCGGATAGAGTCAAAAGGAAAGCACGGTCTCGTAAATTGATCAAGCGCTCCGATTCCTGCTCAGTGGGCTTTGAAGTCAGCGTCGCGGCATAATCCAGGACGCTGTCAATGGCGCTTTTGGGGAATTGGGGCAGACGGATGCCCGGTCGGCGGGCGCGCTGCTTAATGAGCAGCCGGATGCGGGGGAGGTTGACATTTGCCAGATTTTCCCCTGCGATGAATTCAAACAGCCCAACGACAGAGGTGATGTAAACCTGCTCCGTGGCGGAGGAGAAATCTTTGAGGGCTGTAAGAACCCAGATCACCGCGTCTTCCGGGAGCAATGAAACATCCGCCTTTTCAGGCTCGATCCCATTCTCGCTCAGAACCTCGATAAACAGCCGCATTGCATTACTGTAAGTGCGAAATGTATTCGCACTCCGCGAGAGCTTGACGGAGTTCAAGTATTTCTGGAGGGTTTCCTCGACAGTAAATTTCGTCATAAGCCTGTTATTAGTCATCTTTTGCGCATAGTATAACGTTATTATGCACCTTATACCATTGAATAGCCTAATTATAATCGTGAAAGGGCAAGTTTCGGGGAAGTGGTGTGCTATCCGAAATTTAAATGCATAGAATTGTTCTAACCAAGGAGTCATGATGGGTAAGACGGAATGTACGTTTACGAGAGGTCAAGATTGGTTTCGATTGAGGGCTTGCGGTATCCTGATAGATGATGGCAAGGTGTTGATGATCCGGAATGATTCCGATCCAGATTATTATTCTGTCGGTGGATGCCTGGCGCATGGGGAAACCTTGGAAGAAGCAGTTGAGCGTGAGGTTTGGGAGGAAACAGGCTGGAAGTTTGAGGTAGAGTGACTGGTATTCAGTCATGAAAACATTTTCACGGGGAAAAGTGGGGGCATTGAAGGGCTGAGCAGCCACGAATTGGCGTTATATTTTCTGATGAGGTGAGATCCTAATTTTGTGATCATTTCCAACAGCAAAACTATGGGAGGTTTACCGTAACGCATGGATTGGCTCAGGATTTCAGAATTGAACAAACTGGAGATAACGGTATATTCGACATTCTTTGCTGATGAACTTTTGAATCTCCCGTTACACGCAAAACACATCGTGACTTACGAATCAGACTTTTGACAAATGACCACACGATTCCTAACGACAGAGCCACAGTTCCTCATTGATTATGCTTGCGATAATGATACTTATCATAACCATAAATTATTTTTTACCTATTTGATTACCACCCACCAATTTATCTCTTAAAAAGCCCAATTATCAGGATGTCACTTTGCAGATTGTTTCAGCGCATTCCAAGCGCCGACCCAGGGTTCACCAATCCGATTTTTCTCCGCAATCTTCACCTTGCTGAATCGCTGCCCGACTGAAATGGCTTCAGTCGCAATCTCCACCCAGTTTTGCGCAAGAACCGCCGCTTTCAAACGCGCATGGCTGCCTTCAATCCAAGACCATTCCTGGCGGAACTGATCCGCCTTGACCCAGTAATCGCGCTTTTCCCAGGCTAAAACAGCCGCATCAATGGTCTCATTGATCTTTTCCAACGCCAAAACAATGTACGCTGCCATATCCAGGCTCTTTTCGTCCGGACTGCCCTGCTGCATCAGCGTGCGGATCGCCAGAACGATCGAGCGCGCCAATCGATTGCGAAGCGTTGTGCCACTTTCAGTTGTCTTGATTGCCATAAGTCACCTTTATTTTAAAAATCAGACGCTATTATACCCAACTCCCCCACCCCATCCCGATATTGGTTTACATAAGAATGTATATACTTTGTATAGTGCCTAAAAATTGAAATCCAGATTTTCTTGCCGAATTTGCCATTTTCCTCTTCCAGAAAACCTAATATCACGCTATAATCTATTCAAATTAAATACTTATCATTAGAGGCGCGGCGGATTGTGTAGGGACTTCGCAGTTATCCCGGGACTGGGAGAAGAAACGAATTATCCGTCGCCGAAGGGTAAAAAGAGAGTCCTCTCTTTAGCCTTGGTGAGCCTAACGAAGGTCGGCCACTGTCATGCAATTGCATGGAGCGCTATGTGTCATTATCTGCACATAGCGTTTTTAATTATTAGGAGAATGCGATGAACGAAGTAGTAATAAGACTGAGAATTGGAGCGGAAAACGCTCACTATGGCGGTGGGCTCGTGGACGGAGCTTACCTGATTAAATTGTTTGGGGATGTGGCGACTGAACTGCTGATCCGGCGCGATGGCGACGAAGGTCTCTTTAGAGCTTACGACAACATCGAATTCCTTGCGCCTGTTTATGCTGGCGACTTCATCGAAGCCAAAGGCTGGATCACCAGCGAAGGCAACACCTCGCGCAGGATGGCTTTTGAAGCCTGGAAGGTTATCGCGCCCCGCCCGGATCTCTCGGATTCTGCGGCAGAAGTGCTGCCTGAACCCGTGCTGGTCTGCCGCGCGAGCGGCACCTGTGTGACCCCAAAAAACAAGCAGCGTCTGGGATAATCTCAGGCAAAATTCACAAAGGAGAGAGTTATGAGTGTACACAAGGTTATCATCACTGCCGCGATCAGCGGTGCTGAAGTGACCCAGGAAATGAACCCCGCTGTCCCCTACACGGTCGATCAGTATGTGCGCGAGGCAAAACTTGCCCGCGAAGCTGGCGCCTCCATCATCCACCTGCACGCCCGCTTCGATGATGGCACCCCCACTCAGGACCGGGATCGCTTCAAAGTGATCATTGACGCCATCCAGGCAGCCTGCCCGGACGTCATCATTCAGCCTTCCACAGGCGGCGCAACCGGCATGACGGCCGAAGAACGCCTGCAGCCAACTGAACTGAACCCCGAAATGGCAAGCCTGGACTGCGGAACGATGAATTTTGGTGGTGACGATATCTTCGTTAACACGGAAAATATGATCATTGAATTCGCTGCCCGCATGTACGAACGCGGGATCAAACCCGAACTGGAATGCTTTGACAAGAGCCATGTCGATATGGCCTTGCGTTTGGTCCGCAAGGGTCACATTCAGCCGCCTCTACATTTCAACTTTGTTCTTGGTGTCAATGGCGGCGCGACAGGCACCCCGCGCGACTTGTTGTTTTTAAAAGAATCGCTGCCCGAAGGAGCAACCTTCACCGTGACTGGAATTGGCCGCTGTCAATTGGACATGAACGTGATGGGGATGATTTTGGGCGGGCACGTTCGGGTGGGATTTGAAGATAACCTTAAATACAACCGCGAGAGAAATGCCGTTTCGAATGCAGAATTTGTGGAACGGATCGTCCGCATCGCAAAAGAACTGAACCTGGAAATCGCCACGCCGGCAGAAGCCCGCCAGATTTTGGGCATGCCCGAGCGTGTAAATTAGTCTAATAATCTACGGAGGAATAGTTTTATGGCAATGGGAAATAAGTATGGCGCACACCGCGTGATCGAGCCCAAAGGGCTGCTGCCGCAGGCTGCGCAAAAAATCGACAACACGATGGAGATCTACGACAACGAAATTCTGATTGATGTCTCGGCTTTAAACATCGACTCTGCCAGTTTTCGGCAGCTTTGGACCGCATCCGAGCAGAACGAGGATCGCCTCAAAGAGATGATTTTGGGAATTGTCGATGAACGCGGTAAGATGCAAAACCCGGTCACTGGCTCTGGCGGCATGCTGATGGGCAGCATCGCAAAAATCGGCTCAGCATTGCAGGATCGCAAGGATATCAAGGTGGGTGATCGGATTGCCTCCCTGGTTTCGCTTTCCCTGACCCCCCTCCACATTGAAGAGATCTTAGCGGTTCATCCCGAGACCGACCGTGTGGATATCAGAGGGCAAGCCATTCTCTTTGAGAGCGGCATTTATGCCAAACTTCCAGACGACATGCCCGAAGCCCTCGCCCTGGCAGCTCTGGACGTTGCCGGCGCGCCCGCGCAAACAGCAAACATCGTCAAATCAGGCGACTCAGTACTCATCCTCGGCGCAGGCGGCAAGAGCGGCATGCTCTGCGGCTATGAAGCAATGAAACGTGTGGGTCCCTGCGGAAATGTTGTGGGTATGAGCCGCAATAATCGATACGAAAGAATCCTCCTGGACAATCACTTTGTTCACAAATATTTCGTTGCCGACGCTGCCAACCCGGTGGAAGTACTCGAGAAAGCCCTTGAATGCAATGATGGCAAAGAATATGATGTTGCCATCAACGTGGTCAATATCCATGGAACTGAAATGTCGACCATTCTCCCGGTGCGCGATGGCGGACTGGTTTACTTCTTCAGCATGGCGACGAGCTTCACACGTGCCGCCCTGGGCGCTGAAGGTATTGGTAAAGACGTCACGATGATTATCGGCAACGGGTACACCCGCAATCATGCCGAATTCACCCTGCAGGTACTGCGCGAATCGAAGGCACTGCGTGAGATCTTTGAGAAAAGCTACCTTTAAAACAGAACCTAAAGACTGCGGGAAATCTGCAGCCTCTTTCAGAAACGAAGGAGTTAAGCAATGAAAGCTGAAGAAAAATACATCAACACGAGCGGCGAAGAAAGACGGAAAAAGCTCTTCCCGGATGTGACGGACGAACAATGGAATGACTGGCACTGGCAGGTTTCCCATCGCATTTCGGATGTTGACACATTAAAAAAGTATCTGCCTCTTACTGCCGAAGAGGAACAAGGCTCAAGAAAAGCGCTTGAACACTTCAGGATGGCAATTACTCCGTATTATTTGAGTCTGATCGACCCGAACGACCCTCACGACCCGGTAAGAAGGCAGGCTGTGCCGACCGGCGATGAAGCCTATCGCAGCCCGGAAGATCTGGTGGACCCTCTCGAAGAAGATGGGGACTCCCCTGTTCCGGGGCTCACTCACCGCTACCCTGACCGTGTGCTGTTCCTCATCACCGATCAATGCGCCATGTACTGCCGGCACTGCACGCGCCGCCGTTTGGCTGGTCAGAAAGATGGCGCACGCACACGTGCAGAGATTGATGCAGGCATCGAGTACATCCGCAATACTCCGGCTGTGCGGGATGTGCTGCTTTCGGGCGGGGACGCACTCCTGATGAGCGACGAACGCCTGGAATACATCCTCTCCAGTCTGCGAGCCATTGATCATGTGGAAATCATTCGCATTGGCTCACGCACGCCAGTGGTTCTGCCTCAACGCATCACTCCTGAGTTGTGTGAAATGATTCGAAAGTACCACCCGGTCTGGCTAAACACCCATTTCAATCACGCGAATGAAATTACACCGGATTCCAAACGTGCTACTGCCCTGCTTGCGGATGCAGGCGTGCAACTGGGCAACCAATCCGTGCTCTTGCGAGGGGTAAACGATTGTGTGCACGTAATGCGCAAGCTGGTGAACGGTTTGGCGTACATTCGGGTTCGCCCCTATTACATTTACCAATGCGACCTTTCGCTCGGCCTTTCGCATTTCCGCACACCGGTTGCCAAGGGGCTGGAGATCATTGAAGGTTTGCGAGGTCATACATCCGGCTTCTGCGTGCCGACCTACGTGGTGGACGCGCCTGGAGGCGGTGGCAAGATCCCGGTCATGCCCAACTATCTCATTTCCCAAAGCCCCAATCATATCGTTCTGCGCAACTTTGAAGGCGTGATCACCACCTATAAAGAACCGGAAGAATACAAAAACGAATGCAATTGCCCGGTTTGCAGAGGTGAAGAGAAAGTCGAACTGATTGGAGTTGCCAGCTTGCT
>DDWY01000049.1 GCA_002347705.1 Anaerolineaceae bacterium UBA2274 | reverse complement strand
CTATTTCGGAGTTCAAAAATGGGTGTTTGGTTGTTAAAGGTTCAGGTTTTTGCAGTAGAGTCAGGAATGTAAATATGAAACAGTATCCGCGCGAACCTCAATCCGCCATCACTTTCACAGGCTTTTTGCTCTTCCCTTTCGAAAGGAACCAGGCGTAATACATGCCGATGGCGATCACATAGGTAATTATCGTGATGGTGAAAGGCCACTGGAAGCCCGAGCGCACCTGCAGCCAACCGCTGATGGTCGGGCTGAATGCCCAGCCAAAGTTGCCCGCCATGCTTGAAAGACTCGCAATCATCCCGCGCGATTCGGGGTCCACCCTTTCCATAGTAAAAGTGGAATAAATTGGTCCGCTCATATTCATCAGCGTCAGGCGGAAGTAATACGCGACCACGCTCACCTCGAACCACGGCGCGAAGCCCAACAGCGCCAGGAAGGGGATTGAGAGCGCCTGGGTAGCCGTTACCACCTGGATCTTGCCAAAACGCTCCGCCAGGGCTGGAGCAACCACCAACCCAACACCCATCGCCAGGCTGCCCCAGGCAAAAATTACGCCAATCGCCGCATCGCTCTGGTTGTGGACGTTGCGGAAGAAGACGTTCATGAAGGGCATTACCATGCCCGCCCCGATGGATATCACCAGGCTGGGCAGAATCAGTTTGCCCAGAAGTCCCGGATTCTTGCGGATAAAGCTGATCGGCGCAAAAGCTGAGCGCTGACTGACAGACCTCAAATCTGCCTTCATTAATATCACCGGTACTGCCGATGCGATTGATAGAAACGCCATCACCCACAAAGACCAACTGTAAGCGCGAGAGCTGACCGCGCTGACAGCGATGATGCCTGCCGCCCAGCCTGGCAGGTAGCCGCCCAGCCATTCGCCGATGGAAGTTGCGGTCATGCGCAGCCCGGATGACAGGCTGAATAGATATGTCCGCTCTTTGGGACCGCTATTCTCCATCAAAAAGGGTCCGGTAGCAACACCTGAAAGCGCCTGGGCAACGCCTTGCAGAACGCCCATAGCGATAAACATCGGCACAGATGGGAAAAGCAGCATCATCGCCATCGAAACACCATAGGCAAGATAGCCAATCAGAAAAGCGTTTTTGCCCCCAATGCGGTCGGTCAGGTAGCCCATCGGCAGCGCCACCAGCAGCGAAGTGAGGCTGCGGGCTGTTACCAGGTTGCCGAGCGTGGCTTCGTTGTATCCCAGGCTGAGCACATAAAAGTTGAACAACAACTGGCTGATGCCCATGGCAACGCCAAAAAACAGCAGGCTCAGCAAAAAGAGCCTTGCGTTGCCGGTGAAGGCGCGCACGCGGCTCAGGTAAGTGCTCAGGACCGAGCGACGTTCCTCAGGCTCAGCTTCCGGGTCTCTCTCTTCCAAACTCATTCCCCCTGGACAAACTGCTTGAGCAAGTCGATGGTGTTTTCAAAGCCGTCGTAGCGCGGCGAGAATTGACGTTCGCCTTCCTCACTGAGCAGGATCTGTACCATCCCAGCCATGCGCAATAGGTTGAGGTGATGCAGCACCGTGGGCGGGCGCAAGCGCAGGGCACGCGAAAGTTCGGTGGCGGTGTGTGGGGATTGCGCCAGGTAGCGCAGGATGCGCAAGCGGGTTGCGTCGGAGAGCGCTTTTAGGCTGCGGATCAGGGCATCCGGGACGATATCACCGGGAATGATCGCCATCGAATCCGGGCGGGCTCCAAAAACGACCATCAGCGTGTCCGAGCTTAGTTTCTCGAGAAACATATAAGGGGAGCCCCAGAAGGAAGGCGCCAGGACGATTTTTGAGTAGGTGTCAATCTTCTCAATCCGCACGCCGTTGCTCAACTCTTCAAGCAGCAGTGGCAAAGGCTTGCTGCCTGCCCGCATCTGGGCGTGTGAAAGCCCATTTTTGAGGACCGGCAGAATGCGTTGTTCCTCTTCGGCAAAAAATCCGTCGATGTAGGCTTCGAGTGCTATGATGAGTTTTTCACCAAAAGCCTCGCGCTCAGACCACATCTGGTAAAGCCCTTCAAGATAGGCGGACTGGCTTTGCTGCCCGGTCAAACGGGCATGATCCACCAAAACCTGCCTTTCGGCGGGGGTCCACTTGTGCCCCGGACGCACATTGAGCAGGGTCTCTTTGAGCGAGGTGGGGGTCTGAAAAGGAAATGAAAGCGTCTCCAGCACGCGGGAAGGCGGCAATTTTTTAAGCATTTCGATAACGCTGGCCGCATCCTTCGGCGCAGGCAGAGTTTGGACGAAAAAGAGAGGGGGGCTGATCTGTTTGATAGCCAGGTCGAGCGTTTGGCGGTGTTCCGCTGGCAGGCGCGAGCGTACGCCGGCAGCCCAGGATGCCCTCACTCCGAACGCGTCCGGGTCGTGGAGCGCGCGCAGGCTCACAAAGAGGTCATAAGCGGTTCCGATGTCCCATTGGATTTTAGTAAGGGCTAAAGCGCACATGGCATCTCTCCAATTAATAGATAATAATCTATTTTATTAGCTTATGGTCTAAAGTTCAAGGGGCAAGTCATGGTATTACTCCACCGCCTGAAGCCGGTGGGTACTTGTGAAACATAGCCGGATTGGAACGCGCAATCCCCAATACCCTGGCTCGCGGGCAAGAAAGCATTATGTCCGACCTGGGACCGTATCTGCCTGGAGTTACTATAGAATTGTTTACTGGGCGTGATGCCTGCACCACAAAAAATGGCGGTTTCTGTGCTTACTGATGGAGTCCGTAGGGTGGGTTGGCGTCACTCACTCTTTGCTTAGGCGAGTTTCAAACTAGCCAACCCACCAACTCACATCCCATGCTCACGATCGGTGGGTTGGCTTTTTATTTCTTCGAAGATTCCAACACCTCTTAACGCCAACCCACCCTACAATTCTGGCACTTTTATTCTGGCGCCATCCGCTGAAGTTCAGCTCAACAAGGGCGGAATGGTGCGCAGTTCACCACTCCGCCGATTGACCGAAAGAAACGTGTAGGGCGAGATTGAGGGCACCTTAGACTGTGCAATAGATGAACGTATCGTGCCCTCAATCCGCCGACGCCAGTGATCATAGTGGCGTTGTCATTCTTAAATAATTGATCCCGTTATGGCGGATTGGAAGCACAACCAGATCTCTCAGTATAATTGGCCGCAGTTCTTCCAATCTCACCCTACGGGTATCGTCTCTGAGTCTATTTAGGGATGAAAGGCCGATCACCATGCACTGATTCCCAGGCAAATTTAGTTGTAAGGCGAGATTGAGGGCGTTTCCGTATTGGCATACAGGTCAATGGTTCCGTCCTCAATCCGCCATTGCATGAAAAAACCTCATTACACAGCTTCGCCGGTACTCCGTCCGACCTACAGGTAACTGGTTATCTACAAAAAAGCCGGATTGAAATACGCAATCTGGCCTACGACGGTACATAATTGTAGTGGTAACCCCCCGTGGTTACCATTGGCTCAATGCTCAAGAGCAGACACGGGGGGCTGCCCCTATCCTGAGACATTGCCGAAATCCACACCCCGCGGGCTGGTTGACCAAAAATTTACCTGACGTGAGGGTAACCCTTTGGGAACCACCATCTCAAGAGCTGTGGTTACCCGCAAAACAAAGCCGGATTGAAATACGCAATCCGGCCTACGACGCTACATAGTCGTAGTGGTAACCCCCCGTGGTTACCCGTTTGGTTATTCTGAGCAAGCGTGTAGCGCCACCCCCACAGTTATTATCTTTCACAATGGGAAGTTTTAGGCGGAAAAGGAGGATAGTAGTGATAATATTATGTCATAGAAGTTTTCACTCGTACATTTAAAATTGGAGGAATACACATGCACAGAAAGTCTCGTCTCACCTTAGTAATGATGGCTGTCCTGCTGATGGTTGGCATGGTGGGCATCCAACCCGCCCAACCCGTTATGGCGGCAAATCCCATACGCATTTCTCAAGCTTATGGCGGCGGGGGAAACTCTGGTTCCACTTACACCCACGATTTCATTGAGCTTTTTAACTCAACTGACACAGCCATAAGCTTATCAGGCTGGAGCGTACAATACGCTTCTGCCACTGGAACCACTTGGGCAGTTACTCCATTAACCGGAACTATCCCAGCTAATGGCTACTACTTGATCCAGGAAGCTCAGGGATCTGGTGGTACGACACCATTACCAACACCGGATGCCACAGGCAGCATAACTATGAGTGGGACCGCCTTTAAGGTTGCATTAGTAAATTCAACCACATCCTTATCTGGTGCTTGCCCGACTGGCGTGATTGATTTTGTCGGTGCAGCAGCTAATTGTTTTGAAGGTTCCGCCCCAGCGCCCGCCCCATCAAATACCAATGCTGTAATTCGCAAAGAAGGCGGCTGTCAGGACACAGATGACAATGCTGCTGATTTTGTCACCGGAGCCCCAACCCCACGCAACACAGCTTCTCCCACTTATGCCTGTGGACCTGCGGAAACCTTCCCAGAGCGTTTTATTATTTCGGAGTATGTGGAGGGAAGCGGTAACAATCAAGCCTTAGAATTGTTTAATGGTACCGGTGCGGAAATAAATCTGCAGAATTATTTCATGAGACTTTATTCCAACGGCAGCACGAGCGCTTCAAGCACACTTTATTGGGTAGAAGAAACGATTCTACCAGCAGGGGAAACCTATGTAGTTGTCAATAGTGCAGCTTCTGTAGGTTTAAAAAACTATGCAGATCGTACTGATACATTCACGGCTTTTGATGGTAACGATACCTTGGTTCTGTATGAAATTACTACTGAAGGTGAAATAATTCGTGACTCTTTCGGTCGGCTTGGATATGCTCCACCAAACGGTTGGGGGAGTGGCGATACATCTACTGTGGACCACACACTGGTGCGCAAAGAAACCATCTGCCAAGGTGATAGCATAACTGTTGACGAATTTAATCCTGCTCTGGAATATAACGGATTCGCAATAGACACCTTTACCAATCTAGGCAGCCATACGATGATCTGTGGACCGGGTGATCAAGCCCCCACCGTTGCCAGCACAGTGCCTGCAAATAACGGTACGGCACAAAAGACAGACAATATCGTGATCACTTTTAGCGAACCTGTAACCGTCGTGGAACCCTGGTTCAGTATTGTGTGCGGAACCTCCGGAACACACACTGCCGTGGTTACGGACGCGGACCCTGTCTTTACACTCAATCCGGACGATGTCTTTACCGTCGGTGAGACCTGCACAGTCACGATCGACCACACCAAGGTCAACGATGATGACCTCGACGATGCCATAGCCGATTATATGCTCGCGGATTACGTCTTCAGCTTCGGCATTGCTCCGGGCTGCGGCGACCCCTTCACGCCCATTTACGATATCCAGGGTGCCGGTGAAACTTCCCCGCTCGTTAATCAGAACGTGACCACCGAAGGTGTGGTGGTGGGTGACTTCCAGGTGGGCGGGAAGAATGGCTATTACATCCAGGACATCGCTGGTGATGGTAACCCCGCCACTTCGGATGGTATTTTCGTTTACAACACCACTACTGCAGTGAACGTAGGTGACCATGTCCGCGTTTCAGGGAAGGCAGTCGAATATTATGGTATTACTGAAATTTCCCCGGTGACCCAGGTCTTAATTTGCTCCTCCGGCCACACTATTATCCCAACCCCGGTAACTCTTCCGGTGACCGCGGTCAGTGACTTTGAGAAGTATGAGAGCATGCTGGTCACTTTCCCGCAGCCCTTGATCATCTCGGAATATTTCAACTTTGACCGCTACGGCGAGATCGTGCTCACCTCCACCCGGCACATGACCCCAACCGCCTTGGTGGAACCTGGCACGCCTGCCCAGGCAGAAGCCGCGGCTTACCTGCTGGACCGCATCACCCTGGACGACGGACGCACCACCCAGAACCCCGACCCCGCCATTCACCCCAACGGGCTAACCTTTACCATGGAAAATCTGTTCCGCGGCGGCGGCACGGTGACCAGCGTCACGGGTATCCTGGACTTTTACCAGGGTCTCTACCGCATCCAGCCCACCATTGGCGCAATTTATGAGGATGCCAACCCCCGCACAGAAGCTCCCGAGATCATCGAGGCGGATCTTAAGGTAACAAGCTTCAATGTGTTGAACTACTTTGTGACTCTGGATGATGGCACCAATGACATTTGCGGTCCGAGCGGCACCATGGAATGCCGCGGCGCGGATGATGCTGAGGAATTTGAACGCCAGAAAGCCAAGATTCTGGCAGCTCTTGACGCTATAGACTCAGACATTTACGGTCTGATGGAAATCGAGAACGATTCGCCCTTCAGTGGTAATGACGCTGTGGCGGACCTGGTGGCAGGCTTGAACGCGATCAAGGGCGAAGGCACCTACGCCTATATTGACACCGGCGCGATTGGCACGGACGCCATCAAGCAGGCCATCCTCTACAAACCCGCTTTGGTAACCCCGGTAGGAGCCTACCAAATTCTGGATTCCAGCGTGGATGCGCGCTTCATCGATACCCTCAACCGCCCCGTTTTAGCGCAGGTCTTTGTGGATAATGAGGGTGGAGTACCCTTTGTGGTAGCAGTCAACCACCTTAAGTCCAAGGGTTCGGCTTGTGTTGACGACCCCGACCCGGGCGATGGGCAGGGCAACTGCAACCTGACCCGCCTTGCAGCCGCGCAAGCGATGGTGGACTGGCTGGCTAACCCGGCTTACTTCCCTGAACTTGGAAAAGTGCTGATCATTGGCGACCTGAACTCTTATGATAAGGAAGACCCTATTGACGCGATCAAACTCGGCGCGGATGATACCGCTGACACCGCTGACGATTATCTGGATATGATCTTTGAGAAACGCGGTGAAAACGCCTACGGCTATGTGTACGATGGGCAGACCGGTTACCTGGACCATGCCCTGGCGAACCATGCGATGGCAGACAGCATCGTGGATGTCAACTTCTGGCATATCAACGCTGATGAGCCTGACCTGATTGATTACGACACCTCTTTCAAACTCCCAGCACAGGATGCCCTTTACGCGCCGGATGCCTACCGCTCCTCCGACCACGATCCGGTGATTGTTACATTGAGCTTTAACGCAGTACCGTTTGCTGAAAATCAGGAGGTAACCACCGCGGAGGACACCAGCAAGGAAATCACCCTGGTCGCCACAGACGCAGATGGCGACACACTCGAATATTTGATAGTCGACGAGCCTCTACATGGCGAAGTGGTTCTGGTTGACAATGTTGCCACGTATACTCCTGCATTGGATTACAACGGCACCGACAGCTTTACCTTTACGGTGAATGATGGCACGGTTGACAGCAATATTGCGACAGTAACCATCACGATTACCCCCCTGAACGACGCTCCTGTGGCTTTGGAAGATGTCTATATAACGGATGAAGACACGGCTCTTACAGTGCTTGTGGCAGAAGGCGTTTTGGTAAATGATACCGACGTGGATGGCGACGAGCTAACCGCTATCCTGGTGAGTGACGTCAACAACGGCAGCTTAGACCTGGCGGAAGACGGCTCCTTTGTTTACACTCCTGCTGAAAATTACTTCGGCACTGATAGCTTCACTTACAAGGTTTCTGATGGCACATTGGAAAGCAACACCGTCACCGTCAGCATCACAATCAACCCCGTCAATGACTGGGTCACCGCAAATGATGACGAGTACGAGACTATGGCTGGCGTCACTCTCGAAGTTGAGGCACCCGGCGTCTTGGCTAACGACGAGCTGCTGGACCCGAACGAGACTGTCACGCTGGAAGTGCTTGTTGAGCCAACAGGCGGCACACTCACTCTCAATGACGATGGCTCGTTCACCTATGTACCCAATGGTAGCTTCTTCGGTGTGGACACCTTCGAATATCAACTTAATTCAACCTCGATGTTGCAGGGTGAATTCAGCGACACTGCTGTTGTGACCATCAAAGTGACAGCAAAGCAAATATTCCTGCCGCTAATTCTCAGATAGTTGAACAATAGTTTTTTAGATTACAGCGCCCCGGGTTCTGGGGCGCTGCTTTTATAAGGACCATGCCTAATGATGGCTGCTCCGCCTGGGTGACCCCTGTAGGGAAAAGGCCCGCCTTTTCCACGCACTGTAGGTCGAGGCGGGCCATCGACCCTACAAAAAAATATATACGTCACCAATCCAGGAATTGCTCGGGGGGGGTGTTGCACGATCAAAGTATGGCTGTTTTGCCGGGTTGATAAGCGCAACCCGGCCTACGAAAAGAAAACAGCCTACGAAAAGAGGGTACCCGTTTGGAATCCAGGACCCCAAATTATGTAGGCTCCAATCCGCTCTTCCACCAATGGAGAGCGGTATAATACAGCTTGCTTAACTGGAGCAGCTATGATTAACACACAAGCATTGAGTAAGACTTTCCAAATTGGTAAAAAACACAATGTAGACCTGAAAGCCGTAGACGCGCTGACAATTGAAGTGAATGAGGGCGAGGTCTTTGGCTTTTTGGGTCCAAACGGCGCCGGCAAGACGACCACCGTGCGCATGCTCACCAGCCTCATCCGCCCCACCAGCGGCAGCGCCAGAGTGGCGGGATACCAGGTGGGCGAGGATGACCTTGAAATTCGGCGCAACGTCGGTCTGTTGACCGAGTCGCCGGGGATGTATGAACGCCTGAGCGCGGAGAAGAACCTGCGCATCTTCGCCGAACTTTACGACGTGCCTGACGTGACCAAGTCAGTCAACAAATACCTCAGCCTTTTCGGGCTGTGGGAAAG
Organism: Anaerolineaceae bacterium UBA2274; assembly: GCA_002347705.1. Classification (GTDB taxonomy): domain Bacteria; phylum Chloroflexota; class Anaerolineae; order Anaerolineales; family Anaerolineaceae; genus Mesolinea. The sequence goes on along the minus strand of DDWY01000049.1, from coordinate 11,782 downwards.
GCGCGCGGATGCCGTGGGCAGCTATTCCAAAGGTATGCGCCAAAAACTGGCAGTGGCACGCGCCCTGCTGCACGAGCCCAAGGTGCTTTTTTTTGACGAGCCCACCACCGGGCTGGACCCAGAAGCGGCACGCATCGTGCGCGACTTCATCCTGGAGTTCAAAAAAGAGGGACGCACAATCTTCATGACCACGCACAACCTGAACGAGGCGGAGAAGCTTTGCGACCGGGTTGGGATCTTCAAGCAATCCCTGCTGGCGTTGGATAGCCCTGCCAACCTGCGCCAAAAGATGTTCGGACGCAAGGTGGTCTTCCACCTAAGCGGAGTCAGCCCCAAATGGGTGCCGCTGATAAGCGAATTGGAAGGTGTCAGCAGCGTTGAACTGCTCGATAATAAGTTAGTGATTTCAATGGCAGAGCCTGAAATTAACAACCCCGTCATTACCAGGCTGCTGGTGGAGCAGGGAGCAGACATCCAATTCATCGGTGAGGTCCGTCAATCGCTCGAACAGATCTATCTCGAAATGCTGCACGGCGAGAGCGAAGTGAGGCAGGCATGAAACACATCCGCACGATCATCAACAAAGAATGGTCTGAAGTTTTCAAGAATAAAATGGTGCTCTCCGTGGTGCTGGTCATGCCGATCCTGTTCTCGCTCCTGCCGCTGGTGATGCTGGGGGTCACCTCGACCACCTCGATGTTGGATATCAGCCCGGAAGAAGCGGGCCTGCCGCCGGAACTTACCGGCAACCTCTGCGGCGGCATGAACGCCAGCGAATGCACCCAGGTTTACATGCTCAGCCAATTCATGCTCTTTTTTGTGATGATGCCGCTTATCATCCCGACTACGATTGCTGCCTACAGTGTCGTTGGCGAGAAAACCACCCGCAGCCTTGAACCCCTGCTGGCAACCCCAACCACCACGACCGAACTCCTGGTGGGTAAGTGCTTTGCCGCAGTGATTCCGGCCATCGCCGCGACCTTTGTGTCTTTTTTGATCTTCAACATTGGCATACTCATCCTGGGAATAAGCTCAAAAGTGCACGCTTACGTGCTCAGCCCAACCTGGCTGGTTGGCATCCTGCTGCTCGGACCGGTTCTCTCGATCATTTCAGCCATGTTTGCCATCTTCGTCTCCTCACGCGTCAACGACCCGCGCGTGGCAGAGCAGATTGCCAGCGTGATGATCGTGCCGTTTATGGGCGTATTTCTGCTCTCATCCTTCGGCGTAATCACGCTGAACCTGAAGACAATGGCCTTCGCCGTGATCATTTGCGCCATCGTGGCTGCTGTGCTTTTATACCTGGGTACGCTTATCTTTGACCGGGAAAATATTCTGACGAAGTGGAAGTAAAGGAAATTTATGAAAAAAGGCATTTTTATACTGCTTTTACTGTCACTGGCTTTTGCTCTTAGCTACAGTGCTGTTCTGGCGCAGGATTCACCTTATACTCTGCGCATTGTGCGGGACTGGGGCTACGGCAATGGCGCGGACATCAACGGACGCATGAGCCTTTCCCTAAAAGGGGATCAAGACCAAATCCAGCAGGTGACCTTTTTCATCGATGGCGAGGTCATGGCGAGCGTAGCGACCGCCCCCTTCAAATATCAGTTCGACACGAACAACTTCGAGCCCGGACTCCACCGCCTGACTGCAGAAGTTAAAACAAGCACCGGTGAGACTTACACCACCAACGGATTGGTTTCCAATTTCCTGGAGAAATCTGCAGCCAATCAATCCACACTCAGGATCCTGCTTCTGGTTGGTGGGATAGCAGTAGCAAGTATCGCTATCCAGTTCTTCATGCAGAAAAATGCGAATAAGAATACAAAGTACGACAAAAATGGCCGCGTCCAATATGGTGTTTGGGGCGGTGCGGTCTGTCCGAGCTGTGGGCAGCCTTTCAATCGCTCTTTTTTGGGGATCAACCTTGTGGGGGTTCGCCTGGAGCGCTGTCCGCATTGCGGCAAAATGGTGGCAGCCCGGCGCGCCAGCCCCTTGGAAATTGAGCGGGCTAATCAACGAAACCAACCAGAAGAGTCTCAAAAGGTTGTGGAAAAGCCAGAAAAAGACGATTTGGACAACAGCCGGTTTGTTGACATGTAGGCATGTGGAGAATTGCACAATTGTCGGATTCAACCCCGCGTAGTTGCATATCGGGTAGGAGCCGAAACCAGCCTACAAAAACTGGATTCGCAGGGGGGCGATATGTTAAAATACCTCAAGCAAAATATATTGTTTCCAATCGGAGAACAGGAGAAAAATGACACTCGAAGGAAAAAAAGTAGCCTTTCTTGTTGCTGAAGGCGTTGAGGATCTCGAATATTATGCTGTGGCGATGCGTCTGCAGGAAGAAGGCATAATTATATTGACGGCTGCCAAGGATTTGAAACCAGTTAAGGGCAAAAACGGTCTCGAAATCAAACCCGATACCAAGATTGAGGACTTGGTCGCTGATGATTTGTTTGGTCTGGTTCTGCCGGGCGGTTGGGCTCCAGATAAAGTGCGGCGACAAAAAGAAGCCACTGATTTGGTTGCAAAAATTAACGATCAGGGCAAAATTATTGGCATCATCTGCCACGGCGGTTTATTGGCGATCTCAGCCAAAATTGTTGCCGGGAAAAAGACTATCGGTTCCCTGGGGATTAAAGACGACCTGCTTAATGCCGGCGCCATCTGGGTGGATGAACCTGCATTTCGCGATGGCAACCAGGTTTGGGGCAGAGTTGTAGCTGATATCCCAGCCTTTAACCGGGAGTTAGTTGCCGCGTTTCAAGAGGCAGCCGCTTAAGTAAAAATGGGGTGCGGTTGGTGGTACAATCGCAATAGAAAATAACACAATACTTGGAGGTTGCATGGAACAAGAGGTTTCTGGGTTCGCAGTTAAAAAAGGACTCGCTGAAATGCTCAAGGGGGGTGTGATCATGGACGTGGTCACCGCTGATCAGGCAAAAATTGCTGAAGATGCTGGTGCTGTGGCAGTTATGGCGCTGGAACGCGTTCCAGCTGACATCCGCGCGGATGGCGGTATTGCTCGCATGAGTGATCCGGAACTCGTCCTGAAGATCATGGAAGCGGTCAGTATTCCGGTCATGGCAAAATGCCGGATCGGTCATTTTGTGGAAGCTCAAATTCTTGAATCGCTCGGCGTAGACTACATCGACGAATCCGAGGTGCTCACCCCGGCAGACGAAGCCTACCACATCAACAAACACGACTTCAAAGTGCCGTTCGTATGCGGCTGCCGCAATTTGGGTGAAGCCCTGCGCCGCATTGGCGAAGGCGCGGCCATGATGCGCACCAAGGGCGAGCCTGGCACTGGTGACGTGGTGGAAGCAGTGCGTCACGCCCGCTCGGTTTACGGCGACATTCGCCATCTGCAGTCGCTTCCAGCAGAAGAAGTGATGACTTTTGCCAAGAATATCCAGGCGCCCTACGAACTCTGCCTGCAGGTGCGTGAGCTGGGTGCTTTGCCCGTAGTTAACTTTGCCGCAGGCGGCATTGCCACACCTGCCGACGCAGCCCTGATGATGCAGCTCGGCGTGGACGGCGTTTTTGTAGGCTCGGGCATTTTTAAGTCTGGTGACCCATCCAAACGCGCCCAGGCGATCGTCAAAGCCACCACCCACTACAATGAGCCCAAGATTTTGGCTGAAGTCAGCCGCAACCTGGGCGAAGCGATGGTTGGGCGCTCCGCAGTTAATCTGCCCGACGTTGAAAAGATGGCCGAGCGCGGCTGGTAGAGGACTTCGTGCCGATGAAGATTGGCGTGCTTGCCCTGCAGGGCGACTTTCGTGAACACCGCATCAGCCTCGAGAAACTCGGGGCTGATGTAAAAGAAGTGCGCCTGCCAGAACACCTGGAAGGCTTGCAAGGACTGATTATTCCTGGCGGTGAGTCGACCACCATCGGGAAGTTAATGGTTGCGTACGGTCTTCTGGAGCCTATCCGCGACTTTGGGCAGACCCGGGCTGTTTGGGGCACCTGCGCCGGCGCAATCCTGCTCGCAAAAGAAGTCGGGCGCGATCAACCCCTGCTCGGTCTGATGGACATGGAAATCGAACGGAATGCCTTCGGGCGCCAGATTGATTCATTCGAAGTCGAAATTAACGTGCCATTTCTACAGTCCCCTGAAGAGCCCTATCATCTTACTTTCATCCGCGGACCCATCATCACTCGGGTTTGGGGTGAAGCTCAAACCATGCTGAGCCTGCCCGATGGGCGCGCGATCGCAGCCCGCCAAGGCAAGCTTTTTGCGACATCCTTTCACCCTGAGCTCACCAACGATCTGCGTTTTCATCAGTACTTTCTGGAGTTGGCAAAATCGGAATCCACCGGCTAAACCCCCTTGATCTTTCGGCTATCTTACGTCGGACCGACCTGCTGCAGAGCCTCGATACTCTGCGTCTGCTCACGCGGGGAGAGCCATTCAATCTAAGAAATTTAATCCATAGCATCTCACCACCGGTGGAGCAGTATATTGGCTATTGCGACAATGACCCGCAGCGCCCGTGTTATGCCCAGGTGATCAGCAGGGTGAATGAAACCCAGGGGCAGATGACCTTCCTTGGCGCACTTCCCGACACAGATCAAACCGACATCGCCTGTTTACTCGAAAATCTTATCTCCAATGCCGGCAAATGGGGCACGCACTATATCACCTGCGACTTGCCAGTGAATTCCCCTCATCTCACTGGCTTTAAGAAGGCAGGTTTTCTAACCTGGGCTAATCAGACTGTTTTCAAACTTTCACCGGTAAGCCCGGAGAGTAGCAAACCTCAATTTGCCTGGCGCACCTGGAACGCGAATGACATGCGCGCCATGACATCCCTCTACCGCGGAGTTGTTCCGGGATTATTTCAGCCGATCGAACCGCTCACGCGTAAAACCGCGCTTGGGCTAGCGCTTTACCACCCTGAAGGTGAGTTGCTCGGTTATGCAGACTTGGATTACGGTCCCAAAGGGGTTTGGCTGCAGCCGGTACTTTCCCCTGAGGCCAATGACCCAAGGATTTTGTCAGACCTTATTAACGCGATCCCTGACCTCTACAACCGTCCGGTGTTTCTTGCTGCGCGTTCCTACCAACCCTGGCTGTCAGCCCTTGCCGCTCAACTCCTTGGTGAGATCCAGGGATCGCAACTGCTGATGGTGCGCTATCTTGTTCGGCAGTTGAAAGTGGCCGAACCGCATGCTTTCGCCCTGTATGAAACCGGAAATATAGAGCGTGGCGTGCCCGTCAGCCAAATTCGTCAAAAGGCAGATTAATCATGCGCGCAAAGTCAGATCCGGATGGATCCTCACGCTTATTTGACCTGATCGCCCCCATATATGGGCGCACTTTCCGCCATCAGTACGAAAATTACTTTGAGATTTATCAGCGTCAACATGTTAGAGAGATGCTCGCAGGCTGCCGCTCCATTCTGGATATTGGCTGCGGCACCGGTGCCATGGCGAGCGCTCTGCGCGACAGTGGGTATCAGGTAACCGGAGTAGACGCGTCTCTTGGAATGCTGCGCCAGGCGAAAAATTTGCTAAGATCTGAAACCACCTATTGCATTTTTTCGGACGTAAACGGTGGGCTGCCTTTCTTTGCAAAAGGCTTTGACGTATGCCTGGCTTCGTATGTTGCCCATGGTCTGAAACCGCAAGAGCGGCTTGCCCTCTATGCGGAAATGCGCCGCCTGGCAGACAAAATTGTCATTGTTCACGACTATACCGACAAGCGCTCTCTGATAACGGATATCGTGGAGTGGGGCGAGGGCGGAGATTACTTCAACTTCATCAAAGTTGTTCAGGATGAATTACGCGACTACTACGGAAACCTGCAGGTCATACACGTCGAACCGCGAGCCGCTTTGTATATTTGCCAAATCTAAGCCAGCAAAGCCGGCTTATTCATCCCGCCTGATCCAGGTATATTCCTTATCACTGGTGCCCACGTAGACTGTTTTCCCATCCCTCACAAGCCAACCCGCATAGGCGCCCTGCCCGGCTACCGCCAGCCAGCCATCCATCACAAAAGGAACTGCGCCACCAGCACGCATCCATTCACCGTTGTATTTCCGGGTGATGTGCAGATGGGTGCCGCTGCTGTAGCCGCCCTCGCATGATGGATATCCCAGGGGATCGTCCACGTCCACCCAACTTCCGTCTACAATCCGCCCATCCCTTGCCAGGTGCATGTAGATGATGACCCAGCCAGTGCCTTCATTACCATCCCCATCAAGGTCCACGGCAACTGCCCCGCGTGAACTGCGCACCACCAGCCCCGGTGCTGAAGCAGTCGCATAGACATTCGAAACAATGCAGCCCGGCAGGTCATCCCGCGGGGCAAAGTCTATCGCTCCTCTTGGCGTGCCGATTTGCCAGGTGATGTGTGGGCCCGATGTAAGCGCCCAGGTGAGCCCGGGCTGGAATGGCAGGGTCAAAGCAGGCTGAGCCAGACCCGCCGGTATCACATCTCCCCCCTCCAAAGCCAGTTGGGCAGGATCGCCAAACATCCGGCGATAAAGCGCCAGGAAGCCGCGCTCACCATATAGGTTGGGAGAAAAATGGGCAGGGGTATAAAAACCGGCAAAAAGAACCTGCATCGCCACACTGCCAGCGTTCAATTCGCGGTGAATGGCAGCCTGGCTGTCATCTTTAAAGCGCAGGGTTTGCAAACCACCTTCCCGCCAACCATAATACCCCCGCGAAAGCTCACGGGCTGCCACCTGCAGCTCCGCGTAAAGCCCCTCCACACCTTCAGCTTCATAATTCAAAGGGGATTTATCTTCCTCCGCGCCCTCTGGCCAGGCGTAGACCCAGCCAGACTGGTATTCGAGCAATGCCAGCAGCAGTCGCGGGTCAGTTGAAGTTTCCATTGCCACTAATTCGACGATTTCTGGTCCTGTAAAGCGACCTTCAAAGAGATATTCCGCGTAATAATTCAGATACCCACCCGCCCGGGAACTGATCCCCAACACGTCAACGTTCCTGGCATTCTGTCCATACACCACCAGGTTGTCCGCTAAAACAGCTTGCTGATAAGGGGCATAGAACTGCGCATGCGGTACAAAAAGCGGTATCCCGGCAGCAAGAAAACCATCGGTATTGGCTTGGGTCGGGCTTTGCAGCAGCGCTGGGGTGGTGCGGAAGTGCCCTGCAATGCTCTCAAGCGTGTCGCCAGACTGGCTGTAGTAGAGCGTCATACCCGCAGGCACCTGGCCGGTATAGGGCGGGATAGGCGTGCCAGTTTCTGTTGGCAACACCGGGGGGATCGCCTGTGTTGAGGCATGAGGGCTGGGAGTTCCAAGAAGCAGTGGGGGAGGTGGAAAGACAGCAGGTGTTCCATCCGGTCCTGGGCTTGGGTAGAGCATAGCCGCTGCGGTCTGCCGGGCGGCCGCCATTGTGGCCGTGCCGACGATCAGGTTTTCAGTACGACCGGGGTAATTGCAGGCGACCAGTATCAGAAGTATGCAGATTGAAAAGAGCGCACGTAATTTTCTTTGAAGTGCTGTTTTAGCTCTCGGGATGGATGCGAAACTCATAAATCCCGTCGCGATATTCCCAGGCATGCCCACAGCCAGGGCAAGTTTGGCTTGAGCCAGCTTCGGGCAGGGGGTGAGCGCAAATTGGGCAGCGGAAGAAGTCATTTTCTCCAGGCATCGGTGAGCTGCCTTTAGCGATAGTGCGTGAGAAAATGCTGGGGGTAACCTGAGCCCAGGCACCAGTGGGTTGGAGAAAGCTGTCCAGTGCCACCAGCCGCTTGTGAGAAACGTGGTTCTTGAACCAATTTGATCGGAAGAACGAGACCGCCAGCTGCTTTTCCAGCCTGAAGCCGGTTTCTTTCAACAGCGCGCGGATCGTTTTGGGGTGGAAGTCGAAATTGAGCTTCACAAATTCTACCTGCTCATGGGTGAATGGGTTCCATTTTTGCTTTCCCGTCAGCCAGCGCGCGATTGCTTTGATATTCTTTTTGTTCGCAAACTCCAGGATGAATACGGCGTTTTCTGCAAGCACATCACGCACATTTTCCAGCGCAAGCTTGGGGTCGGCCATGTGATGCAGGGTGCGGATCATTGTAGCGCCATCAAACAGCCCAGCCGTAAAAGGCAATTTGTAAATATCGGCCGCCACGTAGACGTAACGATGGCTGTCGCCAAGGCGCTCCCGGGCTTGAACGAGTTGCGATCGCGAATAGTCCAAAAGCACCACCCGCTGCCAGTCAGCATAACGCGGCGTGTTGCGGCCAGCCCCGGCTCCAAGCTCCAGCATCAGTTTTCCCGGTTTGTTGAGCAAACGCTGCAGCGCGGCGGCTTCCACGGCGTCTTCATAACGGCGAGTGCCGGTTTCCCAAAAGGAATCCTGGTAATCTGAACCTTCATAGGAACAGACGGGGGGTGTGGTGGTGTTTGTGTTCTGATCCATCATTTGCAAAGCGCCCGGGCAGGATAACCGGCAACACCCGAAGAAACCTACTTACCGCTGCTTCCTCTCGGACCTGACGGGGTTCACAGGGCTCCGCCGCGCCGGTCCCGCCCAGACGCAGGTTAAGGATAATCGAGGGCGGGGGGATTGTCAATCATTGCCCGCAGCGGCTTACATGCTCACTACTTCATAAGCTTCTTCCAGGTAGGGCCTCATGCCGGCATGCCCATACATATCATCCAACATTGGCAGCCCAAAAGCCTGGTTGACCTCAAACACACCCATCACTTTCGAGCAGGCAAAACAGATCCCTGCAATCAAACCGGCTTCAAGTGCCTTGCCGAATAGTGGATTGCTCTCTTCCTGTAATACAGAGGGGAGCTTGACAGAGGCGCCCTCAAATATGATTTTCACTTCGCATCCTGAATTGTGCAGATCCAGGGCGTTCATCAGTATGTGCTGAAAACACAACTTTTCACCTGTCATGGCATAAAAAAGGATCTTTTTCATCTATTCCTCGCTTTCATCTTCTATGGCGAGAGTGATCCAAGTCCCGCTGGACTGAAAAGCACTCAATTTATCTTTTGATCACAAATTCCATGGTAACCACAACTGCGGCAGCGCGTACTGCTGTTGTGGGAACGTGTTGGTGCTTCATTTTGTTTTTCTATAAGCCTAATTTCCTCAAGCGTATTCAACAGTTGACTTTCCAGTTCAGGCGTAAAGTTCACCCTGAAATCCTTATCGGAATAATGCAGCAGACCATATTCTGGCCTTTGGCCATATTTATTTTGGATGAGCAGCCCGTACGCCATCAACTGCAGCCGGTGGGAGTCATAAGGATTATCTGGAGTGCGACCAGTTTTTACCTCTACTGGGATCAGGCTGCCCTGCCTGGTTCGCATCACATAGTCCGGTTTGCCCACAAGTCCAAGCTGGTGATCCACCAGTGTTTCGGGAACTCGCTGCCACAGGTCAGTGTCAGCATAAATTACCTGCGCATCGGGCAATCTGCTTTTCCAGCGTTCGCGCAGGCTCAGCAGCAGCAGCGCGATTGCCAGCCCAAAAAGCAGCAGAACCATCCACCACATATTACTCATCGCAGGATCCAAAGTGTTAGAAGGATCGCAATTGCAAGCACTGCCAGAGCCAGCCAGCGATAGAAAACCGCGAGTTTCACCCCGCGGTTATGTTCTCTGTGCTCGCGGCTGCCCGCGTCCATGGCTCCCTGGTTTTCGGAGGGCATGTTTTGCTGCTGATACCACCAGGCACGCTGACAGTAGTTGAAACTTCCCAGCTCTGAAGCGCGCACCTTGCGCATCAGGCTTGTTTGTCCTCCAGTAGTTCCGACAAACGACTCAACCTGCTTTCCAGCTCGTTTTGCCGGAAAGACACGGTGATGTCCGCCCGGGTGCGTTCGATGATGCCGCGCGCCAGGTCGGTGCGGCGGCGCAGACCATCCGTGATGGCATCAGGGTAGTCCATCGTGAGCAACTGAGCAAAGACGTCATCCATCAATGCCAAAAGTCGTTCAACCTCAGCGCTGTAACCGGGGCGAAGCAGGTCCAGGCAGCGCCGGCGCAACTCGCCAAGGGTCTCGGTGAGCCCGTTCAGGTAGGCGGGCGGCTCCGCGTCCAACTCCTGGGGGGTGGGCAAAACTTCGCCTTTGATCATCGCCACCGTCAGGCAGGCTTCACAGTATTCCTTGAGAGCATCCTGCGTGTATCCTGCAAAAAACAGGTCGGGATGCTCGCCGCGAAGTGTGGTGGTCAGGACTTTCGCCAGTTCACGTGCATGACCAATCTCCGATTGTGCTTCGCTGTGATCCTCCCGGTGGATAGCCCGGATCGCCAGGGAGGCGTGGCGAGTTAGTTCACGCGCCTGTTTGAGGGCTGCATCACGCAGAGCTGTTTTCTGGTCAAACTCATGCCGAATTTGTTCGCAAATCAAATCGAGTTGGTCGGTCATTTCGTTTCTTCCGGTGGATTCTGACCACCCTTGTCGCGGAACAGTTCATCCGCCAGGGTATGCCCGCGTGGGATGCGGATCTCGCCGAAATTTGCCTCGTAGCGGGCAATATTCTCATTGATCGCGCGTTGGAAGAGTTTCATCGTCAACGGCGAAAGGATCAGGCGGGTGTTGAGTTTGAGGCTTTTCAAGCCCGGCATCATCGTAGCAAAATCGAGGATGAACTCGTGGGGGGTATGGGTAATATAGGCAGTGTTTATGTACCGCGGCTCGAGATCATCCGGGACCATAAACGGAATTTTCTGGGGTTCAGCCATGGCTAGAACGGGATATCGTCGTCGTCAACCGTATCACTAACCTCAGGATTGCTTTCACCACGCGCGGAGAGGAAGCGGACGTTGTCGGCGAAAACCTCATAGCTGCTGCCCCAACTGCCATCTTTCTTTTGAAAAACCTGGGGAGCGCCAGTGTTGGCATCCGGGCGCAAGCGACCTTCCACCAGGACCTTTGAACCCTTTGTCAGGTATTGGTTGCAACTTTCAGCCTGTTTCCCCCAAACCGAAACGGTGAACCAGGTGGTCTCATCTTTGTCGTTATATTTGCGGCTGGTTGCCACTGAAAAATTCGTGACAGCCTTGCCGTCAGGGGTATAGCGCATCTCCGGGTCTCTGCCAAGATTGCCTATAAGAATTAGTTTCTGGTACATGGGAATTCCTTTCGTGTGTGGTTGTGTGTGAGCTAAGTGTGTAAGTTACGTTTGCTTAATTTTACTTCATTCTGCCGGAGTCTTAGCAAGTTGAGCAACCATTCAACAGAAGAGACTGCCTTCAATAAGCAACGAAGTGGGGGCAGACCCTTGGGCACCACCCTTCTGGGAGCTGTATCTGCCCATGGTAAGTACTGAGGTTTACCCCCACTTTAGGACATTTCTATTTTGCTGCATTAGGACATCATCACTTTGCTCTTACACTTTGCTCTTTCATTTTGCGTCTTTCACATTTTGCGTGAGGGTGTTGAAAAAAGAAGAGATTAGGTGAAAATGCCTGCTCATAAGCTGGAATTTCATCGAAAACAGGGGCAATCATGCCTCAGGGGTGTTCATAATTCACTCAATTTGGTTGTTTTTTACCTACCTTTTGACCACCACCGACAATACACCCTGGGTTAAGCGCCTGAAGCGGGTTGCGCCTTAAAGCCGACCCCCGTCAAGAGTTTGACCAATCGTTTCAAATTGAGCGCCATCGCGGTAAAGAAGGCCTGCACCGCGAACTTCACTTTGCCAAGATAGCGACAACGTCCCAAGCCATGCCCTTGCTTGGCTTCGCCAAATTTGCGCTCGATTTTGTAACGTTCTTTCAACCCCCGTTGATACTGGGGGGTTTTACGCAGGGCTATCCAGACCTCT
>DDWY01000093.1:22648-40937 GCA_002347705.1 Anaerolineaceae bacterium UBA2274 | reverse complement strand
GGCATCATGATAAATGCGTCATCCAACATGATTCGCTCAGGATTGGGATCTGTCTCCCTCAGTACCAGAACGCCTTCACTAGAAAATATGCCGGCATCCTGACCGCCGTCTGCCACGACCGAAACCTCGTTGTAGCGATTGCGCGTGGAGACTGCTCTCGCGTTATTGATCTGCACCAGCATACCTTCCAGGCTCTCAAAAAAGTCCATGCCGTCTTCCTGGGGGTCAATCGGCTGCTTGCTTTGCCCAACATATCCGTTTACGTCGTTCTCGATCACCTGGTTGGGGATCATTCTGCCGCCCTGTCCGATAACAACAGGTGCGGGCAGGGGTTGATTTTGTTTCAGAACTGTCACATTTTTTGCTACAAGCGTCGTGGTGGTTAGCGAGTTTTCCCCCAGACCAGCCGGATTCCATTCCCGCACCCATGCATCCGCAATTTCCACAAGATCTCCTGGAATAACCTTTACATAAGTCTGAAGGTCGATGTAAATGGCTTCAGATGTGCGCTCGTCCTGATCCGGCGCCAGACTCTGCAGGTAAAACCCTTCGCCATCCACGGCTGTTACCACCCCACTGACCTTCTCAATCGTCTTTCCTTCAAGCGGAGATCGATGAGTCACTCCCTGGATAACATTGATTGGTGTTTCACCTTCGAGGGTCTGAAGGGAAGCCACTGGCAGGGTCGTTGTTGGGAAAGCAGCAGGTGCCTGACCTGCGCAGCTTCCGGCGAGCAGCAATAAACAAAATATGATCAGAGTGCGTTTCACAAGGTTCTCCACAGTAACAGGCAAATAATTTTACATGATTAAGAGGGTATTCGCATCCGGATGGAATGCGATAAAATTGTGGCATGGAACTTCAGGCAGCAATTTCAAAAACAGCTCGTTATTCTTCAACCGCGCAAGGTGACAATGTTGAGATCATCGAGCGTCCCCACGGCGGCATCTCCATCATCATGGCTGAGGGTAAGCTCAATGGCTGTCGGTCAAGAATAGTTGCCATGAAAGCCGTTCATTCAATCTTAAGCCTGATCGCCAGCGGCATGCATGATGGTGCTGCCTCAAGGCTGGTTCTTTCCGATATCTTTGAGGATTACCAAGGCAAGGCGCAAGTGAGCTTGCACATCATTTCCTGTGATCTCGAATCGCAATCAATCGTTATCACCAAAAATAATACGACTCCCGTTGTAACCGTCTTTGAAGATGCAGCAGAATACTTAAGGTTTGATGGTAGGGTCCAAACTGAACAAGCCTTGTCCCCCTCAGTGTTTCAATTTGAGATCGAGGAGGGCCGGGATTTCATCCTGGTGTCCGACGGGGTACTCCAGGCCGGAACGCAGTATGAACAGCCTCTGGACTTGCGTGTTTTGGTTGAGTCGCTTTTTGAAGATGAGGAACCCACTGTTCAGGAGGTAGCTGATGCTATCCTCAACCAGGCGATCAGCCAGGATGTTGGCCGCCCACAAGACGACATGACTGTCACGGTTTTGCGTATCTCAGCTTCTTCCTCCACCAATATCCGGCGGGAATACGTTCATTTTCCAATTAATGATTCAAAATGATTCAAAATAAAGGAGACGATCTATGCACGAGGAAGTCATTCTGATCACGGGAGCAAATGGAGAAATTGGTCACGGTCTGATCCACCATCTGGCTGACCAAAAAAAAGCTATCGTCGCGCTTGACCTCAATCCCCTGGACGAAGTGCTTCAGCCGCTTGTCCGTCACTGGCAGGTCGGTGATATTCTTAACTTTTCGCTGCTTGAAGAACTCTTCGAGGAGCACCATTTCAGTGTCATCTTCCATCTGGCGTCAATCCTCTCCACAAAAGCCGAGTTAAATCCCGAGCTTGCTCACAAGGTCAACGTCGAAGGCACCCTCAACCTGCTCCGCCTGTCCGAAATCCAATCCAGGCGGGACTGCCTGCCTGTCAAATTTATCTATCCCAGTTCAATTGCTGTCTATGGCCTGCCCAACCTCGAGATTAAACAAGCAGCAGGCAAAATTTGCGAGTATCAATTCACTACTCCCACCACCATGTATGGCATCAACAAGCTCTATTGTGAGAATTTGGGGCGATACTACAGCAAACACTACAAACAACTTGCCAATAATGCCAAGCCCGAGCAGCTCCTCGATTTCAGAGCGCTGAGATTCCCGGGTTTGATCAGCTCCGAAACAGTCCCCACAGGCGGCACCAGCGATTACGGTCCTGAGATGCTCCACGCTGCAGCCAAAGGCCTCTCCTATAACTGCTTCGTTCGCCCTGACGCGCAATTGCCTTTCATGGTTATGTCCGATGCTGTCAAATCGCTGATTATGCTAAAGGAAGCCCCCCGCCAAGCCTTGACTCAGACTGTCTACAATGTTACCAGTTTCAGTCCAACGGCCCAGGAACTCTTCGAATGGACCCTCCAGGCTTTTCCCCAGGCAGACATTCGCTTTGCTCCGGATTGCCATCGGCAGGGTATTATTGATTCATGGCCAGCAGACATTGATGACACTGCCGCCCGACAAGATTGGGGTTGGCAGCCAGATTATGACTGCGAACGCGCTTTTTTGGAATATCTTTTACCTGCTATCAAAGCCCGCTATCAATAGATAAGGAAAACCTATGCCCCTTTACGAATACATTTGTCAATCCTGCCAACAAAGCTTTGAAACACTCCGTTCTTTCAGCCAGGCAGACCAACCCATCTCCTGCCCGAGCTGCGGAAAGATGGATGCCAAGCGGCAGCTTTCACTGGTAAATGCCGTCAGTTCCGGAAGAAGCCTTACAAACAGCAGCTCGTCCTGCGGCTCCTGCCATTCGGGAAATTGCTCAAGCTGTGGGGTCTCATGAAAACCGCAGAGTATTATCGCGGTAAATCTGTGCTGATCACGGGTGGGTCCAGCGGGATCGGTTTCGCCATCGCCAATGCCCTCGTCGAAATGGATGCCTCGGTTATCCTTTTGGCAAGGGATTACGAGAAACTCAAGGCTGCCAAGGCTTCGATCCTGGCAAAATATCCAAAAGCCAAAGTCAAACTTGTTTCAGCCGACGTAACTGATGCGCAGACTCTCAACGTGCTGCATGAAAAATATATCCGCAACCACGAGATACCGGATATCCTGATCAATTGTGCTGGTGTCGCGCGCCCAGGTTATGTCGAAGAAATCCCCCTGGATGTCTACCGATGGACAATGGATATCGACTACCATGGAACTGTGAATCCGATCAAAATACTTTTGCCTGGAATGATCGCGCGAGGTTCTGGACATATTGTGAATTTCTCCTCCATGGCTGGGGTCGTGGGTTTATTTGGATATACGGCTTATTCAGGTGCAAAGTTTGCTATCAAAGGTTTCAGCGATGCCCTTCGCTCAGAGCTCAAACCTAAAGGCATCAAGGTCAGCATTGTCTACCCTCCGGATACCGACACACCTCAACTCGCCTGGGAGGATCAATACAAACCCTTTGAGACTCGCGAATTGGCAGGTTCCGATAAGCCTATCCCGCCATCCAAAGTCGCCGAGGAAACCCTGAAAGCTGTTGCGCGGGGACGATACAAAATAGTTCCGAGTTTTGAAGCAAAACTAATCTATTTTGTTGCCACCCACCTTGGTAGTTTGTTTAACCCGATTATCGATTTCCTGGTTTCCAGAGCGACTAAAAAGAAAGCCCGACTTGACAAATGATTCACACCAGCGCCCTGTCGGTGCTGGCATCCGTACTCTGATTGATCAATGGCAGCAGGATCCGGAATTTCGTGAAAACATTACCTACTGGCAGGTGACGTCTGCGCGCGACGCGCTCTGCACTCCTATCCCCAGCTCGCTGGATACACGCCTGCAACGTGCGCTGAATTTGCGCGGGATAACCAAACTCTATTCCCATCAAACTGAAGCTATCGAGCGCGCCTTAAACGGAGAAAATCTCGTCATTGCCACTGGCACCGCCAGCGGCAAAACCCTGTGCTACAACCTGCCTGCCATCCAACAGGCAATTTCCAACCCGAATGCCCGCATCCTTTATCTCTTTCCCACCAAAGCCCTCACCCAGGATCAACTTGGCAGTCTCAACGAGCTGCTTACAGCAATTCCGGGCAAAAAGCTGATGCCAGCCAACATCTTTGATGGCGATACTCCTCAGAACCTGCGCTCTGCCATGCGTAAGCAGTCCGTTTTCCTGCTGACGAACCCGGACATGCTTCACCAGGGCATCCTCCCCCACCATGCCATCTGGCAGCCATTTTTCCAGGGGCTCAGCCTGGTTGTGATTGATGAAATGCACACCTACCGCGGTATTTTTGGCTCACATTTTGCAAATCTCCTGCGCCGCCTCAAGCGGATTGCGGCTTTTTATGGCGCTTTTCCCAAGTTCATCCTGACTTCGGCCACAATCGCAAACCCGATAGAACTGGCTGAAATGCTGATCGATGACCGTGTAAGTCTGATTGACCAGAGTGGCGCTCCTCAAGGCGAGAAGCATTTCCTCTTGTACAACCCACCTTTGATCGATCCAAAACTGGGATTGCGCAAGTCCAGCGTGCAAACCAGCGTCAATCTCGGACTTTCGCTGCTCGAATCCAACCACCAGTCGCTGCTTTTCGCCCGCACCCGCCGTACGGTTGAAATGCTCCTGACTTACCTGCTCGAAAAGACGCCCTTCCAGGCTCGCTCTAAAGTGCGCGGCTATCGCAGCGGCTACCTTAAGAGCGATCGCCGTGAGATCGAGCAGGGTTTTAAGGATGGGAGCATTCGC
Source organism: Anaerolineaceae bacterium UBA2274 (assembly GCA_002347705.1). Classification (GTDB taxonomy): domain Bacteria; phylum Chloroflexota; class Anaerolineae; order Anaerolineales; family Anaerolineaceae; genus Mesolinea. The sequence goes on along the minus strand of DDWY01000093.1, from coordinate 36,191 downwards.
CTCGTGATCGCCACTTCCGCACTGGAACTCGGCATAGACATCGGTGAGCTCGAATCAGTCATTCTGGTTGGATACCCTGGTTCCATCGCTACCACCTTGCAGCGCGCGGGACGTGCCGGCAGGAAGCAGCAAGATTCTCTCGCCCTTATGGTTGCCACCAATGACGCCATGGATCAATACCTGGCGAATCATCCCGAATATCTGAGCAACTCACCTGAAAAAGCCCTTGTGGATCCCAACAACCTGCTTGTGCTCTATCAACATCTTCGTTGCGCGACTTTTGAGCTACCATTTGCGCCCGATGAGCGTTTTGGACCGGTCGATCCCCTGAAACTCAACGAAATCTTTCAGGTTATGAGCTCGTCTGGCGAGGTCTTGAACCGTAACAACACGCATTTTTGGGTTGCGGACGCTTACCCCTCTGCTGAAATTTCCTTGCGCTCTTCCACGCCAAACATTGTTTCCCTGTTGGTTGATGGACCCAACAAACCCACCCTGATCGGTCAACTGGATGCCCACAGCGCTGAATGGCTCGTCCATCCCCAGGCCATTTATCTGCATGAAGCAGAAACGTACCTCGTCGAAAACCTCGATCTGGCGCAAGGCGTCTGCAAACTCAAACCTGCCCGACCGGACTTTTTCACCCTGCCCACAATCAAGACTACTATTGAAAACTTCCAGGAACACTCCAGCCAACCTGTTGGATCTTCAAAAGTCAGCAGCGGACCGCTTTCACTTTCCATCAGGGTTGAAGGATTCCGAAAGATCCGCTGGCAGACCAATGAGACCCTTGAACGTCTGCCGCTGGATCTGCCGGCACGCGGTCTGGAAACCGAAGGTGCCTGGTTTTCCATAGGTGACAAGCTCATCAACCATCTCAAAGATCTTGCCTTATGGAACTCGGACCCAAACAATTATGGTCCTGGTTGGCCAGCTCTCAGGCAAAAGATCCTCTCTCGGGATCAATACAAATGTGCTGTTTGCCATCTAACCTTTGCTCCAGGTGAACTTCACGTTCACCACATCCAGCCCTTCAAAACCTTCGCCGATCCACTGCAAGCGAATACACCTTCCAACCTCGTCACCCTGTGCCAGCGCTGCCACGCGATCGTCGAAACCCGTGTGCGGGTAATCTCGGGCATGGCCGGCGCGAGCCATGCCCTGCGCAACATTGCTTCCCTGCTCATCATGTGCGACGATGCCGATATTGCCATGCTCTCTGAGCCAAAATCGATCCTCAATGACGGCCTGCCAGCCATCCTGGTTTACGATACGATTCCGGGAGGCGTGGGGCTCTCCAATCAATTGTTCGAAGACCACCGTTTCTGGCTGGAAAGGGCTGCTGAAATGATCCGGGACTGCCCCTGCGAGGATGGCTGCCCTGCCTGTGTTGGTCCTTTTGGCGAGGAGGGTTACGGCAGTAAGCGGGAATCCCTGGCTTTGCTGGAGGGGCTGCTTAATGAGTGATTGGAGCAATCTCTCTGACAGGCTGAAACGTCTGGGGGTCCAATGGGGCATCTCGCAGCCAATGAAGCAAAACGCGGGCAAAGCCAAACCCCTCGAAGAACTTGTGCCTGGGCGCAACCTGAAAACCATCTACGGCGAAATCTTTTCCCTCAATCACACATACCCCGAAGATCTCCGACACGGGCATCTGCCCCTCAAGCCGCTCACTGCTCATGATTGGCTGGCACAGTGGGCTAAAGCTTCATCCACACCCGACCTCAAATCGCTGGTCTTTCTGGATACCGAGACCACCGGTCTTTCCGGCGGCACAGGTACCATGCCCTTCATGATTGGTGCCGGCCGTTTCATAGAAAACCAATTTGTAGTTGAACAATTCTTTGTCCGCAACCCTGCCGAGGAAACCGCCCAGCTGGCTGCTTTATCTGAGTTTGTTGAAGGCGTGGAAGGTATTGTCACTTACAACGGCAAGTCATTTGATATGCCCATCATCAATACACGCTACATCATGCAGCGCCTCTCCAATCCATTCACGGCTGCCGCGCACTTTGACCTGCTTCATTTCACCCGCCGCATTTGGAAATCCCGCCTGGGTCAGTGCAACCTTGGAAATATCGAAACCCAAGTGCTCGGATTTCAACGCGAACAGGCTGACATCCCAGGCCACCTGGTTCCTGATTTTTACCGCGAATATCTCTTCACAGGGGATGCCACCCACATGCCGGGCATCTTTTATCACAACGAAGTTGATGTGCTCAGCCTCTCAGCGCTCTTCAGCTGGCTGGCAGCCATCCTCGAAGACCCTTCCGACGATCGTTTCACCGAGCCTGGTGATTTAATTTCGGTTGGACGCGTTCTGGAAATCCTGGAGCGTGAACCCTTGGCCGACCAGGTCTACTCCTCTGCAAGACTTCAGCAACTTGAAGAGACGGATCGTCAAAAAAGCCTTCTTTTGCGAGCGAGGCTCCAGAAACGCACAGGAAATCTTCAAGAGGCCAGCAAGCTATGGCAGGAAGCTGCCGCATTGGGCGCCATTGAGGCTTTGATAGAACTGGCTAAGTATTATGAACATCATCTCCGGCACTATGAAGATGCTCTGCGTTTCACAGACCAGGCATTATCCATTTGTTCTGATGCCCCTATGACTGATTCCCTTTTGCACCGCAAAGCACGGCTTGAAGCAAAAATAATCAAGACCAGTTCTTTTGATGACCACTAAAAAAGTGAAAACTTGTGCTTTCTGCACTTTTTACCGACCGCTTCCTGATTGGAATTGGTTTTTTTTAGGAAACTTGCCCCCTCAATAGTCTGATTTTCGGATCTGTTTTTTAACGAAATTTATCCATTTAAATCCCCTTACGATATTTCCGCAAGCCTCTACTTCATGTTATACTGAGTTGCTTGGTTTTTCATACTTTTTCAAGGAGAATTTTTATGTCAGGACATTCCCATTGGTCCACGATCAAACGTAAAAAGGGTGCTGCAGACGCCAAAAAAGGCGCTATGTTCACCCGACTTGCCCGCGAAATTGCGCTTGCCGCGCGAAATGGCGGAGGCGATCCTTCTATGAACGTCTCACTCGAGCTTGCGATAGAGCGCGCACGAGCCAGCAACATGCCCAAAGATAGCATCGAACGTGCGATCAAACGAGGCACCGGTGATGACAAAGATGGCACTGAATTGTTAGAGATCACTTATGAGGGCTACCTCGGAAAAGGTGCTTCAGCCGTCATTGAATGCGTCACTGAAAATCGCAATCGTACCGTTGCTGATCTGCGTCACATTCTTTCCAAAGGCGGTGGCGACCTTGCCAGCAACGGCTCAGTCACCTGGCAATTCGACCGCAAAGCAATCTATTCCGTCAAATCAGATGGAAAAAATTTCGACAAAGCTTTTGAAGCTGCTCTTGAGGCTGGCGCGGATGATGTTACCGAAGAAGATGGTTACATCGAAATTATAGGTCCTGCTGAAACTTTTAAAGCTATTCACGATAGTTTAGCAGATGCCGGACTACACATCGAAGATGCCGGTTTGCGCATGATCCCAAAACAGGAAGTTGAGCTTGACCCAGATCAAACTCTTTCCGTCCTGAAAGTCATCTCTGCCCTTGAGGAAAGCGACGACGTTCAGAATGTTTACTCCAATCTCAAGTTCACCAATGAGGATCTTGAAAAATTGGAGGAAGATTAGGCATTAATGCTGATATTGGGTATCGATCCGGGTCTGACTCGCACGGGTATTGGTCTGATCAGCCTCAATCAACGCAATGAACCCGAATTGGTTCACTACGAAGTCATAGATTCAACGGCTGTGAGCTCAACCTCCAGCCGTTTGATTTTTCTCTATGACCAGCTAAGCACTGTGATTGAGACTTACCAACCGCATGAAGCTGCCATGGAAAAGCTTTTTTTTCAACGCAACATCACGACCGCGATGTCAGTCAGTGAAGCCCGCGGTGTAGCTACTTTTTGCCTTGCCCACCACAAACTCTCGCTCTCTGAGTACACACCCAATGAAGTCAAACAGTCCGTTTCGGGGAATGGGCGGGCAGACAAAAAACAGGTGCAGCTCATGGTCAAAATGCTGTTGGATCTGAGTGAAATTCCCCAGCCCGATGATGCTGCGGATGCGCTTGCTGTCGCCCTTTGCCACGCCAGCCATCTCAATCTGCGCCGCCTGATGGAGTAGCCGCATGATAACCAGTTCAGCCAATGACCACATCAAAGCCCTGCGCAAACTTGATCAGCCGAAGGAGCGCCGCTCCAGCGGAACTTTCCTTGCGGAAGGACTTAAGGCAGTCGGTCAGGCTTTTGATTCCAACGCCAGTATCCTGGAACTTCTGATCTCCCCGGACCTGCTGATCAGTGAGTACGGTCGTTCTCTGGTCGAACTGGTAGGAAAGCGTGACATACCCATCCTGGAACTCAGCCCGCAGGTATTTGCCAGGCTCGCTCGTAAGGACAAGCCCCAGGGGATAGCGGCACTTATCTCCCAAAACTGGTCAGACATCAGCTCCAAATCCGCCTCATCCGGCTCGTTTTGGGTAACCCTCGAATCAATCCAGAATCCTGGCAACCTCGGCACCATCCTTCGCACTTGCGACGCAGTCGGCGTCAGCGGCTTGATCCTGCTGGATGAGTCCACTGACCCCTACGATCCTGCCGCAGTAAAAGCCTCCATGGGCTCGATTTTTACAGTACCTCACTATCGTGCTGATTTCAGTAATTTTGAGGCTTTTTTGCGTCGCAGCCCTGATTTGATGGTGATTGGCACATCCGATAAAGCTGCTTCTTCCGCCTTTGAGGTGACATTCCCTTCCACTATCCTCTTGCTGCTGGGCAGTGAGCGTCAGGGGCTTTCGGACCAATATGTCTCTCTCTGCTCCCGGATGCTGCGGATCCCAATGGAAGGGGCTTGCGACTCCTTGAACATCTCAATTGCTGCAGGTGTATTGCTCTACCAAATCTACCAACAGCGCCACCCCCAACGGAGGCTATCATGATTGCTTCAATTTCCGGCAAAGTCATTCATCTGACCAAGGAAACCGTCATCATTGACATCAATGGTCTTGGATTTGAGGTTTTCGTTCCCAAATCGCTTCTTTCTGACACCGAAAAAGGTGATTTACTTTATCTGTATACCTACATGCTCGTTCGCGAAGATAATATTTCGCTTTTCGGTTTTACCAGCCTGGAAGAAAAGCAATTATTCCTTGAGTTTCTGGCAGTTGGCGGCGTGGGTCCAAAATTATCGCTGTCTATCCTTTCAAGCCTTTCTATCGACAACATCCGCTCTGCCATTCTGAGTGAAAAACCGGACTATTTCAGCCGGGTTCCCGGCATCGGTAAGAAAACCGCGCAAAAGATCATCATCCAGATGCAGGGAAAACTGCCTGACAGCGATGGTCTGGCTATTCGCAGCATCACAGATGTGGATGATGCCGTTGTCGATGCCCTGATCTCGCTTGGTTATAGCGTTGTGGAGGCTCAGACAGCACTGCAAACTATTCCCAAAGACACGCCGGATGACGTTGAAACAAAACTTCGGGTCGCGCTGCAGTATTTTGACCATTTTTAAGCTTGTTTTTTCCCAATCACAGAGATGGTAAAATTGATCTTAAGAATTTATTTATTAATTGGATAAAACATGGGACTTTCACGAGAATTAGGCATTGACCTCGGCACGTTCAACACGCAGATAGCGGAAGGTAATCAGATACTTCAGCAAGAACCAACTGTTGTGGCAATTGTTGTCAATGAAATGAAGCTGGTCGAATACGGCACCACCGCCCTCGGTATGATGGGGCGTGTTCCTGAATCGATCGACGTAATCCGCCCCCTTCGCCACGGCGTCATTGCTGAATACGAACTGACTGAGATCTTCCTGCGTGAGATGATCAAAAAAGTCACCGGACCAACCCTGTTCTTTAAACCTCGCCTGCTCATCTCATCGCCCTACGGGGTTACCAGCGTCGAGAAACGCGCGGTGGTAGAGGCTGGCTTGGGTGCTGGCGGTCGTGAAGTGAACATCATCCCTCAGCCTCTGGCTGCTGCTCTCGGCGTGGACCTGCCCATTAACACTCCCACCGGCAACATGATTATCTGCCTTGGTGCCGGCACCACTCAGGCTGCAGTGATCTCCATGACCGGCATCGTCAGCGCTGAATCCAACCGCACTGCCGGGTTGAAACTGGATGAAGCCATCATCAACTACGTGCGGAAGAAATTTGGTCTGATCATTGGTCAGCCAACGGCTGAACAGCTTAAGCTCAACATCGGCGCAGCCACCCCCAGCCAGGAAGAAAAAACAATGGAAATCCAGGGGCAGGATCAGGTCTCCGGACTCCCCAAACCCGCCAGCCTGACCACCAACGAAATCGTCGAAGCCCTTCAGCCTCCCCTTGAGGAAATTGTTGCGGCAATTCGCCGGGTTCTCGAGAAAACGCCCCCTGAATTGATCTCCGATATCATCGACCGCGGTGTGGCACTCTGTGGCGGCACCTCACTCCTGAAAGGTCTGGACAAGTACCTGACTGTCGCCCTGGGCATCCCCGCTTACGTAGTTGAAAACCCTGTTACCTGCACAGTTGAGGGAACAGCCAAAGGTTTTTCCGTTCTCGAGACGATTCTTCGTAACCAGGGGCGATAATCTAAGCTACTTCAAATAATAAGTAAATGTCTGCAGGTTCAAAACCGGATCAATATTGGATAGTTTGACACCTTCTGGCACCTTGAGTGTCACTGGCGCATAGTTAAGAATAGCCTTTACCCCACAATGGATCAATTGATCCGCCATTTCCTGCGCATTGGCAGCTGGCACAGTCAGGATGGCTATTGGAATGTTCCGCGGACAAGTGAGGTTTCGCATTTCGCTCACGTCCCGCACCTTTACACCCGCTATAGTCTGACCAATGACATTGGGATCATTATCAAACGCCATCACAATCTCAAATCCTTTTCGCGAAAACCCCTGGTAGCTTAATAATGCCTGCCCTAGTTTTCCCACGCCAACCAACACGACTTCCCAAATTTGATTCAGATTCAAGATGCTTCTCAAGGACTCAAGCAAGTTTATTACGTTATAGCCTGTTCCCTTTTTTCCAAAGCCGCCAAACAATGACAAATCTTTACGGATTTGAGCAGAAGTAACACCCAGGAATTCAGCCATTTCCTGAGAGGAGACATTCTCCCGACCTTCACGCATCAGTTGGTTAAGTTTTTGAATATATACAGGCAATCTTGCGATAACAATTTCCGGAATTGATGTTTTTTCCATAGGACCCTTAACTAAAATTTACTATAATACAAGTACAAATATCTTCTTTGATGATATCATCATAGTGTTCAATATATTATATAGGGTTTTGTTGGATGCATCGTGTTATGCTGATTATAAAATTAATAGCTAAGGAGTTCCTATGAAAGCTGGCAGCGTAATTTCCTATATTCTCGCGGCAATCTTCATCATTTTTTCCTTTTTGTTTCTGCTTGGAGCGGGTGGTGAAGGAGGTTCCCCTTCCTGGATCATTTATGGGATTATTGGGCTTGTCCTGGGATTCGTCCTGATTTTTGCAGGCGTCCGCCTGGCAGCCGCCTCTAAACAGACAGTCCAAAACGTAACCTATAACGTCGACCTTCCTGGCAATGTGCAGATGGACACCATCAAGTGCCAATCATGCGGCGCTCCGCTGGCTCCCGACGATATGAAACTTGTCAATGGCGCGGTCACAGTGCAATGCCATAGTTGCGGCACGACCTATCAAATCACTGAAGAACCAAAATGGTAAGCATATGAACAATCTCAAACGAATTCTTTTGATTCTAAGTCTCCTCTTGCTACTGATTCCAAGCGGATCAGCCCAGGCTCAGGACTATCGTTTTTCCCTTTCCGCTTACGAAGTAGAAGCCTATCTCGAAGCAGATGGCTCGTTGACCCTGTATTACTATATGGCCTTTCAAAATGATCCTTCAGGTCACGCAATTGAGTATGTTGACCTCGGTTTGCCCACCAGTCAATACAAACTTTCCGACATCAAAGCTGAAATTAATGGGATACAAATGCCTCAAGTTAACGACTCAGCTTATGTTCAAGGTGCTGAACTAGCTCTTGGTGAATATGCCATTCAGCCTGGTGAAGCAGGTGTAGTGACAGCCTGGGTTTATGGTGTCAAGGGAATTTTGAGTCCATATGATAGTGGAGATCGTACGGATTACGCCAATTTTCTTTTCATTCCCAACTACTTTGGCTCCCAGTACGATCGCTCGCAAAACACCGAATATCGCATGACCATCATCCTTCCCCCTGCGGTTGGTGCCGAAGAAGGCGTCTGGTACGAACCTTCAGGTTGGCCGGGTTCAAATGAACCTGAAGCCAACATGACCACGGATGGGCGCGTCAATTATTCCTGGTACACAAACAATGCAGATGTCCACAGCCAATATCGTTTTGGTGCCGCATTCCCTGCTTCCGCGGTTCCTGCAGGTGTATTGGTCACTGAAAAACCTTTCCCCGATGACGGTGGGTCCACAGTTTCCCCTGCGCCAAGCTTTTTTTCAAGGCTGTGGACTATTGTTAGTTGCGCATTTTTCCCGCTTGTCTTTATTGGTTTGTCAATTCTTGCCATCATTCAGAGTAAAAAGCAAACCGATAAACGCAAAATGCAGTACCTTCCCCCAAAAATCTCCGTTGAAGGTAAGGGTATCAAGCGCGGGCTTACCGCCGTTGAAGCTGGCATCCTGCTGGAAGAACCGCTTGACAAAGTCCTCACAATGATCCTTTTCGGTCTACTGAAAAAAGAGTTGGTAACCGTCATTAATCGTGACCCGCTGAAGCTCGATATTGTAGAGCCCCTACCCGAAGGACTTTACCCCTATGAGCAAGCTTTCCTGGAAGCCTTCAAGGACAAAAACAAAGCTAAACGCCAAACAGGCATTAAATCGCTCATGATCGATCTGGTCAAAGACGTTGCGGACAAAATGAAGGGCTTCAGCGCAAAGGAAACCAAGGAATATTATCAGGACATCATCCGCCGTGCCTGGGAAGCAGTTGAAACTGCCCAGACACCTGATGTTAAGAGTGCTCAATATGACCACACCCTCGAATGGACCATGCTCGACAAAGAGTTCAATGACCGCACAGAGCGCACCTTTACTGGAGTGCCCGTATTTGTGCCGCGCTGGTGGCCGCGCTACGACCCCGCTTACCGACCTGCCCCAAGTAGTGCAGGCAGTGGTGGCGGTCTGGCAGCTCCTGTTACAACCAGCAGCGGGTCAGGTAGCAGCCGCCCCTCTATCAACCTGCCCAGCCTGCCGGGCGCCGACTTTGCTGCTTCAATGGTGACTGGTGCTTCCAACATGGCCGCGGGTGTGATTGGCAATGTGACAGATTTTACCTCCTCGGTCACCAACCGAACCAACCCAATCCCCGTCACCACCTCCCGTAGTGGCAGCGGCGGTTTCCGCGGCAGTGGTGGAGGCTCTTCCTGTGCGTGCGCCTGCGCCTGCGCTGGCTGCGCCTGTGCTTGCGCTGGTGGCGGTCGATAAACCCTCTATCACTTGGATCAAGCCATGATTAAACCGCTGAGTGAAGGTATGTATCAGTACGACATCGCAGATGCCGACTCCAAGTCGCGCATCCATTTGCGAGTCGATCCGGACCTGAGCGGACTGCTGGTGGTCAACGCCTCCCGCGTTATGCACCTCAATCCTTCTGCTCTCTACATGGCATATCTCACTCTCGAAAAAGTTGATGAAAAATTCGCCCTCCAAGCGCTTCAGGATCGTTTCAAGGCCCCTTCCAAACAACTTAAACAGGATTTTCTTGCCACACGCGAACGGGTGGAAGCACTGATCGACGAAAAATCAGGTCTCTGCCCGGTATGCGACCTTGGGCTTGAGATGAAAATGCCCTTCAGCCAGGAATTGAGCGCGCCCTATCGCATGGACCTGGCGCTCACATACCGCTGCAACAACGATTGTGCCCATTGTTATAATGCCCGGGCTCGCACCTACCCGGAGCTTTCGACTCAGAGTTGGAAGTCCATCCTGGACAAAATCTGGAGCCTGAAAATCCCTCACGTTGTTTTCACCGGAGGGGAGCCGACTCTGCGCCTGGATTTGCCTGAATTGGTTGCTTATGCCCAACAAACTGGGCTCGTGGCAGGGCTCAACACCAACGGACGCAAACTATCCGATCCCGCCTATGTGGACGCGCTTGTGGAGGCGGGTCTGGATCATGTCCAGATCACGCTCGAGTCGAACCGCCCCGCCGTGCACGACGAGATGGTGCGCAGAGAGGGCGCCTGGGAAGAAACCGTACAGGGAATCAGAAATACGGTCAACAGTAAGCTCTACATGATGACCAACACCACCCTGCTCGAAAACAACGAAGCCTACTTGTTGGAACTCCTCACTTTTCTGTGGGATCTCGGCGTTCCTACGGTGGGTTTAAACGCCCTGATCTACTCGGGCAAAGGCAGCACAGTCAACACCGGTCTTAAAGAGCAGGACCTGCCCGCATTGCTTGAAATCGCGACAGCATTCACCCAAAAGAGCGGTCAGCGCCTGATTTGGTACACTCCCACCCAGTATTGCCACTTTGACCCACTGCAGCTTGACCTTGGCATCAAGGGCTGCACCGCTGCATATTACAACATGTGCATTGAGCCAGATGGTCAGGTCATCCCCTGCCAGTCTTACTATGAAGCTTTGGGAGATTTTTTGTCTGCCCCCTGGTCCGCGATCTGGGAACATCCGCTTGCGCTGTCTCTACGCCTGCGCAAAGACGTTCCAGAAGCCTGCAGAACCTGTGACTTTTTCATCGAGTGCGGTGGTGGCTGCCCGCTGGCTCGTGAACATCAAAACCCGCAGCCAATCTATCGCGATCTTGTCTTGAGAAGGAGCTAAGCATGGCAGCAAAAGGCACTAATCTACGCGCAAATAAAATAAATATTGAAACTTTATCCCCCGGTTTTTATACCTACCACACCGCAGCCGAGTCGCCGGACCAATTCCGCCTTCACCTGCGTGTTGAACCCGACGGCGAGGGGATTTTGGTTGTCAACGCTTCCACTGTGCTGCATCTCAACCAGACTGCCACTGAATTTGCTTATTACCTGATCCAGGGCAAGGATAACGTCCAGATTGTGGATGTCCTTTCTGAACGCTATAACGCCTCGCGCGAAGTTCTGATGCGTGACGTCCAGCTGTTTATTGACCAGATCCTCTATCTCGGCCGCCAAAACGATCTCTCACCATCTGCCACGATTGGATTCGAATCCCACGTATTCGACAAGAACCTCAGTGCCCCCCTGCGCATTGACTGCTGCCTCACCCACCGCACCTTTTCTGACGGGGATGACCATCTGCTGGCAGCCAATGAGCTGTCAACTGAAGATTGGAAAACCCTCCTCACAAAGCTTTACAACGCCGGCATACCCCATGTGGTCTTTTTTGGCGGAGAACCCACCCTTCGTGCTGACCTCCCCGAACTCATGGCTTTCACCGAACAGCTCGGACTCGTCAGCGGCTTGGTCTGCTCGGACCCCATCCTCAAAAATCCTGCCTATCTGTTACCCCTGATTGAAGCCGGTCTGGATCACCTTACTTTCAGCCTTGATCCCGCTAGCCCGGAGGATTTGCAGGGTTTATCGAACATTCTTGACCAGGACCTTTTCACTTGCCTGCGGCTGCCCGTTCATCCCGATCGCGATTATCGTGAATTGATTCAAAAACTGCTGGATCTTGGTGCGAACGCCTTCAATTTCCTCCCGGAAGATGAATTCTCGCATGCTTACGCCAATCAATTGCAGCATGAACTGAGTGAAAGCGGCGTAATCTTCGTGGATGACATGCCCCTCACCTATCATCGCCATGCGCCGCAACCCCTGTTCAGCCTCTGGGACCCGGACTCACAACCTTCACAGCAGCTTGTGATCCAACCGGATGGCAGCCTGGCAGACAATGCCGGCAGCCAGGACAACTACGGCAGCCTGCTTCGAGAAGAATGGTCCAGCCTCTGGTCTCGTGTAATGGCTGGAGGTGCCGTTTGAAAATTTCCGATTGGCACGAACGTTTTACACTTCAGTCCACCTGGACCCGCGATTTACGCAACTTTATTTTTAGAAAAATCGACGCTCAACCCGGCCAGACTCTTTTGGATGTCGGGGTTGGCACAGGAGCCTTGCTGGATGAATACACCGGTCGCGGCTTGCAAGTTTACGGCCTCGATCTCGACCTTGAAAACTGCCAGTTTGCTAACCTCCATCCTTCAAAATCAACTATTTTCAATGCAGACGCCCACTATATGCCTTTCAAAGCGCAGCAATTTGACCTGACGGTAACCCACTATGTGCTGCTCTGGGTCCACGATCCAGCCAAAGTGGTCGCGGAGATGAAACGAGTTACCAAACCTGGAGGCTACGTGGTTGCCTTCGCCGAACCCGATTACCTCTCGCGCATTGATTATCCAGAAGCGTTCCAGGACATCGGATCAATCCAGAATCGCTCGCTTGCCTTCCAGGGCATCGACCTCAGCATGGGCCGAAAACTGGGGCACATCTTCCGCACTATCGGATTGAAGGATGTCCGTCTTGGCTTACTTGCCGGTCAGTGGCGCTACCCTGAAAAAGACGATTTTGATCACGAATGGGATATTATCGCCTTCGATCTTGGCGGCATGGTTCCGGTCGAGGAAATTCTTGCCATGAAGGAACGAGCGCTAAAATCCTGGCTGGATGGAGAAGCCACGGTTTTCATCCCGACCTTTTACGCTTACGGAATGGTTTAACTCTCACCAAAATTTAGCTTCTCCTCCCAAAGGATGCGCGTAAAAAAACATGATTGGGGCTTTTCATCATCATGTTTGTATTGTTGTTAATAAATGTCCGACTGCGCCGTTAACGAGGTTGAAGCGCTGGTCTTGTTTGACACCTTCATCTCGTTTATCCTCGCTGGTAATTAATCTATTGTAGGCCGGGTTCCGATTTTGAACCCCACTCTTTTGTTTTTCGTAGGCCGGGTTCCGCTTTTGAACCCGGCGCCTTGGTTTTTCGTAGGCCTGATTGCGATGCCTGCCCTAGAAGCGAAGCGGATAAGTTTCAATCCGGCTTCTATATTTCATTTGTAACTCTGAGATGGTACCCTTCGTATGCTCCTCTCCTCCCATAGTTGTAGCGTCAACCCCCTGTGGTTGACCTTTTTGTATTAGGCCGTTTTCTGCTCCTGCCCTGGCGGTCATTCCGCCAAAGTCGAGCCCTGTTATCTTTTACCTGAGTTTCTCATTTTTCGATATTTTTTGAATATTCTCTCGTTGGGAAGCTGTTTTCAGGGCACTAAAATGAGTAACTCCGGAGGCTTTCAGTTTAAATTGCTTCGTACCTCGCTATGACGGGAAAGGTCGTATGGAGACCTTCGGTCAATTCCCGTGCACGGTCGCCCTGGATTAAAAACCAGGGCAGGCGAGACCGGCACGATCAGGAACTGTCATTGCGAACTTCTTTTGTGAAGCAATCTAAACAGCTGGAATGCAATAAAAGCTGGAGGCAATAGAACTAAATCTCGTCCTCGCGAAGCGGAAGGGG
>DDWY01000093.1:0-22612 GCA_002347705.1 Anaerolineaceae bacterium UBA2274 | reverse complement strand
GCAATGACAGATAACGAATGACCCTGAGGCAGGGCTTTTCCTGATCCTCTACCCTGACGGGCACTTTGTCGAGGAAGGAGGATAAAGGGGTGGGTCTTGGCATCATATTCTGATCACTAATAATCAGATTCTTCGCAAAAGAGTCTCAGAATGCCAATTACTACATTCGGTGGGTTGGCTATCGCGAGGTGCAGGTTAGTATGGATTCCATGACGACGACCCATCGTACGATTACATTTTCTGATATTTTTTGAATATTCATTTGTTGGGAAGCTTTTTTCAGGGCACTAAAATGAGAAACTCCAGTTTTACCACCTCCGGTTGTGCGGCCTGTGCCTACCGTGAAACGGATGTGTAGCCTCTCTATAGGACCAATCATCATCCAGCTGCCGTAGTTCTCCAAAAACATCATTTTTGCGGATGGACTAATACCCTGCTACGCGGGCACGCGAGCCCATGTGTACGATATAGATTTTTCGCACGGCGGGGTTCATGATGCCAGGAGCGAAGCGAGCAGAATTTGCTCCTACCTCTTCCGGATTGAACATTACAAAAATCGGATGGACTAAAGCCCATCCGTACGGTGGGGGTTCACTCCCACCACCACCTGTCCTTTCATGGTCACCTGAACATGGAAGACATTTAACCTTTAGGTCTTAAATTCATAATTAAGACCGAATTATTTCAATTAGCAATAATCTGTTAGTAAAACTTCGGAGACCTCCGGTCAAGACCCTCGCGCGGTCCAACAGGGAGGCTTCGCACTCAGGAGAACAGCGAGAACAAAGAACTACCTGCCAGTTATCATCGCCGGTAAATAGAAGTTGCCCAACCATCCTAAAATAACCGTCAATCTGGACGTCGGGGCAAAAGGATTTGAACCTTCGACCTTATGAATCCCTAATAAGTATACTATCTGGATTGAGCTTGGATCTTAACAACTTTTCGATCTTCTTGATAATCTCTAATTGTAGGTTTCCATTCCGAGACTGACACTTTCACTAAGCAAATTTCATTCGGAAATCTTTTGACCGCTATTGTATCTGACAAGCTTCTCCCAATCGATGCCGCCATCAGAGCAACAAAATTGTGACGAGAATTCCATAGTGAATCGATTAATTAGTTTTGAATAAAGTACCATATAATCGTCATTCTTTTGCTTGGCGTTGTAGCCCAACGGTTCAATAATATCAGTGTACAAAGTTTCGCTGCCAGAAATGAACTTCCAAAAAACTTGCCCGCAATACTTGTAGTACTCGCCTTTATCTGGTTTTTTATCGATGCCATAACAACATCCATTGACTGCGACGACATCGATCCCCGAGTTCGTTGTTCTAAGTGTCCGCTTGGCAGAAGTGAAATCCACTTTCATCTTGTCGATTTGAGAGCGGTTAGCCCAATTAGGGCCTGATTTGATGGTGACGATATACCTGCGACCAGCGTTATTGAACTCAAGGTCTATGCCTGGAATTCCGGATTTCCAACCGCCGTATACTTGACTATTGATGTAAATCACCAAACCTTCTAGCCAATCCCCAAAAATGGTTTCTTCGTTGGATGAAATGTGGGCGTCGACGATCCCTCGCACGATTGCCTCGGAGGTTAATACATTTTTCGCTTTGTACAGGTAAGGGTTCTTTCTCTTAAGGACAGCTAGGAGGGCTAGTTTTTCCAGGGATTGGAAACGTTTGTAATGGAACTCTCCAATATGGTCGTTTACGTATTGTTTAATTGAATCAATGTTTAATGCTTCCATTATTCCTTCCTGCTGGAGTTCGCAGTTGATCCTTAGCCAGGCGGTTAATTGCCAACTCACAGAAACTCTGATTGATATCTATGCCAATGTAATCCCGCTTCAGTCGACTAGCGGCAACGCATGTCGTCCCGGACCCATTGAATGGATCCAACACAATATCGCCCGGTTTTGTAAAAAGTTTTATAAACCAAGCTGGCAAATCTACGGGGAAAACCGCAGAATGCTGCCGGTTGTAGCATTCTGTTGCCATGTGCAATACATTACTTGGATAGACCATATCCCGATTGACCCAATTTGAGATATTCTTCCCAAAACCACTACCCACTCTTGATTCATCCCGTTTCTGGTCAGTTTCTGAAAGGTTCTTCAAACGAGATTTAGCCCAATCTCCAACTGGAACCATCACCTCATCCTGGTACATATTGAATTGCTTCTGTTTGGTGAAATGGATCAAGCGCTCCCAGTTATCTCGAAAACGGTTTGGCCATTTGCCTGGGTGGCTATTCTTTTTGTGCCACATATACTCCTCGGTCCAAAACCAGCCCCGATTTCGCATAGCGAGGATAAGCTCGATAACATACGTATGCCGCTCGCCTTTAACAACCCGTTCCTTGATATTTAACACAAAAGAGCCATTGGGTTTTAGGACACGCAGGAATTCATCGGCTTTTGGTAAAAACCACGCAACATATTGATCCGCATCAATCCCACCATAAGTAGAAGATCGTTGGTCTGCATAAGGAGGTGATGTAAAGATCAGGTCAATCGATTCTGCGGGTAGGGCTGGCAGTATTGTTTCACAGTCCCCATTAACGATCTTATTGACAAAATCTGGAGCAGGTTTTACCTGATCCTTTAGCTCCTCATCAAACAAAGATATCTGTAATGTGTCATACAGTAAATCACCTGAAGGCTCGCGAATTGTGTAAACAGTAATAAGTTTCTCAGTCATATGACTAGTATAGTCGAGAAAATGCCTCTGAGTAAAGAATTGCTTCAAAGAATTGCGTCTTGTACTGTGACGAAGGATCGTTTTATATGTTCACTCGGTATAAAAAACAACGGCACACCATTAGTGTACCGCTGTATCTGTCGGGGCGAAAGGATTTGAACCTTCGACCTCTTGCACCCCATGCAAGCACGCTAGCCGGACTGCGCCACGCCCCGTAGAAAAAGCATTATACATGCACCCCTGCCTTTTCGCAAGTGTTTAATTTTGATCCTGTTTAATTTTGATCCCCATCCAATATTAACCTCACGTTTGAGCGATTGGCAGACTGCCTTTCATAACACTCTCAGGGCGCAAAATAGCGCTGCAGTTCATTTTTCACGAGATCCAGTGTCGCAAAGGACCTATCCCCCACAAACCTGCCCCCCAAAGCGCCCGGATTGACCACACGGGTCGAGCCAACCCTCTCATCCCGGAAACGATGGCTATGCCCATGGAACACAAAATTATAATCTCCGCTTGCTATCCCTTTCTCCAGCTCTGATCTTTGGTCGCCGTGGATCATGAATACGCGCTTACCTGCCAGGTTCAAGTCGAGCATTTCCTCGCACACAAAGCGCTCCGACACCCTTTTAGCCTTTGAAGAAATCATCAAGGGATCATCACCATTCCCAAAAGACAAATACACAGAAAATTCTTTGAATTCTTCCAAAAGCTCTGCCGAGATCAAATCCCCCGCGTGCAGGATGACCTGGATGCCCAGCGCTCTGAAAATATCGAGCGCATAACGCAAATTGGGACGGTTATTGTGCGTATCGCTCATTAATCCAATCAGCATGGCATTCTCCGGTTCTGGAGGCAATTATAATCTGCCCGCAACAAGTTCCCTGTGGTAAACTTTATCTGGTATAAAATGTGCAATCCTTAAGTCTGACAGGAGAACCCGACATGACTTCATCACTTCAACAAGGTATCGACGCGGCAAAATCAGGCATGATGGAACAAGCCCTGGTGCATCTTAAAGATGCAATTGTTGAGGAGCCCGAAAACGCCAACGTTTGGGTGTGGCTCTCTGCCATCATTGAGGATGAAGAAAAGCAGGTTATTTTCCTCAAAAAGGCGCTCGAAATTGACCCCGCCAACCGCCCTGCACAGCGCGGGCTGGCTTTCATTGAACGTAAGAAATATATCCCGCCCAAGCCGGGTGAGAAACTTTCAGACTACACCAAACCGATCGGCGTGTTCAAGACCCCATCCCAGGCTGCCGCAAATGTTTCCGCGTCTGCCCAGGCAGACCGCCCTGCGCCGCAACCACAGCCCGCGCCGGTCACACCCCAACCCGTTGCCGCTCCGCAGCCTGTGTATTCCCCCTCAGCGCGTATTCCCTGGCTGGACATTTTGCTTTACGGTCTGACCCTGACGGTTTTCATCATCATCGGAATCCTCATCGGCACAACCCTGCTGAATGTCGATATACCCTTCCTCACCCGCCCCGAGCCAGTCCTCTCAACCCAACCGCCTTCTACCGGCGTCTACGCCCTGAATGAGGGACTCTACGCTGAGATGAAAATTTATGATATCCTCCCTGAAACAGAGGAGGGTATCCCACAATTAAGCAATCGGCAGCCCTCTGTGGTCATCAATGACCTCTACATCGTCCCTGAAAAGCTGCAATTGATCAACGAAAATGGCGAATCCATTCCTTTCACTGCCAGTTCCACCGAAAATAATACGTACTTGCTTGAGCCTTCCCAGGAACTATTACCAGGGCGTTATTGCCTTGTTCAAAAATTCAACCCCGATGATACAAAAGCGCTTTATTGGTGTCTGAAAATAATCGACTGATTCGCAGTCAGATCTCAATCCAAAATCAGCACCCCACAGGCAACCTAAATGCATGAATTGAACACAATTCTCGAAAAAAAACTGCTCGCAGAAAAGATCAACCAGTACGTCGTTTACTCCCCACACATAGCACGCAAAGCCAAAGCCGGTCAATTCATTATCCTGCGTCTTGACGATGGCGGCGAGCGTGTGCCGTTGACGATTGTTGATCACGACTCCGAAAAAGGCACCATCACTCTGATCGTCCAGACGGTAGGCAAAAGCACCATGATGCTCGATGCCCTCCAGCCGGGTGAGACTATTCATGACGTCCTGGGTCCCCTGGGCAACCCTTCGGAAATCGAAAACTTTGGCAGGGTCGCCGTGATTGGCGGAGGTGTCGGCGCGGCTGTTGCCTATCCGGTCGCCAAAGCTCTCAAACTGGCTGGCAATCACGTCACTTCCATTGTCGGTGCCCGCAACAAAGACCTCATCATCCTCAGACCTGAAATTGAGCAGGTCAGCGACCGTCTGCTGATCACCACCGATGATGGCTCTAACGGAATGCACGGTTTCGTAACCGATCAGTTGCGCATGCTGCTTGAAGCCGGCGAGCGTTTCGACTACATCCTCGCCATCGGACCGCTCTTCATGATGCGTGCCGTCGCGGATCTCACCCGCCCTTACGGTATTCCGACTACTGTCAGCCTCAACACCATCATGGTCGATGGGACTGGTATGTGTGGTGGCTGCCGCGTGCAGGTGGGGGACAAAGTTAAATTCACTTGCGTGGATGGTCCTGAATTCGATGGACACCTGGTAGATTTTGAAACGGTAATTCACCGCAACCGCACCTACAACCACCCTGAAGACTGCCGGCTTAATGAACAAATAGCCGATATTGAAATTTCACTACTCGAAGCACAAGCGCCGCAGTCCGCTAAAGAACGCCAGATTATGCCCGAGCTGCCCGCTCATGAACGCGTACGCAACTTCCAGGAAGTCGCACTGGGACTCACCCCCGAACAAGCCCTGATCGAAGCCGAAAGATGCCTGCAGTGCCGCACACCGCTTTGCGTTGACGGCTGCCCAGTTGCTGTAAAAATTCCACAATTCATCCAGCTTATCAAAGCCGGTGACCCTGTTGGAGCTGGGAGGCTGATAAAGACCGATAATGCTCTGCCGCGCGTCTGCGGACGTGTCTGCCCCCAGGAGGATCAATGCGAAGGCGCCTGCATCCTCATCCGCAAAGGCAAACCCATCAACATCGGCGCGCTCGAACGCTACGCTTCGGACGCGCTTGCCGCTGCAGAGCCCGAAGTTCAGCCCGTCACAAACCGTACCGCTTTCAAAGCAGCCATGGTCGGTTCTGGCCCTGCCAGCCTGAGCTGCGCTGGTGATCTCGCGCGGGCTGGCGTACAGGTGACCGTTTTTGAAGCCTTTCACGATTTTGGCGGTGTTTTGCGCTACGGCATTCCGGAATTCCGGCTTCCCAAATCCATCGTCGCCCAGGAAGTTGATTCCCTGGCGCAGGCGGGCGTCGATTTCGTGCCAAACACCCTCATCGGCGCAACATTCACCATAGATGAACTGCTTCATAAGGAGAAATTTGACGCAGTTTTCATTGGCACGGGCGCAGGATTGCCAAATTTCCTGGGGATTGAAGGAGAATCGCTCGTCGGCGTGTATTCCGCCAACGAATTCCTGACGCGTGTCAACCTTATGAAAGCTTACGAATACCCGTATGTTGATACGCCTATTCTCAATATGCTTAACAAAACTGTAGGCGTTTTCGGCGGAGGTAATACCGCCCTCGACTCAGCCCGCGTTGCCTTGCGCCTTGGAGCAAAAAAAGTCACCATCATCTATCGCCGAACCCAAGCCGAAATGCCTGGCCGTAAAGAAGAAATTGAGCATGCCGTCGCTGAAGGCGTTGATTTTGCCTATCTGAGTGCCCCACTGGAATTCCATGGCGACCAGGAGGGCCGCCTCACCGGCGTCCGTCTGCAAAAAATGGAACTCGGTGAACCCGATGCCTCTGGTCGTCGGCGTCCTCTCCCAATTGAGGGATCCGAATACGAGCTTGAACTCGAAATTGCGGTTGTAGCTATCGGAAACGGTTCCAACCCCATCATCCACCGCACCACCCCCGGGCTGGATGTGGACAAGTGGGGGCATATCCTGGTTGACCCTGAAACCTCGCAAACCTCCATCCCGGGAGTCTATGCCGGTGGCGATATCGTTACCGGCGGAGCCACGGTCATCAAAGCTATGGGCGCCGGACGTAAAGCCGCAACCAGCATCCTGAAACAATTCGGTTTGGCACCGCAAGCATGACCCGCGTTGTTTGCCTGGGCGCCGGAAGTTCTTCCTTTGGGCAGAGCACCCTCATCACCCTTCTGCGCAGTGAAGTGCTGAATGGCGCTGAGCTCGCCCTGGTGGACACCAACCCCGACTCCCTCGCCATCATCACCGATTTCGCAAATTGGCTCAATTCCGCCTGGAACTGCCAAAAAACGATCACCAGCCACATCTCCCACAAAACCGCCCTGAAAGGAGCGGATTTTGTCATCTCCGCGGTCGAGGTGCAGCCCCGTGAGCAGCTCTGGCGCGAAGATTTCGAGCGCACTTTACCGCTCGGAATTCGCCAACCCTACGCCGAAAACGGCGGACCTGGCGGCTTTGCTCATGCGGCGCGCAATGTAAACACTCTTTTGGAAATCGTCCACGACATGGAGGAGCAGTGCCCTAATGCCTGGTTCATTAACTTCACCAACCCCATGCATCGCATCTGCTACCTCATCCACAAATACTCCAAAATCAAAGTGGTGGGGCTCTGCCACCAGCTTGCGGCGGGCTACGCGATGGTTGCCAAAGCCCTTGCTTCGCAGTATAAGCTTTCCGGAGCCGATGACTTTCTCAGTACCCATGCTGACCCCTGCAATGACAGGCCTATGGCTAACATGGCTTCCCAGGGTATAGAGCGATTTGCCATTAAAGCTGCCGGGCTCAATCACTTCACCTGGCTGCTCGAACTCCGCGACCGCAAAACCGGAGAAGACCTCTATCCGCGCTTCCGCCAGGCCTGGCACGAGCTCCCGGAAAGCTTTGAGCCCCTTACCCGCCGTATCTTCGACGCTTTTGATCTTTTCCCGATCCCTGGCGATGAACATCTGTGCGAATACCTGCCCTGGATGTCTGACGCGGTTGAGAAACCCTGGGAAAAATTTGACATCTCTCTCTATGATTGGGCTTACTTTGCCAAGCACCGCGACCTGATGTGGCAGCAACTCAAGCAGGATATCCTTGCTGGCGCCCCTTCAGAAACCTACACCTACACCCATTCAGAAGGTGCCATTGAAGTCATCGAGTCCATCCTGACCGATGCCAATCTCTTGTGGGAAGCGGTCAACATCCCCAACGCCGGTTTGATTGAAGGATTGCCTGAAGACGCGATCGTGGAAGTGCCGGCGCTAATTAACCGCAGCGGCATTCACGGGCAGCAAATTGGCTCACTGCCAAGAGGAATCACAGCGCTGCTTCAGCGAGAAGT
Source organism: Anaerolineaceae bacterium UBA2274 (assembly GCA_002347705.1). Classification (GTDB taxonomy): domain Bacteria; phylum Chloroflexota; class Anaerolineae; order Anaerolineales; family Anaerolineaceae; genus Mesolinea. The sequence continues at coordinate 14,530 of DDWY01000093.1, read as the reverse complement.
AGTTACCAGCCAGCTTTGCATCGACTCCGTTGTCAAAGGCGACCGCACCCTTGCTCTGCAGAGCCTACTGCTTGACCCCACCATCACCGATCTGGACCAGGCCGAAGACGTTCTTGAACAAATTCTAACCAGTTCAAGTCGTTTTCTGCCCCAATTTTTCAGCTAAAGGAAACCTTATGAAAGATCCTAAAATTGTAGATATTGGCGACGCTCCCCGCAACGCAGAAGACCTCCGTTCAGCTTTTACGCGCGGAATGGTTGAACCGCTCTCATCCAAAGGCTGGCCGCGTTGGCTTGTGCTGGGATTATCCTTTCTTGGTTTGGTATACGTGCTCAATCCCACCTTTGGCATCTTCGAACTGATCCCGGACAACCTCCCCATCGTTGGCAACCTGGATGAAGGTCTCGCCTACATCTTGATACTGCTTGGGCTGGTTGAACTTATTGAAGGCGGCAAGAAAAACAACCTCGATTAAGGAGCTTTTAAAGCCCTTGGGTCACAACACAGGATATACTTGCTGAACACCCCAATTTTTTCATTGATTTGCATTGACAGCCGATAAAAACCGGTGTAATATATTGCCTGTATGTGGATGTTTGCAGTAGGAAAAGTCAACACTTTCTCGATAGTAAACCCCCAAAACAAAAATTAATTAGTTTATTTTAGAGAGGAATATCAAGTCATGTCAACAAGAGAAGTCGGAACCGTTAAGTGGTTCAATGGCGAAAAAGGTTATGGGTTTATTGCCCGCAAGAGTGGTGAGAAGGATGTCTTCGTCCACTACAGCGCCATTATGGGCGATGGTTTCAAGAGTCTGAAAGAAGATCAGGCTGTCGAGTTTAGTGTTGTAGACGGAGCCAAAGGCCCCCAAGCTCAGGACGTTCGCGTTCTCGAGTAAGTCGTACCCAGTTAATTCAAAAACAGGCTGAGGATTTTCAGCCTGTTTTTTTATCTTCTTAATAATTGCCATTTTCTGAGTTGGGAGGTATGAGAGCAGAAACAGCTGTCATCCTGAGGAATGAAGGATCTTCCACCTCTGCCCCCTATCTTCCTCTGTGTCGACAGAATCAGGCTCCAGCGCTAAACGGTCGGTAAACCTACTCGCGCCTCAATTCACGCCGCGCATCCTTGCGGCTCACGCCCACATTCTTGCCCCTGGTAAGCTGACCCTCTTCATAATCCGACCAGTTCCCCAGGTACAGACGCGGCTTTTCGTCGTGCCCAAGCGGCAGAATGTGAGTGGCGATCCTGTCCAAAAACCACCTGTCGTGGCTCACCACCACGGCGCACCCGGCGAACTCTTCCAACGCCTGCTCCAGCGATCGCAAAGTGTTCACGTCCAGGTCATTGGTCGGTTCATCCAGCAGGAGCACATTCGCGCCGACTGTCAGAGTCTTAGCCAGGAAAACGCGGTTTCTTTCCCCGCCGGATAGTGTATCGACTGTTTTCTGTTGATCCGAGCCTGTAAAGTTGAAAGAGGCGCAGTATGCCCTGCCATTCACGGTCATGTCACCCAGTTGAAGGTTGTCCGCGCCGCCCGTGATCGTCTCAAAGACGGTTGCTTTTGGGTCCAGCGTGCGCGACTGATCGGCATAACCCAACTTCACCGTCTCACCCAGCCTGACCATTCCTTCATCCGGTTCCACCAATCCCGCGATCATCTTGATCAGTGTCGACTTCCCCGCGCCATTGGGTCCAATGACCCCCACGATCGAACCCGGCGGTATTGAAAGATCCAGGTTCTCAATCAATTTCCGCTCACCAAAGCCTTTTGAAACACCGCTGAGTTCGATCACGATATCCCCCAGGCGTGGACCGGAGGGGATGTAGATTTCCAGGTCTTTGCGGACTTTTTCGTGCTCCTGCGAGAGCAGCTTCTCATATGCCGTCACGCGTGCCTGCCCCTTGGATTGGCGGGCTTTCGGCGACATGTGGATCCAGTCCAATTCGTGCTGCAAGGTTCGCTGGCGTTTGCTCTCGGTCTTTTCTTCTACGCGCAAGCGTTCCTGCTTCTGTTCCAGCCACGAGGAGTAGTTCCCCTTCCAGGGAATGCCGTAGCCGCGATCCAGCTCCAGGATCCAGCCAGCCACATTATCCAGGAAATAGCGGTCATGCGTCACCGCGATAACCGTCCCCTGGTAGTTTTGCAGGTGATGCTCCAGCCAGGCAACTGACTCCGCGTCCAAATGGTTGGTCGGCTCATCCAAAAGCAGGATGTCCGGTTCGGTCAGGAGCAGGCGCGTCAACGCCACACGCCGCCGTTCGCCTCCTGATAAGACTGCAATCTGCGTTTCAGCCGGAGGGCAATTGAGCGCTCCCATCGCCAGCTTCAGGTTGCTGTCCAGATTCCAGGCATCCACCCTGTCAAGTTCTTCCTGCAAGCGGGCTTGCTTCTCAATCAATTTGTCAAAATCCGCGTCAGGATCAGTAAAGCCTTCGTTCACCTGGTCATATTCAGCCAGCAAGTCCACGATCGGCTGCACACCCTCCTGGATAATTTCAATCACCGTTTTCGAATCATCCAGCTGTGGTTCCTGTTCGAGCATGCCCACAGAATAGCCCTTCGACATGGCAATCTCGCCAACGTAATCCTGATCGATCCCAGCCATGATGCGCAGCAAACTCGATTTGCCCGAGCCGTTCAGCCCCAAAACGCCGATTTTCGCGCCATAGTAAAACCCCAGCGAGATATCCCGCAGTACCTGCTTGTTGGGGGGGTAGATTTTCCCCACTCGCATCATTGAATAAATTACCTGTGTATCTGACGGCATTGCTTCACCTCGCTTTATGTTGGCAGTATTGTAACAAAGAACCCCCAGTTAAAAGATAAACCTCCCTGAGGAGGTTTGTCGGGGCGAGCAGATTTGAACTGCCGACCTCACGGTCCCGAACCGTGCGCTCTATCCGGGCTGAGCCACGCCCCGCGGATGCCCATTATAGCATGCTTTTATCATAATTTTGGGATCTTTTAGCTCAGGATCTTTTAGCTCTGGATATCCCGACCTTTTCTGGCATTTCTCCAAATGTCAAAAAAACCAGCCGGAGCGATTTTACGTAGGGGCATGGCACGCCATGCCCCCCGATTGGATAGAGAATTATTCCGGTAGCGGCAGGCCCTCGTGCCTGCCTGGGTAACTACACCATTGATTATCACATTGTTACGGTGGGAGTAAACCCCCAACGTACGGATGGGTTTTAGTCCATCCGCTTAGCAGGATTTACAGGGTGGTAGCGGTCGCAGCAAGTGCTACTCGCTTCGCTCCCAGCATCATAACCCCCACCGTACAGATGGGCCTTGGTCCATCCGCGTTAAATCAATTTTGGATAAACGTGCATTCAAGGCCTGATGAGCACTTTCAAGACACCCGGCCCTTCAGCACGATTGATTGCCTCAAGCCCCTGTTCGAGCGAAAATATTGAATCTACCATGTCCCCAACCTGGATCAAGCCCGAAGCAAGCGCGCGCAATCCCGCCGGGTAGTTGCCGCAGCGTGATCCGACCAGGGTAATCTCATCGACCACCAATTTCGACAGATTCAAGCTGACATCCCCAGCAAAGGTCGACTTGAGAACCAGGGCGCCTCTCGCTCTGGTCAGCGAACGCGAAAGCGCAAAGCCTTCCGGCGAGCCAGTCACTTCCACGACGATGTCCGCCAGTTCACCTTTGATCTCATCAGCATAAACCGACCTGATTCCCCAGCCTGCCAATATCGCCGCAGGTTCTTCGCGCCTCACTACCACTTTCAGATCACAGCCCGTATTCTTGAGAGCCTGGGCAATCAGTAACCCCAATCTTCCAGAGCCTACGACGATCACCCGGTCGCTGGGTTTGACCTGGATTTGATCCAGAATTCTCAACGCGGCTGCAGTCGGCTCAGTAAAAACTGCCAAAACATCCGAGACCGAATCAGGAACGATTGTCAGGTTCCTAGCTGGCAGTTTGCAGTATTCGGCAAAAACGCCGTCATAATCAAATATGCCCAGCGTCTTGCGCTGCATGCACTGACTCGGTTCCTGGCGCAAACAGCGCTCACATTCCCCGCAGCTGATGTTGATATCCCCGATCACGCGCTTCCTCCGCAGCTCAGGGTGCCCGTTATCCTCCTCAACCAACCCAACAAATTCGTGCCCTGGCACCCCCTTGAAATCGTAGTAACCCTTGACCATCTCAAGGTCGGTCGAGCACACGCCAGCCAGCAGCACTTTGATCAGGACCTCATCCGTTTCCAGGCTTGGTAGCGGCAGATCAGCGCGAAAAGACATTTTCTTGTCTTCCAGCCAGAGACCCTTCATCGCCGCTCCCATCAGAGCGCTCCCTGCCTGCCAAATTGCCTTTCAAGCAGATTGACGCTCAGGTGGATCATCGTTGGTCTTCCGTGAGGGCAGGTACGCGGTGATTGGCTGGATTCCAAATTGAGCAAAAGGTTGCGCTGCTCTGCCTCAGATAGAATCTGGCCTGCTTTCACCGCCATGCGCTTGCAGACCCGCGCCGCCACCCGTGCTTCCACCTCTGCCAATAACGGGGTTTCATCTTCCTCAAAGGCAGTGACTACAGCTTCCACCGCCAGACGTGGATCGCTCCTGTCCACCACAATTGGCACAGAACGAATTGCGAACGTGTTAGGACCAAAAGGCTCTATCTCAAATCCTAAACTCAACAACGCTTCAAGTTGCCGCTCTAAAATCCCCGCCTTTTCCGGGGTCAATTCAATCACCGCCGGATCCAAAAGTGCCTGGGAGGGGATGCTTTTGGCATTGAACTGCGCCATCAATTGATCAAACAGCACCCTTTCATGAGCGGCATGTTGGTCGATCAGGTAAAGTCCGTCCGGACCTTCGGCGATCAGGTAAGTGGATGCCACCTGCCCCACCAGGCGCAGCAAAGGCAAATGACTGCCTGGTAGCGGAGGCTGAGGTTGTGTGGTAATCGAATCCGCTCCAGTTCCAAACTCACCCCCGCCGGCTGCCTCACTCTGACCGCCATCAACGCTCAAACCGTTTTGCTGCCAACCTGGGCCTTCCGTTTCAGGCAGGCTTCTGCCCCACAGCCGGGTCGCGTTCAGATCGGGAATGGGGGTAAAAGCCAGCAATCCCCGGCGAATTGCTCTTTGCACGCCGCTGAAAACTGCATCCTGGTCCCTGAAACGCACTTCCGCCTTGGCAGGGTGCACATTCACATCCACCAGTTCCGGTGGGATATTTAGGAACAAAACTGCCACCGGGTAGCGCCCCACCATCAGCATGGTGTTGTACGCCCGGATCACCGCCGAAGTCAGCATTGGGTCCTGCACCCAGCGCCCGTTTACAAACAGGGTAATGTCTCTTCGATTTGAACGGGTCAACGCAAGGCTGCTGATGTAGCCCTCAAGTTTGAGATTACGCTCCTCAAAGTTGACTGGCATGAGTTTTGAGGCTTCAGTCGGCCCAAACAGCGCTTGCAAGATCTCAAAACGCCCACCGCTTCCGGTTGTCTGGAAGATGGGTTTGCCATCCTGGGTTACAGACCAGCGAATATGCGGGTAAGCCAGCGCGTAGCGAGTGACCAAACCTGTGATGTGACGGTTTTCGGTCGTGTCTGATTTCAGAAATTTGAGCCTCGCCGGCAGGTTAAAAAACAAATCTTCCACGCTCACGCGCGTGCCTGCAGCTGCCGCAATGGTGGCAGTATTAACCGACTCGCCCCCTTCCACGGTCAGTTTCGCGCCGACAGGACTCTCGTGTGTGTTTGTGATCATTGTCAGGCGGGCAACAGACCCGATCGAAGCCAGCGCTTCTCCCCTGAAACCCAGCGTGCGGATGTTGAACAAATCCTCAGCACTGCTCAGCTTGCTGGTGGCATGCCGGCAGACAGCCAGCCCCACCTCGTCGGCAGGAATGCCAGACCCATCATCGGTTACCTGGATCAAGCGCCTGCCAGCTTGCAGAATCTCAATCTCAATCTGGCGCGCGCCAGCATCAATCGCGTTTTCCAGCAACTCTTTCACAACCGAGGCGGGTCTATCCACCACCTCGCCGGCGGCTATTTGCGAAGCAATCGTTTCAGGCAGGATTCTAATTGGCATATTTCCTCTCCTTAGGATTATACCAACCCACTAACTAATCTCCTATTCTTTGCTAACCTTTATCTGTTAAAATTTACCTATGGAATGTTCTGAAAAGGTCAAAGGCATCCTTGCCACCCTGCCGGATAAACCCGGCTGTTACCTGATGAAAGATGCGGACGGCAGCATTATTTACGTTGGGAAAGCCATCAACCTCAAAAACCGCGTCCGCTCCTACTTTCAGCAATCCTCAGATCATTCCTACAAAACGCGCCAGATGGTCCGCAAAATCCGGGACATCGAATGGATTGTGGTTGCTTCCGAACTCGAAGCGCTGATCCTCGAGATGAACCTCATCAAACAGCATCGTCCCTTCTACAACGTCCGTCTGAAGGATGACAAGCGCTACCCCTACATCAAGGTGCATTGGGCGGACCCATTCCCCAAACTGACGGTCACCCGCAACATGGTCAACGACGGCTCACGCTACTTTGGACCCTATACCTCCGTCTGGGCGGTGCACCAGACGCTGGACATCCTGCGAAAGATCTTTCCCTATCTCACCTGCGCGCGCGAAATCACCGGCACCGATGAACGCGCCTGCCTTTATTATGACATCAAGCTCTGTTCCGCCCCTTGTATTGGCGCAGTCAACCAGGAAGAGTACCGCCTGATGATCGATGACCTTTGCAAATTCCTTGAAGGGCGTACGGATCCGATCATGAGCCGTCTAAAAGAATCCATGGACGAGGCTTCGGCAAAACTCGATTACGAAAGAGCCGCAGTCTACCGGGACCAGATCCAGGCCATCGACCGGGTGGTGGAACGCCAGAAGATCATCTCCGATGAACGCAAGGATTCCGATGTGATCGCCATGGCGCGCTCAAAAGGCGAAGCCTGCGTGCAAGTCTTCTTCATCCGTTCGGGTAAATTGATCGGGCGCGAATACTTCATTCTCGAGGGCACCGAAGCCGAAGAAAACTCAGAGATCCTGGAAGAATTCATCAAGCAGTTCTACTCCCAGGCAGCTTACGTTCCAAACAAAGTCATGCTCCCACAGGAAGTCGAAGAAGCCCGCATCATCAAAGAATGGCTCAACACACGCCGCGGTGGCGAGAAAGTCCAGCTCACCGTCCCCAAACGCGGTCAGGGCAAGGAATTGGTGCAGATGGCGGCCGAAAATGCCCGCGAGACGCTCAAATCCCTCGAAATTCGCTGGAAGGCAGACAAAGACCGCCAGCATCAGGCCTTGGCAGAGATTCAGGCAGTTTTGGGCATGCCCGAAGCCCCCAACCGGATTGAGTGCTACGACATCTCCAACACCCAGGGCACGGCCAGCGTTGGCAGCATGGTGGTTTTTGAGCAGGGCGTACCGGCAAAAAAGAACTACCGCCGCTTCAACATCAAATCTGTTTCCACGCCAGACGACTTTGCCTCCATGCGCGAGGTGCTCAAAAGGCGTTTTTCCCGCTATATTACCGAACAACAGGAAAAAGAAAAACCCGGCTACAAACCCGACCTGGCCTTTTCCCTGCTCCCTGACCTGCTGATCGTGGATGGCGGAAAAGGGCAGCTGCGCCAGGCTGTCGAAATCATCGAGGAATTGGACCTCCAGGGTCAGTTTACCTTGGTCGGTCTGGCAAAACAGGAAGAAGAGCTCTTCCTGCCGGGCAAAACGGATTCTGTCCGCCTGGATGATCATTCGCAGGGGTTTTATCTCATCCAGCGCATCCGTGACGAAGCACACCGCTTTGCCATTACCGCCCATCGCAACCAGCGTGGTAAAATCGGTTTGGCTTCACGGCTGGATGCAATACCCGGGGTCGGTCCTGCGCGCAGAAAAGAGCTCATTACGCGCTTCGGCTCCATTAATGGCATCCTTGCTGCTTCAGCGGAGGAAATCTCGCAAATCAAGGGCGTTTCCACGGAAATGGCCCAGGCAATCAAAGCACAATTGGAGTAAATATGGCAAAAAAATCGAACACTTCTGGACGCACTTATAATATATTGATGGCTATTCTGGCGATCATTATCGTCCTTGCAATGATCCTTTCCATGTTCCGGTTTTAGGAGGAACAATGCCCAGATACGAACAGGCCGGCGATGCCTTCCAGCAAGCCAGCAGTAACGTCAATATGGGTCCCTCTCCGGAGAAGCTTGGGGAAGCATTTCCGCAATACCTGCCCCAGCCCGACCCAAACCTGCCGCAAGTGCAGCTTCCAGATCCAACGCTCTTCTCACCGCCTCAAAACGACTTTGAGCAGCTTGTCCTCGACCGCCGCAGCCACCGCCGCTATGACACCGAAGCGATTCTCTCCCTGGCTGAACTGGGTTATTTGCTGCGCCTGACACAGGGTCTGCGCGAAGGATCTCAAACCCAAAAACTGACCCGCCGTTATGTGCCTTCAGCCGGATCGCGACATCCGTTTGAGACTTACCTCGCGATCCAGCGGGTTGAGGGGCTCGAGCCTGGGATCTATCACTACCTGCCAGAGCAGCACGCGCTTGAACTCTGGAAATCCGGCACAGAGGCTCTGCAGGCCGCACATTCAACCACTTATAACCAGAAACAAGTCCTCAATTCGGCTGTAACCTTCTTTTGGATTGCCGAGGTATACCGCACGTCGTGGCGTTACGGCATGCGTGCTTACCGCTACATCTACCTCGACGCGGGTCATGTCTGCCAGAATCTCTACCTGGCGGCTGAATCGATTGGCTATGGCGTCTGCGCGATTGCCGCCTTTGATGATCAACTGGCTGACACAGTGTTTGAACTCGACGGAAAAGAGCGCTTCACCGCCTACATGGCATCCGTCGGGAAGAAACTATCCGCAGCCTGATCATGCCCCAAAAAATCATCCCGGTCCTGGTCAGTGCCAATGGTGAATGGGAGGCTGTCAAAGCCATCCTGCAGCCGACTTTGATCCAGCAGAGCACGTTGGGTACATATTTCCAAATCAAGCTCGCAGGTCAACCCTGCCTGTTTTTCCATTCTGGTTGGGGTAAAATCGCCACCGCAGCCTCCACTCAGTACGTCATCAACCAGTATCATCCCGAATTGATCATCAATATCGGCACCTGCGGTGGATTCTCCGGCTTTAGCGAAGTTGGCGAAATACTGCTTGTCTCAGAAACTTTGATCTACGACATTGTTGAGCGCATGGATGACCCCTTTGTTGCCATTGACCATTATCGTACTGGATGCGACACCTCCTGGATCACCAATCCGCTGCCGGCAGGAACGCGCAGAGCACGCATTGCTTCTGCCGATCAGGATATTGATTTTCGGACTTATGATCTCCTGACACAAACACATCAAGCCGCGGCTGCCGATTGGGAAACGGGGGCTTTCGCCTGGGTCGCCGCGCGAAACCAAACCCCCTGGCTTGCTTTGAGAGCTGTATCCGACCTTGTGTCTCCCCAGGGCTCAGAAACAGACAACGGAGTGAACCTCTGGCGTTCCCGCCTCGCAGATTTGATGAGAAAACTTCTCACCGACCTGCCTTTTTATCTTTCGGAATTTAATGAGTACGTCTTCCCATAGGGCAGGTTCCGTTCCTGCCCTCGCGGCGAAGCTGCAAGGGTTGAACCTGCCATCATTAGTGTCAGCCAACAGAAGTCCAATCTTTACTCTTTTGAATTTATCGCCCATCCTCGTAGGTCAGGTTGCGCAGTTCAACCTGACATCACAAACATCTGCATGGGCGATTCTGAATCCTTTTTTTAACCATTTTCCCTCGATTATTTGCGCTTTTACGTCTACCCATTTACACTTCATACATGCCCAATTTCATTCGTAATTACGTCGCTGGTGGAACCTATTTTTTCACCCTTGTTACCTCAAAAAGAACACATTACTTCGATGACAAGCGGTGTGTCGAAGCCTTTCTCTCTGCATTTTCAGCCGTGCAACGTTATCACCACTTTGATTTAATTGCGTATTGCATCCTGCCTGATCATATTCATCTCCTGATCACGCTGGACATTGCTGACCATGATTTCTCCTCAAGAATAAAAGAGATCAAGAAGAAAACAACAGCCGCAATCCGTGGAATTTTGGGTAATCCAGCAATCGATGTTTGGCAGGGGCGCTTTTGGGAACATACAATAAGAGATCAGGGTGACTTTAAGCACTGCTTTGATTACATCCATTACAACCCAGTCAAACATGGGCTTTCTGACACATTTGATTGGCAGTGGTCGAGTTATTGGGAGTATTATGGCAAAATTGAAGATTACTCACTTGAAATTGATTCGAAAGTGTTCAAGAAGGGCAAGTATTCATATGGGGAGGGAAGAGTCGATAAGCGACGTAAAGATTTCAGTCAAGGAAAGAAAAGACTAAACGTGCTTAGGCTGGCTTTTGTGATGTCAGGTTCAAAAGCGGAACCTGACCTACGCAAATGGGTATCTATACAAAGAAAGGATCAGGTACGTGTGTGACTACATTCTCGATGTCAGGTTCAACTGCGTAGCCTGACCTACGACTACCCAGCATCAAAACATATCAATCAAAGCCTTTACCCGGATTTCGCCAACTTTGCCACGTAATTTTTCGGGGTTGAATTCAGTAACAACGTCAACTAATGGCTCTGTTTACCCAACCTCGCGCGCTCTTCCTCAACGATTTTGTGGTCGAGCTTCTTGATCAGAGGCACAGGCTGATTAAACTCCCTGCCCCATTCCAGTTCCACTGGCTCCCAAACGTCCTGCCCCAACCTGCCTGACGCGTTATTATTATCCAATCCGAGTATTTCGTGTTCGCCAAGCGAGTCCTGCACGAAGCGGGAGAATTGTTTTCCAAACAGCGGCTCCCCATGCGCCAGTATCTGGTGCAGGCTCTCGCTGGTGTTGGGCAGAAACGGTGCGCTCATGATTTTGATCCATTCAATCGCCTGGATCGCAGTGTAAAGCGATTTTGCAGCCTGGTCGCGGTCGGTCTTGATTTCAAACCAGGGCGCATGCACATCCAGGTACTTGTTCACTTCAGCAGCCAGCGCCATTACCTCAGCCAGCCCTGCCTTCAACTCCACCTGCTCCAACTTTATTGCCACGCTGTCGAAGCCGGCCTTGATCACCTGCAGCAGTGCTTCATCACTCTCACGCAGCTGCCCTGGGTTGGGTATCCTGCCGTCAAAATTCTTGAATGTAAACGATAAAACCCGGTTTACCAGGTTGCCCCAGGTGGCTACCAGTTCGTTGTTATTGCGCTGGAAGAACTCCTCCCAATCCCAATCAGTGTCGCGCTGTTCCGGCATGGCATTGGTCAGATAGTAGCGGATCGCGTCCGCGTCGTACCTTTCAAGCGCGTCCAGCCCCCAAACCGCCCAGTTGTGGCTGCCGCTGATCTTCCTGCCTTCCAGGTTCATGAACTCGTTAGCCGGCACATTGTACGGCAGGACCAACGGCTGTGGATTCTCCGTCCCCATGCGGCGGTCAAAGCCATCGCCCATACCAAGCAGCTCTGCCGGCCAGGTGACGGCGTGAAAGGTGATGTTGTCTTTGCCAATAAAATAAAAAGCCTTCGCGCTCGGATCAATCCACCAATCCCGCCAGGCATCGTTATTCCCGGTCAGTTTGGACCATTCGATCGCTGATGAAAGGTAGCCCATCACTGCTTCAAACCAAACGTAAAGGCTCTTGCCTTTCCAGTCATCCAAGGGTACCGGAATCCCCCAATCGAGATCCCTGGTGATGGAAGTTGGTTTGAGCCCCACCGATTGGATTGTCCCCAGGGATTGCCTGAGCACGTTCGGTCGCCAGTAACTTTCCCGCGCTTTCAGAAACTCCTCAATTTGCGGCTCCAGGGAGGATAAATCGAGGAAAAAGTGTTCGGTTTCCCTGAGTTCCGGGGTTGAATCGTCCACTTTTGAGCGCGGATTTATCAGCTTTTCGGCTTCCAATTCATTGCCGCACTTTTCGCATTGGTCACTGCGGGCTTCCGGATTGCCGCAGATGTAGCAGGTGCCTTCCACGTAGCGATCCGGCAGGAAGCGGCCAAGCGAAGGGCTGAACCACTGCCTGGATATGGTCGTCTTCAGGTAACCATTTTCAAGCAGCGTTAAAAACACCTTCTGTGCCACATCAAAGTGGTTTTCAGTGTGGGTGGAAGTGAAAATATCGTAACTGATGCCAAGTTTCTTAAAGAGTTCAATAAACCTTGGGTGGTAGTGTTTGTAGATTTCTTCCGGAGCTTTTCCCAGTTGATCTGCTTTAATTGTAATGGCTGTGCCGTGCGAGTCAGAGCCGCTGACCATCAGCACATTGCGCCCACGCAGGCGGTGATACCTGGCAACGATATCCCCAGGCAAATGGGAACCGGTGATATTCCCCACATGGATGTCCGAGTTGGCATAAGGCCAGGCAATGGCAATCAAAATGTTCTCAGTCATGGCAATTCTCCTCACAAAAAATCGATGGAGTATTTTATCATCCACCGCACCAATAAAAACGCTTGTTTATCTTAGTCTAAAATGATCCGGCTGTCGGTGTGCTCGCAGATTTCACGGTTGAGGTTAGCGCCGCACTCCACGCAGATCCCCTTGCAATCCGGTTTGCATACCAGGTTGATGGGCAGATCCAGCAAGAGGTAATCCCTTATAGGCCTTCCAAGGTCTATGTAGCCGTCTTTAGGGATGATTTCTTCATCAAATTCTTCTTGTGTGCGGTTGCCAAAAACGTAAAGTTCCTCGAACTCTGTCGAGAGTATTGCCCGGAAAGGATCAAGGCAGCGATTACAGCGGCTGTCGATCTCAGCTTCAAAAGCTGCTTGCAGCAGAAGCCCCTCGCGTGTGCGCGAAAAGCTAAAGCGCCCGCTCAGATTGAAAAGTTGCAGATCAGGTTCAATGAACACTTCCAGATATTCCACCGTAAAATCACGGGAAAAACCGATCGGTTTATTAAAAAAGTATCCAATGTTGGTGCGTAGGGGGTGATGTGTTTTTTCCATAGTCAGTTACAATTTAAAGATCTAAACAAGATTATATCATTCAAGAAAGTTTATGCCCTTAAAACCTTGCTCACCGACCATGACCCCCACACTACTGCTTGCCACCAACAACCCCCACAAAGTCGAAGAGTTCAGATCCATCTTTCTGCCATACGATGTGACCCTGCAAACCCCTGCCGATCTTGGTCTATTCAATGATGTCATTGAGAGTGGAAATTCCTATTTTGAAAATGCCCTCCTCAAAGCCCAGGCTTACTGGCAGGATGGACAAAATCAGGTCCTGGCAGATGATTCCGGTCTCGAGGTCGATGCCCTCCAGGGTGCCCCCGGTATCCACTCGCACCGATTCCTGCCGGATCTAAAAGCCACCAGCCATGATCGCTGCCTGTATCTGCTCGAACGCCTGCAGGACCTCCCCCGTCCCTGGCGTGCCGCCTTTCACTGCGAAGTTGTGCTGCTCACACCTCAGGGGGAGATTTTCACCAGCCACGGGACCTGCACAGGGCAGATAATTCCTGAGTTCCGTGGAAATAACGGCTTTGGCTACGATCCAATCTTTCTGGTGGATGGCACTGACAATACGATGGCAGAGCTTGAACCCGCCAAAAAGAATCAGCTAAGCCATCGCGGCAAAGCCGTCTCAGGAATAGTCAAACAACTTGAATTTCCGCTGCGCCAGGTTTGAGTTAGAACTTATACCCGATCGTCCGCAGGAATCCCTTGCGCCAGGCGATCCCGTCCTCATCCTCAACACCCTTCGGCGAAAACCCGTCCACCACGCCTATTATGCCGCGCCCCAATTCGGTCTCCATGACGATCACTTCCGCTGGATTAGCTGTTGCGCAGAAAAATCCGCAGATTTCCGGTACATTCTGCAGGGTTTTAAGGATATTTATCGGGTAGAACCCTTCACCCAAAAACAGAATAAAGCTGTGACCGGCGCCAATCGCCAGAGCGTTTTCCTTTGCCAGCTTGATCATCTCCTCGTCCGTACCGGTCCACCGCACCAGGCATTCGCCGGATGCCTCACAAAACGCCAGCCCAAACTTGATGCCGGGAACTGTGTTCACCAACGCTTCGTGTACATCCTCAACCGTCTTGATAAAATGCGACTGCCCTAGCACAAAATTGATTGCTTCAGGCTTTTCAATCGTCACAAGCGAAATTTCCATCCTGACCTCCGGACTTTTTCTTGATTTTAGCATAAGGCTCACCTAACCGAGGTTGTTGAAAAAAGAAGAGATTAGGTGAAAATGCCTGCTCATAAGCTGGAATTTCATCGAAAACAGGGGCAATCATGCCTCAGGGGTGTTCATAATTCACCTTATTTTGGTTATTTTTTACCTACCTTTTGACCACCACCGACAATACACCCTGGGTTAAGCGCCTGAAGCGGGTTGCACTTTGAAGCCGACCCCTGTCAGGAGTTTGACCAATCGTTTCAAATTGTGCGCCATCGCAGTGAAGAAGGCCTGCACCGCGAACTTCACTTTGCCAAGATAGCGACAACGTCCCAAGCCATGCCCTTGCTTGGCTTCG